>JANPGD010000023.1:0-40209 GCA_031423845.1 Hyphomicrobiales bacterium | reverse complement strand
AGTGGTCGTTGGTTCGATCCCAATACCGCCCACCATTTTCTCTCATAATTTCAAACACTTGAACCGAAAATTTTATCGTGCCCTGCAACAATTTCCAAAACTTGGCGGAAGAACCACCCGAGGGCCTACTCGGCGAGGCGTAATTGCTCGCAACTCTCCGCCAAATATGCAGGAATATAAACCTTAAAAAGACGTGATTTATTGCCACTGCGAGGAGGCGCAACGCCTCCCTTCGACGATCTGGAAATGATAGCTATGGAGCTGTGTACTTGCCACGATTTGATGGGTTACTTTTTCCCATATCCTTCTTCCTTAGTCAGGTCGAAGGCCTCCGGCAAACCCGGTGCGGTTCAAATCGATGTATTCCAGATGTTGCAAAAGGCTCCCAGTTGGGAGCCTTTTGTTTTTGTTACACGACTTTTACAGGCTTGCCGGTTTGCCAAGACAGAGTTGCAGCATCAGCCAGAATTCCTGCTTGCAGACCGTCATAGCCTGATGGTTTTGGATTACGATCACCAGATTCAACAGCGTTGATGAAGGTGTTAAGTTCATTGGTGTAGGCTTGGAAATAACGCTCCAAGAAGAAGTTTTGAACGGGGTCACCTTGCGTTCCATCACCATTGTGCAATTGCACCGTGGTGGTGTGAACGTTTGCCGCCGTGAGCATTCCTTTTGAACCATGCACTTCCATGCGCTGATCATAACCATAAGTGGCGCGGCGGGAATTGGTGATCACGGCAATGCGACCGGACGCAGTTTGCATTTGAACGGCTGCCGTATCGACATCGCCTGCTGCGCCAATGCCCTTATCAACTAGTGATGAACCCAAAGCTTGCACCACAGTGAATTCTTCGCCCATCAGGAAGCGGGCCATATCAAAATCATGGATCATCATATCGCGGAACAGGCCACCTGAACCTTTGACATATGATGGGGGTGGTGGGTTTGGATCGCGAGAGATCACTGTGACAATTTCAACGTCGCCCACCGCACCTGAGCGAATGCGGCGTTCAAGTTCAGCAAAGTTGGGATCGAAGCGGCGGTTGAAGCCAATCATCAATGTTGATTTGTTTTTTTCAACAACTTTTAAAGTTTCATGAATGTTGGCCACATCCAGTGATACTGGCTTTTCGCACATGATGGCTTTGCCATTGTTCGAAGCAGCTTGAATTTGTTCAGCATGAAATCCTGTGGGTGAGCCAATGAGAACGGCATCCACATCTTTGGCTTTCATAATCTCATCAACTGTTGCGACCTTTGCACCATATTGTTTGGCCAAGGCTTCTGCTGCGGCTGGTACCGCGTCAGCAATGTAAGCCAGTTGGGCATTTGGGTTTGCTGCGATGGTGGCTGAATGCACTTTGCCAATGCGGCCAGCGCCAATGACGCCAAATCTGATCATAGTTTTAGTTCTCCGTTAGTTTTTTGGAAGGGATTTGATAAATTTTTCGAGTTCAGTTTTTGGAATGCCAACCAGATGTTTTTCTTCTGGATAGACGCCTGATTTCACATCGCTCACAAATTCACTGAAGGCTGCGATACGTTCTTTTTGGAGGCGATCAAATTCGGCAGTAAAGTTGCGATAGATTTTGGCATGGCGTGGAATGTGGCCGGTGTTTTGACCGAGCACATCATCAGCAAATAGATACTGGCAATCACCACCAACACCTGCGCCCATTGATACGAGAAACAGATTGGTGTGTTTGGCGATCTCGGCTGTCACCTCGGATGGGACAACTTCGATTTCAACACCGAAGGCTCCAGTGTCTTCGTAGCGCTTAACTAAATCAAAAACCTGTTTGGCGCTTTCGGCAGTTTTGCCAACGGCCTTGAAGCCGCCAGTCCAAGTGGCTTTTGACGGAATGAGACCTGTGTGACCGATCACAGGAATGCCTTCGTCAGCCATGCGGCGCACGGTTTGCAGCGAAGCCGCGCAATAGACGGCATCCGCTCCATAGCTCAGCATTTTGTAGCCCCAGCGTAAGAAGTCATCGGTAGTGCCGGAGTTATCGTAGAGTGACACGCCGGGCACTGCGAATATCGAAGGACCAACATCGCGAAATTTTTTTTGCGCGAGAAGTTCTGGCGGCACTGAGCACATATCTATGCCAGCAGCTTCGGCTGCGGCCAGTTCATCCCAAGTTTCGACACGCATCATTGCATATTGATATTTGCCTTTGTTGGCGCGCACGTCGGCAACGGTTGGGCGTTTCTTGGCCATAGAAATTATCCTTTGAGGAGGGCTTTGAGAGGTTGCGCTGCGTCAGCCAAAATCTCGGGCGAAGGTTTGGCGTTTTTGGCAATCAACATTTCAGCGATTTTTACATCGCGACCAATTGAGTTTCCAAGGCCAATGCCGCTGACACCTTTGATTGCTCCATCATCGGCGATGTGGAACAACACGATTGCTCCTTCGGAAGGCACGCGAGTGATGGTGTTTGGACCAAGCTCCGCTGAACCTGCAATTTGCAAGGAGAGATCATATTGATCTGACCAGAACCATGGAACATTAATATGGTTCTTATCGCCACCCAGCATATTGGCTGCTGCGGTGGCAGCTTGTTCTTGAGCGCTGCGCCAAGCTTCCAAACGAATGCGCTTTCCGCCCATGTGTTCATGTGGGAAGGAGGCACAATCGCCTGCTGCATAAATGTCAGGATCAGACGTTTGCATTTGGGCGTTGCAAGCAATGCCGTTGTCGATTGTCAGACCAGCATCGCTAGCGAGTTTCGTTTCAGGCGAAGCGCCAATTCCTGCGATAATCGTATCGGCTTCGATCACGCGGCCATCAGTGAGATGAACTGCATTTTCGGTGAGATGCGAAATGCCAGTGCCAATGATCATGGTTACGCCAGCGGCCACGTGAGCATCATGCACAATCTTGGCAATGGGCTCAGGAACCCCACGCATGAGGATGCGGGGCTGGGCTTCGACGAGTGATACTATGCAGCCCAATTTTGAAGCCGAGGATGCAAGTTCTAGCCCGATGAAGCCGCCGCCAATCACCACGATCTTTTTGCCGGGTTGGAATTTTTCACGCAAGAGCACAGTGTCTTTATGGTCGCGCAGGGTGAGCGCAAATTCGCCACCAGGACAATTGAGTTTGCGTGGTTTTGCGCCAGTTGCAATCAGCAATTTTGTGTAGAGAATTTTGCTGCCATCATCCAGTGAAATGGTTTTTTCGCGGCGATTGATAGTGGTGACAGTTTTGCCAAGGCGTACGTCCACTTTCAGCGAAGCCACTATGCCATCATCCAGCAGCAATACCGGTTCATGGGCAGCTTCATCAACCATTGATGCTTTGGATAAGGGCGGGCGATCATAGGGCAGCAAATTTTCTTCGCTCACCAATATGATTGAACCTTCATAATCATTGGCCCTTAAATTTATACACGCGCGGGCTGCTGCCATGCCGCCGCCGATAATTACGATGCCGTGTTCACTCATGGCAATTACGCAATGTTGATGAAGACGCGAGCGCCTTCAAGTTTAACTGGGTAAGTTTTGATATTCACGCATACAGGTGCGCCCTTGGCTGCCCCTGTGGTGTAATCAAAACGGCCATTGTGCTTTGGACATTCAATAATATTGTCCATCACCAAGCCATCAGCCAAATGGATTTTTTCATGGGTGCAGAGACCGTCGGTTGCATAGAACTTATTATCGGGCGAACGATAAATCGCAAAAGTCTGGCCAGCATGATCAAACCGGATCACATCTTCTTCGGCTACATCATCTTTGGCGCAGGCATCAATCCATTGGGTCATCGTAAATCCTATTCAGCAGCAATTGGTTCAGTCATCGGTGCAACGCCATCAGGCAGCTTGCGAGGAATAGCATAAGAGGGGTCTTTGATCTGCCTCAATAAAGCGGGAATAATTTCGCGGTAGGCGTCAATCACGCTGGTATTGGCGGGCAAAGTGTATGGCTTCATTTCTTCATAGAGCTTTGGCAACTGATGATAAGGCACCATAGGAAACATGTGATGTTCGACGTGATAGTTCATATTCCAATAGATGAATCGAAGAATTGGATTCATCATCACGGTGCGACTGTTGAGGCGATGGTCAAGAACATCTTCGGCAAGGCCACCATGTTGAGTGATGCCTGTGAGCACGTAGACCCATGCACCATACATGCAAGGCAAGGGGCCAACGAGAAGCACGGGTAAGAAGCTGTGCATAAATAACGCTATGGCAATGACTGCGAGATGGATTGCCAACCAAATGCGGGCCACAAAATAAACCCGCGAACGTTCCATTTCGGGAACGTATGTGAGTTCTTCGTCGGTTAACCGTCCTGCAGCATGAATGAACAGGCTCTTGACTGCAGCTTTGGTTTGTCCAACTGAAAAATAGCCTCCAATAACGCCCCAAATTTTTGTTGGTCGTTGAATGGCAATTTCGGGATCGCGGCCAACGATAATTGTATCGGTGTGATGCCGCGTGTGGCTCCAGCGCCAAACTGTTGGTGGGCGCATGATCATAAAACAAGCGATGTGATAGACGACATCATTCATCCAGCGGGTTTTGAAAGCGGTGCCATGGCCACATTCATGCCAGCGTGAATCTGTCGAAGAGCCATACAGAACGCCATAGCTCAGAAAGAAAGGCACGCTCCACCAGCTTGGATAGAAGTAAATCGCAAAACCAGCTGTGATGAAGAAACTTGCGAACCAAATAAGAGTGTCGCGAATTGCTGGGCCATCCGAACGCTTCATCAGCTCTTTAATGCGGGCGCGGGAAATGGGGGCTGCATACCATTGGGCTTTGGACAGGCCCAATTCCTCGGCGCGTTTTGCGTCGCGGCCGAGCATACTATAGTCGCGTGGGTAGATGGCTTCGTCCATAGAACGTTTCCTCTAATTGCTGTTTAGATTAGAATCAACATTCTATTTACGCAATGACAAAATGATGGTATGATTTCAAATCATATCATTTAATTTCATAAACTTTCAGCATCCTGAAGGAGAAATTCGCTCATGGTTTCGCGCCCTACAATTACGGATTTGGCCAAACAGGCGGGCGTGAGTGTGGCAACTGTTGACCGCGTTCTCAATCGACGCCTACCGGTGCGGGAAGATACCGCCATTCGCGTGGTGCAAGCCGCTGAAGCGATTGGCTATCACGCTACGGGGCTATTGAAGCGCAGGCTGACCGAGATTCCGCAAAGGCGGTTTGGTTTTCTCTTGCAAAAGCGTGACACATTTTATTTGAGCTTTGCCAAAAACTTGGTGGAAGCAACGAAATCTGCAAGCTTTATAGAAGGCAAACCCATTGTCGAATTTGTCGATGAATTGGTGCCTTCAATTATTGCTGCGCGCATTCGCGATGTGGCGCCGCGTGTCGATGCTTTGGCGGTTGTTGCGGTCGATCATCCTTTGGTGATTGAAGCTGTCGAGGCGGTAATTGCAACGGGCAAGCCAGTGTTTACATTGCTCAGTGATATTTCGACTGTAGCAAAAACAGGCCATATTGGCTTAGATGGACGCAAAGTGGGGCGCACGGCGGCATGGACTATCAGTCGCACTGCCAGCGGGCCCGGTAAGATTGGAATTCTCGTCGGTAGTCACCGCTATAACAATCAGGAATTGGCTGAGATTAGTTTTAGAAGTTACATGCGCGAACATGCGCCCGAGTTTACACTGCTAGAACCGATCATTAATTTGGATGATGAGCGGATCGCTTATGAAGCAGTGACCGATATGGTGGAGAGCAATTCTGATCTCGTTGCAGTCTATGGCTGCGGTGGCGGGCAGGATGGTTTGATCCGTGCGCTGCGCGATGAGGGTGCTGGTCGACGCATCGTTGCGGTGTGCAATGAACTGACTACAATGACCCGTGCCGCCTTGATCGACGGCACCGTTGACCTGCTGCTGGCCACACCAACGGCGGCGATTGCAACGCGGGTTGTTGAACTGATGGCAAAGGCTTGTTCTGTCGCGGAACTTCCACATTTGCCCCCGATCTTGTTTCCTGCCGACATTCACATCAGTGAAAATATATAAAGACGGTTTCTGATAGTTTTTGATATATTCAGGCTATTGAACACCCTTGCTGATTGACTCTGCATCAATTTGGAATGATATTTCCAACATTGTTCCAAGATAGAATGAAATTTCTAAAATGGAAAACCGCAACGCGCCAAAAGAAGCACGGGCGGAATGGGAGAGTTAACTTGATGTATTCCTATTCCTTTTTTGACCCGGCCATACGCGATGTGGAGCAAACGCCTTTCCTCGTTTTGGGGGATTCCGGCCCAGTCACGGGTGCCGCCGGACACTCGATAAAAGGAGCTACACTATGAAGAAATTTATTCTCGCTGCTGCTGCCGTTGCTTTGATGTCCGGCACTGCTTTTGCCGGCAACATTGGCGTGTCGATGGCTAACTCAGATACATTCCTCACGGTTCTCCGTAAGGGTGTTGAAACTGCGGCCGCTGCTGCCAATCAACCCGTGCAAATCGAAATTGCTGATGACGATGTGTCCAAGCAACTTTCACAAGTTCAAAACTTCATCGCTGCTAAAGTTGATGCAATCATTGTGAATGCTGTTGATACTTCAGCAACTGCACCCATGACAAAAGCTGCTAACGATGCAGGCATTCCAATCGTTTACGTTAACCGTCGTCCAGACGATGTTGATGCATTGGGTCCAAAGGGTGCATTTGTTGCTTCCGATGAAAAAGATTCAGGCACATTGGAAACAATGGAAATTTGCAAACTGGTTGGCGGCAAGGGCGACATTTTGGTTATGGAAGGCGATCTTGCTAACCAAGCTGCCGTACAACGCACCAAGGACATTCACGAAGTTATTGCTACTGATGCTTGCAAAGGCATGAGGATCATTGACGAGCAAACAGCTGGTTGGGATCCTGTTAAGGCCCAAGATTTGATGACCAACTGGATCGCTGCTGGCCACAAGCCAGTTGCCGTTATTGCTAACAACGACAACATGGCAATCGGCGCAATCAACGCAATGAAAGCGGCTGGTTGGGATATGAAGACTGTTGTTGTAGGCGGCATTGATGCAACTCAAGAAGCTTTGGCAACAATGAAAGCTGGCGACTTGGATGTTACAGTGTTCCAAGATGCTGCTGGTCAAGGCGGCGGGGCTGTGAAAGCTGCTATCGCACTTGCTAAAGGCGAAAAAATCGACGCGAAAATCATGATCCCGTTCCAGTTGGTTACTCCTGCCAACATGGGCGACTTCATGGCTAAGAACTAATCGACATTCGATTGGAAGTGCGCCACTATCTAGAGCGATTTTGATTTTTCAGGAAAAATCAAAACGCGTTGGTGGCGCACTTTTTTATTGCGAGGCTCTGCGATGGTTAGCCCTACAACGATGAAAATTGTCCGCGAGAGTGGAGCAGTTCCGGGTTCGGAATATTTGCTGGAAGTCGTTGACGTCCGCAAAGAATTTCCCGGGGTTGTGGCCTTGGATAATGTTCAGTTCAAATTAAGACGCGGCACTGTTCATGCTTTGATGGGCGAGAATGGCGCAGGCAAGTCCACGCTAATGAAGATTGTCGCTGGCATTTATACGCCAGACTCTGGCTCGTTCAAGTTGCGCGGCCAAGATATTCAGTTGAAGAATCCTTTGGATGCGCTCGAAAATGGCATTGCCATGATTCATCAAGAATTGAACTTGATGGGGCCTATGAGTGTTGCCGAAAATATTTGGATCAGGCGTGAACCGACCAATAGATTTGGTTTGATTAATCACGGCGAAATGCAGCGCCGTACCGAAGAGTTATTTACCCGCCTTAACATCGATATAGATCCGACAGTTGAGGTGCGCAGTCTCAGTGTGGCCAATCGGCAGATGGTTGAAATTGCCAAAGCTGTCTCCTTCAACTCCGATGTGTTGATCATGGATGAGCCCACGTCAGCTTTGACAGAACGCGAAGTCGATCATTTATTCCGTATTATCAGAGCTTTAAAAGCTGAGGGTAAGGGAATTATCTACATCACTCATAAAATGAATGAGCTGTTTGAGATTGCGGATGAAGTCTCAGTTTTCCGCGATGGCAAATATATAGCCACCAAACAATCAGGCGAGCTCACCCGTGACGAGATCATTCGCATGATGGTGGGCCGCGATATTTCGCAAATGTTCCCAAAGTTGATTGTGCCAATTGGCGATGTCGTTTTGTCGGTGAAGAATCTTTCGCTCAATGGCGTTTTCAAAGATGTGTCGTTTGATGTGCGGGCCGGAGAGATTCTTGGCATTGCCGGGCTTGTGGGCTCAGGTCGTTCAAATATCGCGGAAACAATTTTCGGCGTGACGCCAGCCAGCGCAGGAACGATTTCCATTAATGGTAAAGAAATAAAAATGTCTGAGCCTGCGATTGCCATGGCCAATGGCATGGCGTTCCTCACCGAGGACCGCAAAGAGACAGGCTGCTTTCTTTTGCTCGATATTCAAGAAAATACGCAGATCGCGGTGTTACAAAATAAATATGTAAAATATGGATTTGTGCAGCAGGCTCAACTGGCCAAAGATTCAAATGACATGGCTGCAACTTTGCGGGTGCGCACGCCGGACATGCAAGAGCCGATCATCAATCTTTCCGGTGGTAACCAGCAGAAAGTTTTGATCAGCCGCTGGTTGCTCACCAAGCCGCGTATTTTAATTTTAGATGAACCGACACGCGGGATAGACGTTGGAGCCAAAGCTGAAATTCATCGTCTCGTATCTGAACTCGCCAGAGACGGCGTTGCGGTGATTATGATTTCATCGGAAATGCCAGAAGTTCTCGGCATGAGTGACCGGATTATGGTGATCCACGAAGGCCGCGTGACGGGCTTCCTTGATCGCAGTGAAGCAGACCAAGTTAAAATCATGGAATTGGCTTCTCATTAATTGAGAAGGGATGGGAAAAGATTATGAGCACAACAACACCTGAAACTGGCAAGTCCCTCACGGGCATTACCAAAGTGCGCCGGATGCCGCCGGAAGTTTCAATCCTGCTCGTGCTGTTTGGCATGATCATGGTGTTTGAAATGTTGGGTTGGTTTAAATGCCACTGGGACCCGAACAGCTTGTGCGAAAGTTTCGTTGCGAACAAGCAACGCTTGTCGATCATTGTTCTGCAAGTTGCTGTGACGGGCATTATTGCAGTGGGTGTGACCCAAGTTATCATCACGGGTGGTGTTGATTTATCATCTGGCTCTATGGTCGGTTTTGTTGCCATGGTCGCCGCGAGTTTGGCGCAAGCCTCGACCAACACGCGGGCTGTTTTTTTGGAGCAGGGCTGGGTCGATCTCAATCCGATTATTCCCATTGTTGCTGGTCTCGCACTTGGCGCTCTATTGGGGCTTTGCAATGGTTTGTTGATTGCAAAAACCAAAATCCCACCATTCATTGCCACGCTCGGCATGATGGTTTCGGTCCGTGGATTGGCGAAATGGTACACACTTGGTCAGCCCGTTGCTTTGTTGCATGAACGCTTCACTTGGTTTGGCCAAAGTTTTGACGTGGGTGGTTTTCCGGTGCCGCGTCCAGTTATCGTGTTTATCATCGTGGCAATCATCTGCCATATCGCACTCACTTACACACGCTATGGCAAGTTCACGTATGCCATTGGTGCAAACCCACAGGCAGCGCGCGTATCAGGCATTAACATCGGCAACCATCTGATGAAGGTCTATGCAGTCGCCGGGTTGCTTTCAGGG
Source organism: Hyphomicrobiales bacterium (assembly GCA_031423845.1). GTDB lineage: Bacteria > Pseudomonadota > Alphaproteobacteria > Rhizobiales > Aestuariivirgaceae > Aestuariivirga. The sequence goes on along the minus strand of JANPGD010000023.1, from coordinate 30,530 downwards.
CTTGCCGCTGTGATGACCGCTGCCCGTGCGCAATCAGGTCAACCGGGTTTGGGTGTGGGCTATGAGCTTGATGCGATTGCTGCTGCAGTTATTGGTGGCACGTCGCTCGCAGGGGGAGTGGGCAGAATTTCAGGAACCTTCATTGGCACCATTATTCTGGGTGTTGTGATGTCAGGCTTCACGTTTTTGAAAGTTGGCGCTTATTATCAAGAAATCGTCAAAGGCATTATAATCGTGGCCGCTGTCGTGATCGACCAACATCGTCAAAACAAGCGGCGCAAAACCAGTTAGGGTGTTGAGGTATTAAAAGAATGCCTGAATTCCTGTCTGTGCGCGGCCGAGGATGAGCGCATGGACATCATGCGTACCCTCATAGGTGTTGACGGTCTCTAGGTTCTGTCCATGGCGCATAACGTGATATTCAATCTGAATACCATTGCCGCCGTGCATGTCGCGGGCTTGACGGGCAATATCGAGAGCTTTGCCGCAATTGTTGCGCTTAATGAGGGAGATCATTTCGGGTGCAAATTTACCTTCGTCCATAAGGCGACCGACACGCAATGAGGCTTGTAAGCCCAGTGCAATTTCAGTCTGCATATCGGCCAGCTTTTTTTGGAAAAGCTGGGTACCCGCCAAAGGTTTTCCGAATTGTTTGCGATCAAGGCCATATTGGCGTGCTCTGAACCAGCAATCTTCAGCTGCTCCCATAACGCCCCATGAAATGCCGTAACGCGCCCGGTTCAAACAGCCAAACGGACCCGCCAATCCTTCCGCGTTGGGTAGAAGAGCGTCTTCACCGACCTCGACGTCCTCGAGCACAATTTCACCGGTGATTGAGGTGCGCAGGCTTAGTTTGCCGCCAATCTTGGGTGCAGAAAGGCCCTTCATGCCTTTTTCCAAAATGAAGCCTCGGATTTTGTTGTCATGGGCCGCAGATTTTGCCCAGATAATAAAGACGTCAGCGATCGGAGCATTTGAAATCCACGTCTTTGAACCTTTAAGACGGTAGCCGCCTGAGATCTTTTCTGCGCGGGTTTTCATACCGCTCGGATCGGAACCAGCATCAGGCTCGGTGAGCCCAAAACAACCGATCCATTCGCCTGTTGCAAGTTTGGGCAGATATTTCATGCGCTGCTCTTCCGAGCCATAGGTATTGATAGGATACATCACCAACGATGATTGCACGCTCATCATCGAGCGATAGCCCGAATCTACACGCTCAACTTCGCGGGCCACCAAACCATAAGCAACATAAGACGCACCAGCGCCCCCATAAATTTCAGGAACTGTGATGCCAAGAAGGCCCGAAGCGCCCATTTCACGGAAAATATCCGGATCAGTTGTCTCGTTGAGATAGGCTTCCTGAACGCGGGGTTGAAGTTTGTCGGCAGCAAAAGCCGCCGCCGCATCGCGGATCATGCGCTCTTCATCATTAAGCTGCTCCTCCAGCAGAAACGGATCATCCCACACAAATGCATTGCCACCAGAAGAATGCTTAGTGGCGGAATTGACATTGCTTTCGGACATTGGAATTCTCCTAGGACGCATTTAAACTTAAAATGCCGGTTGACGGCGCACTTATGCATTAGCAATTGATTTCTTCGAGAAATAACCCTATTTTGGGCTATATTAATGTATAAAATGCATAGGTGTCAAATGCGCTCGCGCAGATTTCTTCCTTCGCTCAGTTTGCTTTCTGCTTTTGAAGCCGTGTTGCGAACGGGCTCTACGGCGGCCGCCGCCCGTGAACTTGATCTCGCCCAAAGCACCATCAGCAGGCTTGTCCAGAGCCTTGAACAGCAGTTAGATCGCCCGCTTTTTGAACGGTACCGGCAAAAACTCATTCCCACTGAAGCGACACACGCTTATGGGCGGGATGTGACCCGAGCGCTCGACCTTATTCAACGCGGCAGCATGGAGTTTTCTGCCAACCCAGAGGGTGGGGCGCTGTCTCTTTCTATACTGCCCGCATTTGGTACGCGGTGGTTGGCGCCACGGCTTGGCAATTTTCTAGCAAAGCATCCAGGGATCACCATTAATTTGGCAACACGCCTCAAGCGCTTCAATTTCGCTGCAGAAGGTTTCGATGCGGCGATTCATTTTGGAACTGATGATTGGCGCGAGGCAGGGCACTTGAAGTTGTTTGACGAGACGCTAACAGCGTGCATCTCACCAAGCCTTTTCGCTAAGCACCCCGTGTTAAGTGCAAGTGATTTGAGGGGTCTGTCACTTTTGCAATTGGAAACCCGACCCAATGCTTGGAGAGTTTGGTTCGCGGCGCAAGGGGCGGAACCAACTTCGGTTTCAGGGATGTTGTTCGACCAGTTCGCAACAATGACTCAAGCGGCGATTGCCGGGCTTGGGGTCGCACTCCTTCCCGATTATCTTGCCGACGTTGAAATTAGTGAGGGGCGGCTTCAATCATTGCTCAAAAAATCTGTTCCGGGCTCTGGCTCATACTGGCTGGTTTGGCCGATCACCCGCAGCAACTATCCGCCACTCGAAGCGTTCCGAAATTGGCTGGCATCGGAATGCCTTGGCATAAAATGATAAATTCGTACCGGAAATGTTCGTCATGTATTTGAATGAAATTACTGGTACTGCAATAACTCATGGCTAATCGATTTGATGATATACAACTCTCCACGATCTTGGAGGCCCTGCCTGACCCGGCATTCGTCATTGGCGAACACGGGACTATTCTTGCGGCAAACCACCACGCGAATGCTTTCTTTGACGGCGAGATTCTTGGCAAACACCTGACAAGCATTCTGCGGACACCGTCAGTGTTGCAGGCCGTCAATGAGGCTATTCTCCAAGGTAAAGCGGCACGCGTTTCTCATTTGGTTCGCACTCCCGTTCAGCGGAGTTATGATGTTCATATTTCTGCGATGGGCTTGGCCGAAAACGCCGCGCGCATTGCGCTCCTAATATTGCGCGACCTTACCCATGAAGAACAGATTGAACGTATGCGGTCAGATTTTGTGGCTAATGCCAGCCACGAACTGAGAACACCCCTCGCGTCGCTGACTGGATTTATTGAGACGATGCAGGGTGCTGCCAAAAATGATGCCAAGGCCAAAGATGAATTCCTCATCGTGATGAAGGCGCAAGCGCAACGCATGGCACAGTTGATTGATGATCTTTTGTCGCTGAGCCGCATTGAAATATCAGAACATGTTCATCCCACCGAACATGTCGATTTGGGCATGGTCGCAAGACAGGTCATTCATTTGATTAGCCCCATGGCGAAGGATGCCGATTGCACTGTGCGGATAGACTTGCCGCAAAAACTGCCCGTCGTTGGCGACGCCAACCAGCTTGCACAGGTCGTCCATAATCTAATCGAGAATGCGATTAAATATGCTGGACCTGGCAAGGGAATTGATATTGGTGGCAACGTTCAGAATGGCATGACGGTTTTATCTGTGCGTGATTACGGCCCGGGCATTGCAGCCCACCACGTGCCACGCCTCACGGAGCGGTTTTACCGTGTGAGCGTGCAGGATAGCCGCAACCGCGGTGGCACCGGCCTCGGCCTTGCGATCTGTAAGCACATCATCAATCGCCATCGTGGAAAACTGCTCATCGAGTCTGAACTCGGAAAAGGCAGCATGTTTTCCATTCAGATACCTGTCGCGAAATAATTTTCTCTAAACAGCAACAGCGGGCTTTTCTACAAGTGACTTTTTAGTTTTTTTGATCTTCTCTGGCGTTTCAAACTTTTGGAGTTCGCCAACGGCGATGGACGTTAAGCTCTTTTCATTGCCAATCTCCGATGCTGTTTGCACAGTGACTTTATGTTTGCCGGCCAAGGCAGCTACGATGACGCCAAAATAAACACTGACTTTAGGGTCAATAGAAAAGTGTTGAACACCATGCTTTTTGCTTTTTACTTGAAATTCACACTGTTCAGCAGCGATTTTAATGCCTGTGATTGAGCCAGAAAATAGATTCGCTTCGTTCTTTTTGATCTTTTCGGATTTCTTGTTACTCATGATTTGTCTCTTGGTTTCAATTGTTAGTAACTTAAACTACCGTCATATAACTGTCACGCCTATCGACTAATCGCGATTCATGGATGAGTTGCATCTCTGCAGTTGTTTGTCAGCTTTAGGTCACCCCACACGTTTGCGGGCGGTAAAGCTATTGATGACAACGCCCGAGGGACTGCCAGCAGGAAAGCTGGCAAAACAACTTGGCAATCGACAAAACTCGCTGTCGCCGCACCTCGGTATTCTCGCTCGCAACCATTTGGTATTCGGAAAGCGTCACGGACGTGAAATCATTTATTTCATCGACACTGAAAACCTAACCCGACTGCTGCGGCATTTAGATCAGTCGTTGTTGATTGTCGCGGAAAGTCTTGTCGTCGTTGGTCCCGGAACTGACACTTGAATGTCACTGGCCTGACATCTGCGTGGTGTTGCCCGCGGATGCAAAATAAAAAACTCGCATTGAAAGAGAGCATTATGTTTGAAGTTCTAAAACCTCAAAGAGTAACAAGGCTCCGCTTCAATCGTGCAGTGTCTACTTTGTTGGACCGGGATTTTACGGACATAGGAATTAGCAGATCTGATGTGGAACGTATTACTCTCACATCGATTCTCCAAAAAATTCATATCTTCTAGTAAAATTCGTGGTCGAAGATCCGCGTTGATGGAGGCTTACTCAACACGGCAATGTAAAAATGTGGTCGCAAAAGCAGTGGTTATGCAACTTTGTCCCACATCTCGCTCGCTTATGCAGGGCTTCTTTTTAAATTACCAATATATATCAATAGATTAAACTGTCATAAATCTGTGATTTATCCGTCGCAAAAACGAGATGTGACGACACTAGAGACAGCGCAGTCAAACCCACAGGAGAACCATTCGAATGAAACGTTTCGCACTTACCGCCAGTCTACTCGCCCTTGCAATTTCGCCAGCCTTTGCTGCGCGCGACCAAATCAGAATTGTTGGCTCGTCAACAGTTTACCCGTTCACCACCGCAGTCGCCGAAGCCTTCGGCAAAGCAACCGGTATGAAAACACCCGTCGTTGAATCAACCGGAACTGGCGGCGGCATGAAATTGTTCTGCGCTGGGGTTGGTGAAGACACGCCAGATTTCACCAATGCTTCGCGCCGCATCAAGAAAAGTGAATTTGAGGATTGCGCCAAAAATGGTGTAACTGATATTGTCGAAATCAAAGTTGGCTTTGATGGACTTTCAGTTGCGCAATCAAAGGCCGGAAAGCCATTTGAGTTGACCAAGACGCAGTTGTTCTTGGCGCTTGCGAAAAATATCCCCGATAAAGACGGCAACATGATCGCCAATCCAAACAAGATGTGGAGCGATGTTGATGCTGCATTACCTGCAACAAAAATTGAAGTTCTCGGACCTCCGCCAACTTCCGGCACACGCGACAGTTTTGCTGAATTGGCGATGGGCGCAGGCGCTGAAAAAATTGCTCCGCTTAAGGCGTTGAAGGAAAAAGACGCAAAAGCATTTGATGCCATCTGGAAAGCTATGCGTGAAGACGGTGCTTATGTTGAAGCCGGCGAAAACGACAATCTGATTGTACAAAAACTGGAAGCCAATCCCGAAGCTGTTGGTGTTTTCGGCTATTCGTTCCTTGAACAAAATGCTGAAAAAATTCAAGACATCAAGATTGATGGTGTTGGCGCGACTTACGAAACTATTGCCGATGGAAGCTATAAAGTTTCACGGCCACTGTTCATTTATGTCAAGAAGCAACATATTGAAACCGTTGCGGGCATGAAAGAATTCATCGCTGAATACACTTCAGAAAAGGCTATCGGTGCTGATGGGTATTTGGCCGATAAGGGCTTGATCACTTTACCCGAAGATCAAGCAAAGAAATCAATGGCGGCCGCTTCGGGTCTTGATGTTATTTCTGCTGATGGCTTGAAATAAAATCAGGGCATGTAAGAGAGACCGCGGATGAACCGGCTCTCTTTTTTGCACTCTAAGGAAGGATTGAATTGACGTGTTGATTTGGTGTCTCGCAATTATTTTGGCTGCAACGCTGGGTACTTATGCTCTGGGCGTTGCGCGTGCCAATCGGTTGCGCGAAGCAGGCGGCACGTTCAATTCGCTCCCCTCCTATCATGGGATGCTTGGGGGCAGCGTTGCGCTGTTGTCTGGCATAACTGTTAGCTTTGCTCTGCTAATAATTCCGTCAATTCCAGGATGGTTGGCACCATTGGCTGCTGCGGCAGCGAGTGCACTTGCCGCTCTCTATAGCCTGAGGCGAATTAGACCTGAATTTAGAGCACGCCGCGCATTTGAAAAGATTGTTTTGGGTGTGTTGTTGAGCAGTTCGATTGTTGCGATACTCACCACAATTGGAATTTTTGCTTCGGTCGCGTTTGAATCCTTTGCGTTTTTTAAAGCTGTAAATCCACTTGAATTTTTGTTTGGGAGCAAATGGGCACCAACGGGTTCACCACCAAGTTTTGGATTTGTGCCACTTCTCGTTGGTACAATCTTGATCACAACCATTGCCATCGCCATTGCAACACCGCTGGGCCTGCTTGCTGCGATTTATATGGCAGAATATGCCTCGGCCAATTTGCGGCAGGTTTTGAAACCGTTGCTTGAAATGCTTGCCGGCATTCCAACAGTTGTGCTTGGGTTCTTTGCAGCCCTCACCATGGCCCCGCTCATTCGCAATTCTGGTGAAAGTATTGGCCTTATTGTTTCATCTGAATCAGCTCTGGCTGCAGGCCTTGTGATGGGCATGATGATTGTGCCGCTGATTTCATCTTTGTCCGATGACATTATCAATGCTGTGCCGCAATCGCTGCGCGATGGGTCTTATGCGATGGGGGCAACTCATTCTGAAACCATCAAGCGCGTTGTTCTTCCGGCTGCCTTGCCTGGAATAGTCTCGGCTATCATGTTGGCCATTTCGCGCGCCATTGGCGAGACCATGATTGTGGTAATGGCTGCGGGCCTTGCTGCAAACCTCTCATTCAATCCATTGGCGGCGGTCTCTACCATCACCGTACAAATTGCTACGCTGCTGGTCGGCGATCAGGAATTTGATTCACCTAAAACACTGTCAGCCTTTGCGCTTGGCATTGTGCTGTTCTTCTTCACCCTTGCTCTCAACTATATGGCTTTACGCATCGTCAAAAAATACAGGCAAGCCTATGATTGATCTCACCCGAAATAGTAACAATTCATTTCTGTCAAAACGCTATGCTGTTGAAAAGCGCTTCAAGCTCTATGGCGCTTTGGCGCTGGTGTTGACCACGGTATTTTTGGCATTCTTACTTCTCGACATCATAAACAAAGGTCTGCCTGCGTTCACCGAACATCGCGTCACATTGGAAGTGATGGTTGATCCTGCTAAAATTGACGCTGTAAATCCGCAAGCAGGCGATTTTGATGGATTGCTCAAAGATACATTGCGGGCGCAGTTCCCTGATATGGGTTCTCGCACTGATAAGAAGAAATTGAACTCGGTTCTCTCGCAAGGTGCTGCTGATGACTTGCGCGACCAAGTTGTCGCTGATCCATCTCTTATCGGACAAAAAATTGTAGTGAATGCACTTTTGTCTGATGAGAGCGATCTCTATTTCAAAGGTTTGGCACCGGCGAAAGATCCGGCATTTCTCGACCAAGTTAAAGACAAGTTCGGCATCACAAAATCATTCGCCTGGCGCTTCTTCGAAAATGGTGACTCGCGCGAGCCTGAGCTGGCTGGTCTTCGCGGGGCCATTGTGGGGTCGTTGCTTACTGTTATAGTTGCCTTGGGTCTGGGACTGCCGCTTGGTGTTGGTGCTGCAATTTATCTGGAACAATTTGCACCCAAGAACCGTTGGACTGATTTGATAGAAGTTAACATCAACAATCTAGCAGCTGTACCTTCTATCATTTTCGGCTTGCTTGGGCTTGCCATGTTTTTAAATGTGTTTGGCTTCCCTCGTTCGGCACCTGTGGTGGGTGGGCTCGTTTTAGCACTTTTGGTTTTGCCAACAATCATCATTGCCTCGCGTGCTGCGCTTAGAGCAGTTCCACCTTCGATCAAGGAAGCCGCTCTTGGTGTTGGAGCATCACCACAACAGGCGGTGTTTCATCATGTCTTGCCACTGGCATTGCCAGGAATTCTAACCGGCGCAATTTTGGGCCTTGCCCGCGCATTTGGTGAAACAGCCCCACTCTTGATGATCGGCATGATTGCCTTCATCGCCGATATTCCAAAGGGATTTACCGATGCCGCCACAGTTTTGCCAGTACAGGTCTATCTGTGGAGCGATCTGCCGGAACTTGCCTTTCAATCAAAAACTGCTGCGGCCATTATGGTTTTAATCGCAGTTCTATTTGCCGCAAATGGTGTGGCGATTTATTTACGCCGTCGATTTGAACGTCGTTGGTGACAAGGAAAATGAGTATGGATCAAATATCGCCAGCAGGCATTCAGAGTATTCCGCGTATTATGGCCAAGCGTCCAACGCGTATCTCTGCTCGCAAGGTTAATATTTTTTATGGTGAAAAGCACGCCATCAATGACCTTTCGATTGAGATTCCAGATCGAGCAGTCTCGGCATTCATTGGCCCATCGGGGTGTGGAAAATCAACTTTCCTGCGCTCGGTCAATCGCATGAATGATACTATTGCCGGATGCAGGCTGACGGGTGAAGTGCGTCTTGATGACAAGAATATTTATGATGCCGATGTGGATGTGGTTCAGTTGCGCTCACATGTAGGGATGGTATTTCAAAAGCCCAATCCATTTCCAAAATCTATTTTTGAAAATGTCGCTTACGGTCCGCGCATCCATGGACTTGCAAAAAATAAAACTGACCTTGAAGAAATGGTTGTGGCCAGTTTGAAAAAAGCTGGCTTGTTTGACGAAGTGAAAGATCGACTTCATCAGTCGGGCACGGGGCTTTCTGGTGGGCAGCAGCAACGCCTCTGCATTGCTAGGGCCATTGCTGTGAATCCAGAGGTTATCTTGATGGATGAACCGTGCTCGGCGCTTGACCCCATCGCCACTGCGCGCATTGAAGAGTTGATCGATGAACTCCGCCAAAACTATTGCATCATCATTGTCACCCATTCCATGCAACAGGCTGCACGCGTGTCTCAACTTACGGCGTTCTTTCACCTTGGCAACCTTGTCGAGGTTGGTGATACGGATGAAATTTTTACAAGCCCGCAAGACAAACGCACCCAAGATTATATTACGGGCCGCTTCGGCTGAGATGAGGAAACTATTATGACCGATCACATTGTCAAAGCCTATGATCAAGACATTACATCACTTAAAACCATGCTTGCCCAAATGGGTGGTTTGGCCGAAGAGCAACTCGACAATGCGATTACCGCACTTTCTAAACGCGATGTGGTGCTGGCTGATCAGGTGATTTTGCGCGATGAGAAACTTGATATTCTCGAACGCGAGATCGAAGAAAAAGCCATTCTAACTATCGCCAAACGCCAACCCATGGCAATGGATTTGCGCGAGATTATGGTGGCAATCCGGGTTTCATCAGACATTGAACGCATTGGTGATCTCGCCAAAAACACTGCAAAGCGCACCCATGCAATATCCGAAGCCTTGCCGCGTCGCCTTTCCACGGGCCTTGCGCGCATGGGCAGCATGGCACAGGCGCAGCTGAAAGATGTGCTCGATGCTTATGCCAGAAGAGATGATGCCGCCGCCATGACTGTGTGGCGCTCGGATGAAGATTTGGACGCTCTCTACAATTCGATTTTCCGCGAACTTTTGACCTATATGATGGAAGATCCACGCAACATCAGCCTTTGCACCCATCTTCTATTTGGTGCAAAGAATCTTGAGCGCATTGGCGATCACACAACGAATATTGCCGAAAATATTCACTATCTCATTCACGGTAAAACCATCAGCGAAGGGCGTCCAAAAAAAGACGTCACAGCAATGATGAACCCATCGAAGGAACTCTAAATAATGAGTGCTTCCATCCTTGTGATTGAAGACGAAGAGCCGCTTCAAATCCTCTTGAAGTACAATCTTGAAGCGGAGGGATACCGTGTTCGTTGCTCAGCTCAAGGTGAAGATGCCGCCTTTATGATTGCTGAGGAACGGCCTGATCTCATTCTGTTGGATTGGATGCTGCCGGGCATTTCAGGCATAGAAGTGTGTCGCTTGATCCGCGCCAAACCAGAATCAAGAGACATTCCGATCATCATGTTGACGGCTCGTAGCGAAGAGGCCGAGAAAGTCCGCGGCCTTGCCACGGGTGCGGATGATTATTTGGTAAAGCCATTCTCGGTTCCAGAGCTCTTGGCGCGGATAAAAACGATTCTCCGCCGTCTCAATCCCGAAGCTGTGGCCGAGCAACTCATTGCGGGAGAACTTATCGTCAATCGTAAGTCTCGCCGCGTAAGCAGGGGGCACCGCGATATCAATTTATCTCCGACTGAATTTCGTTTGCTTGAACAATTGATGCAGAACCCTGGACGCGTTTATTCGCGGGGACAGCTGCTAGACACAGTTTGGGGCCGCGACACATTTGTTGATGAGCGCACTGTTGATGTGCATGTGGGGCGTTTGCGCAAATCCTTGTCACGCGGCAAGGAGGCCGATCCAATCCGCACTGTGCGCTCCACAGGCTATGCTTTTGATGAAAGATTTGGTCGGGCATAACCAGTATTGTGGCATGGTTCCCCAAAAATGTTGTAGGTTTCCCCAAGGCCCAAAGTCAGCTCATTTTGACGGTTGATCGCGAAGTTCCGTGAGAAATTGCCATAAAACTTTAGAATTCTCGATTTTGTCCTCCATTGTTAACCTCATCTTAAATTGATGGGCGTTACCTAGCGCCAGACGGGACTCTAAAAAGGTGATAAATGATGAATAGACGCGATATTACGTTTGCAAGTGCAGTTACACTTGGAACAGCGCTTGTCGGGATGGCCGCCTCTACACCAGCCGTGGCTTATGAAACAGATGATGTTTTAAATGCGATTGAAGATTACCGCGCGGCCATGGTTGCGGGCGATGGTGCACGTATCCTTGAGCTTTCGTGCGATGATATGTCGTTCGGCCATGCCAATGGCGTGGTGCAGACCAAAGTTGAATTTGTGAAGACTGTTGTTGAAAAAGCAGAAGTTTTCCATTCGATCAAGCTCTATGATCACCATATTAAGGGCGCAGGAGATCTTGCGATTGCGCGTCACACCTTCGATGCTGACTTAATGTATCAAGGCAAAAACATGCAACTGATGCTCAGCATCGTTCAAACTTGGAAAAAGGAAGATGGCCGTTGGCGCTTGTTTGTTCGCCAGTCGTTTAAGCCGATCGTCGTCTAATTTAAAACCACACGCGAAATTCAGAGCCCACAAGGAAACTTGTTGGGCTTTTTTATTGCTTTAACGCCACATTTATTGGCGTGAATGTGACATCAATGCTCTCCAATGAAACCAAAACAGCACCGCCCCCTGCGTTTTTGTTTACTAGTGCAATCGCTGAAACGGGGAGGAGGACAGGCAACTCACCATTGGGAATAGCCTCGTTGACAGTAATGTCAAAAGCTTTGGCCAAAACCTCGTCTGCGTTCCATTTGATTGTGTTAAGGGCAGTTCCAATAGTGATATCAAGACTGGCTGTGGAGCCGACGGTTTTAATAATGTGACCGCGCAGTTGTACTGTCATGGTAGGTAACGAAATTTTCTGTGGTTGTTGCACTACAAAGTTTCCTTCCATGCTGGAGGACCCCTCAGTTTTTTTGCCATCTGCGTTGGCAACTAGTGAATCAAGGTGCATCGAAAACGTTAGTTTTTTCGAGCTATTATTAATCGCAACTGACTCAGGTTTTACAACACTGTCTGTATCGATGTTGAAGTCGCCCATTTCCAGGCTCGATGTGTCGGCGGCCGAAACAACAGTGCCAAACAAAGCAAACACAAAAAATAAAGAACTCAACGCTACGCGAATCATTTTGATCTCCCTAAACGGGTTAGGGAATAGTTAATTTTTCAACGAGAAGCTATAATCTCTTTCTGGATGTCCACCAGGAATTGGATTCGAAAATCGCGACTGTCACCAGATAGGTCTGGTTTATTGCCGGAAAGGCCAGTGACCAGTTTTCAGTTTTTCCAAATTCCGGTGGTGGTTCAATATGATAGTTGGCACCAATGGTGAACTTTTCCAGTCCATACACAATCCCTTTGCCAGCGGCTTTCAAGCAGGCTTCTTTGATGGTCCACATTTTTAGAAATTCTGTTTCGCAAGTCTTTTTGGGTAAGGACACAAGGTGATTGATCTCACTTTCCGTGAAAAATCTTTTTGCGATGTCTATGGCATTGGGCACCGAGCGAATGATTTCAATATCAACGCCGATTTTTGCATTTGAACTGGCTGCTGCAATTGCCAAGGCTCCGCTGGAAGAAAACGACAAAGACGTATCTGGAGCCAATTCGCAGCGCGGCGGTGCGTCTCTGGTGTGAGTAATTTGGATGTCAGCTAGCGGACCCTCATGTGACAGAGCCGCCTTAATGAAGCAGCGTTGAAATACGCGGCGCATAACGTAGTGACGAATTTCGGAATCATCTTCGAGTTCCGACGCTTTGACGGCTTCCGCTGGCGATAGCAACTCTAGGCACTCGCCAAAGTTGAACTCTCCGTTGTCTTGGAAATAAGCAAACTTGACTCCTGTGGTCGCAATCTGATGCCAGATCAATGACTGCATAAATTTTTGCTCGATCAAGTTACGTTTCATAAACGCTGAAGCCTCAAAATCTTAATTCTGGAGAACTTGTGGTTCTCCAACGCAGTTTTACCAACTTATTCTTAACAGCTTTAGGGCCATAGTGATCCTCGGAACGAAGAGCTGTTTAGATTTTCGACGAGGTGATTTGCCTTGATGGAAATTCAGAGAGTTCAAATTATTCAAAGAATGGGTAGGACTATGAAAAGTTTCAAAGTGTTGGGATCATTGAGTGTGGTAGCTTTCGCGGCTCTAACCAGCGGGCCTGTTGCAGCGGAAACCTGGGATATGCCCACGGCCTATCCGGCGACCAATTTTCAAACAGTAAATGCGCAAGAGTTTGCGCAGTGTGTGAAAGAAAATTCCGCCGACGAAATTGACATCGTCATTCATGCAAATGGAACTCTTTTTAAAGGTAACGATATAAAGCGGGCCGTTCAAACGGGTCAGGCCCAAATTGGTGAACGACTTCTATCGTCACATGAAAACGAAAATCCAATTTTTGGCACAGACTCCATCCCTTTTCTCGCGACGTCCTATGACGACTCGGTGAAACTTTACAAAGCGGCGCGACCGGAACTTGACAAAGTATTAGACGCCCAAGGCCTTAAGCTACTTTATTCTGTGCCATGGCCGCCACAAGGACTCTATTTCAATAAAGATGTGAACGATGTTGCTGATTTAAACGGCATCAAAATTCGTTCCTACAACAAGGCGACTGCCCGACTTTCCGCAATGACAGGTATGGTGCCTATTTCAATTGAAGCGGCGGAAATTAGCCAAGCTCTTTCTGCCGGTGTTATTTCGTCGCTCATTACTTCGGCGGTAACTGGCCAAGACAGTAAAGTTTGGGAAAATCTCAACCACTTCTATGAAGTGAAAGCATGGATGCCGCGCAATAGTGTGATTGTAAACAAAGGTATCTTTGACAGTCTTACTGATAAGAGCAAAACTGCCATAATTGATTGTGCAGCGAAGGCGGAGGTTGCTGGTTTGCAAAAATCAAAAGATGCCAATGATGCTGCTTTGGTGACATTGAAAAAGAACGGCATGATGGTGAAGACTCCAGCCGCGACTTTTGTAGCCGAACTCGAAAAAATTGGTGAAACCATGACCAGTGAGTGGATTGCCAAGGCCGGTGATCCGGGCACGGCGGTTATTGGCGCATATAGAAAATAGGCGGAATCTATCGATGGCATTATTGCCAAAGCGACACCTCCCTTCATTTCAAAATTTATGGAGCCGGCTAGACCGGCTCTATCTCTATTGTGGGTATGCTGCCGCACTCTGTATGGTGTGTATTTTCGCTGTGACGACTTTGCAGATTGTCGGACGCGCAGTTGGTTACAATCCTCATGGTCTAACAGATTATGTCGGATATTTTATGGCCGCTTCGGCATTTTTAGCCATGGCACATACTCTGAATAAGGGCGCACATGTACGCATCGAATTGTTTCTTTCCATGATGGGGCGTTTTCGCATTGTTGCTGAGTGGTTTGCGTTTGCCGTCACAACCGTTATCGCAATTTGGCTGTCATATTTTTCTTGGTCGATGGTGATATGGTCTTATGAACTCGGCGACATGAGCCAAGGTCTTGATGCAACACCGATGTGGATTCCGCAGAGCACTATGGCTATCGGTTTTTCAATGATGGCACTGGCCGTTGTTGATCACATGTTGCGAATGATCCTTACTGGCGATCACGGCATACAATCGGCACCCGACGCGCTTTAGAGTTATTGCAGATGGATCACACGCTTTTTTTCTCTTCCTTGTTGGTCATCCTGGCAGTGCTTTTGTCGAGCGGCGTTTGGATTGGGTTTTCACTCATTGCACTTTCGGCATTTGCAATTGAGTTTTTTGCAATGCGTCCATCTGGCGAGCCCATAGCGCTTACTATGTGGTCGTCATCGTCATCATGGATGCTATCGTCTTTGCCGATGTTTATTTGGATGGGTGACATTTTATTCAAGACGAAACTTTCAGAGGATTTGTTTAAGGGCTTGGCGCCGCTGATGGGGCGCTTGCCGGGTGGGCTGTTGCACACCAATGTTATGGGCTGCACAATATTCGGATCAGTCTCAGGATCTTCTGTCGCAACACTCACAACAGTTGCGCAAATGACGGTGCCAGAACTGAAGAAGCGCAATTATCCAGAACGGATGATCGTTGGAACCTTGGCTGGTCCTGCTACTCTGGGGTTGATGATTCCCCCGTCGATTATCATGGTGGTGTATGGAGCCATGACAAATGAATCGATTGCCGCCATCAGCATTGCGGGTATTATTCCGGGCCTCGTCTTGGCCGCATTTTTTACAGCTTATGTTGCCATTTCTTGTAGCTATGCAAAAGATTACCACCCAACGGAAGAGCCAAAGACGAGCTGGAAAGAAAAACTCTATGCGCTCCGGCATTTGATTCCTGTTCACATTCTTTTGGCTTTGGTGCTGGGCACCATGTTTGCAGGTGTGGCAACTGCAACGGAGGCTGCGGCACTGGGTGTTGCAGGCGCTTTGGGGTTGGCATGGTGGCAAGGAACTTTGACGTGGGAAAATTTCTTATCGAGCTTGATGTCTGCCACCCGAACGTCGGCCATGATTTCCTTTATTCTTTTGGCGGGTGCTGCCTTGTCGGTTGCCATGGGATATACGGAACTTCCTCAGCTGCTTGCGAATTGGGTCAATAGTTTACATCTTTCGGCCTTTGGATTGCTCATGGTGCTGCTCGTTCTTTACACAGTTTTGGGTGGATTTCTGGATGGTATCTCATGCGTCGCTCTCACCATTCCTTTGATAGAACCGATGTTGCGCCAAGCAGGCATTGATATGGTGTGGTTTGGTATATTCATTGTTTTGGTTGTAGAGAAAGCCCAAATAACACCGCCCATTGGCTTCAACCTATTTGTACTGCAATCCATGACCGGACATAATATTTTCAAGATCGCGGCGTGGTCATTCCCAATGTATCTCATCATGTTGGGCATGGTTTTTGTAATGATTGCGTTTCCAGGGCTTGCAACGTGGTTGCCGCAACAAATGATGCACGTGCTGCCATCCACCTAAGAATTGAACATTTTGGAAATAAAAACCGACCATAAATTACGGTCGGTTTTTTATTTTGTGCTGGAACGTGGAATTAAGCAATCATGCGTTGGCATTCGGGTGGCAAAGCTACAATTTGAATCCAGTAGTGACCCACGGTCTTTACAATATCGACCAATTTGTCGAACGACACGGGCTTACAGATAAACGAGTTCACACCAAGATTGTAGGTTTTTATAATGTCTTCTTCGGCCTTTGATGTGGTGAGGATCACGATTGGAATGCGGTGCAGCTCTGCTGACTCTTTAATTTCTTTCAGCGCGGTGCGGCCATCTTTACGGGGCATATTGAGATCCAACAGGATGAAACCTGGATAAGGTTGGCCCGTCAAGTTGGCATATTTGCCTTCGCGATTGAGATATTCCATCAACTCCATTCCGTCTTCAACGAAATCAATCGGATTGCCGAGCTTAGATTCTTCGAAAGCGTCGCGGATCATCATGCGATCATCGGCATCATCATCGGCCACCACAATTCGAATTGGGAAATTGGACTTAATCATGATGCGATCTCCAGAGAGTTTTGTTTTTGTGGCATAGTAATTGTGAATTTTGAACCTTGACCGGGTTCGCCACTGCCCACGATAAAGCCGCCGTGACGCTCAACAATTTTGCGGCAGGTGGCCAAGCCGATGCCTGTTCCTTCATATTCGTTGCGACTGTGAAGGCGCTGGAATATTGTGAAAATCTGATCTTTAAACTGATTGTCGAATCCAATGCCATTGTCTTCGACAGTGATAACAATTTGCGGCAGCCCTTGATTGTCCCAAATCTGCGAGGACGAAATTTTCACAATGGGATTAACATCCGGCTTTTTAAATTTAAGGGCGTTGCCGACTAAGTTTTGGATTAACTGCCGCAGTTGAGTTGGATCCCCTTCGAGGACTGGGAGTTCACCTGCATCAATCGTTGCGCTATTTTCTTCGATGCGAATTTGCAAATCTGACAATACATCAGCAAGAACGTTATCGAGTGCAACCGCTTGGAACGGTTTGGCGTTGGTTGTGACCCGTGAATAAGAAAGTAGATCATTGATGAGACGGCGCATACGGCTTGCTGCATTGTGCATGCGGTCCACAAACATCTTTCCGTCGTCTGGCAAAATATCAGAATATTTCTTGATTAGGCGGTCACCAAAAGCTTCAATTTTGCGCAATGGTTCTTGCAAATCATGTGATGCAACATAGGCAAAATCGATGAGCTCGCGATTGGAGTGTTCAAGCTTCTGCGTATAGAGCAACATGGTTTCAGCATTTTGCTCCACTTCGGTAATGTCTTGATAGGTGGCGATTGTGCCGCCATCTGCCATGGGCTCGTTCATAACGGCGATGATACGGCCGTCCTTGAGGCGCTGCTTAATTGTGGTGCGAATACGCAAGCGGGCAGGGTCGTTGCGCTCAAGCAAGGCGCGCTCAGCCTCTTCAGTGGTATAGTTGCCGAGACTCACGCTGTATTCCATCAAACCACGAAGGGTAATGCCGGGTTTCACGACTTCCGCGGAGAAGCCATAAATTTCCAGATATCTGCGATTCACCACAATCAAACGTTGTTCGTTATCGAACATGCAAAGTCCCTGAACCATGTTGCTCAGAGCTGTATCGAAGTGAATGTTTTTTGCGTGGAGCTGCTGCGAAATTCGCAACATTTCAAGCTCACGCAACTTGAGTTCAGTAATGTCCGAGCGCGTGCCAACGATGCCGCCATCATCAGTGCGCTTTTCTGTAATGAGGATCCAGCGACCGTCGGTTTGTTGAACTTCGACCGGTTCAGTAGGGTTGCGGTGGCGTTCTAATCGCCAAGCAACATATTCCTCTTGGGTCCGACCATTGAGCACAAAGGCACCACGGCGCGTTGACTCGCGTAGCAACTCTTCCTTGGCAACACCGGGCATTATGATGTCTGCGGCCATGGGACTGAAGTCGACGTATTTCTTGTTATACAAGACCAGACGATCTGATGCGTCGTAAAGAGCAAAGCCGTCGGCCATTACTTCAAGCGCATGAGTCAATCGCGAACGCGATTTTTCGGCGATCATTTCATACTGTGTGCTGAGGTCCACACCTGAAACGGGAGTATCAATTTCGCGCGCGGTTTCGACAACGGTGCCATTCGGCAAGCGACGGCGGCGAACTTCTACAATGCTGCCGCTGGGGGCGGAATATCTAAATGTATAAGATGTGCCGGGGACTAACGATGAGACGATCCGTTCAATTTTTCCTTCAATTTCGTCAACGGGCACATTCATGCGACTGTATGAAATGCGAATAAGTTCTTGAAGTTTTTGCCCCGAGGCTGCCTCTTTCGGCAAATAGCCACATAATGTGCGATAGAGCGAGTTACATGCGAGCAGTGAGAGCTGAGTATCGAACAGCGCTAATCCAATATCTGCACCAGCGAAAACGTCGGTAATTTCCATTCCTGGAATTTTTTCAGGTGCAGCGTATCCAGCAGATGAATCCGCTTCTTTCAAGTATGTAACCTGACTTGTCGTTTTTTCCATAACTGAAATCCCCAATCATCAGTGTTTGGCACAATAGGTCTAAAAGAAAGATGAAAGAATTTTGATGAAAACACAGTTGGTTAATTTTTCAATCCTTAACGATTTCTCGCTATAAATCCGTGAAATAGGGTTTTTAGGGCGTATTTAATGTTGAGTTCTACTGAGCGGTCTTTGGCGTGTTGGCTCCTTGCGGCGACTATTGCAGCAGGATTTATAGTTCCAGGTCTTTCGGAGTTGTTTTCTCAGTTTGCATTTCCCAGTTTGTTATTGATGATTATTCTTTCGCTTGTTCCGATGGGCCGCTTTGACTTTGGCCAAGTGTTCAGTCTCGATAGAAACGTGTGGCGTGTAGTTCTGTGGCAACTCTTTGCCTTGCCCGCCATTGTCGTGGCTGCGGCACATTTAGCAAAAATTAACGTTGTGATCACGGCTTTGATGGTGACAACGGCATCGGCTGGTTCACTATTTGCCTCACCAACTTTTGCTGAGCTGTTGCAAGTGAACAAACAACGCGCGTTACAATGTATGATTTTGTCAACGTTTTTGATGCCGATATCCTATTTCATATTTTTCACGTTGGTTTTGCATTCAACCGTCAATATTGACATCATGAGCTTTTTCAATCGTTGCGTGATTTTTTTGGTTCTGCCGCTTGGGCTGTTTTTGGTTTATATGGGCTATGCGAGGGCATTTCCTCAACGCCTCGTAGAAAACTTTGAAAGTAGCTCGCGTCGCCTGACAATTCTTGCTTTGATGGTTTTTGGCCTTGGTATCGTTGGCCCAGCGCGAGATTTTTTGTGGACCCATTCGGCGGAGTTTGCGCTTTACCTTGCTGTCGTAATCTCGCTTGGCGCTGGCATGGCTTATCTCACTGCCGTGGTTATGTTCAGGCAAGGCATGAACGATGCAATCACGGCGAGCATCGTTAGTGGATTTAGAAATGTTGGTCTTGGGTTCGTTCTATTGTCAGGTTCGTCATCAGAAAAAACTGCGATTTACGTAGGTATTTCTCAAATTCCAATTTTTCTTGCACCACTTGTCTTGAGCTTTTTGGTTCGTGACAGTCGCAATGCTGATAGCACATTTGCACTTGCTTGAACTGCTTGTTGGTAAGTATTGATTGACTATATGCTCAATAACAAATTATAGATGCCATTTTAAGCTGTTGGTTTTACTAATTTTTACTACTCACGCGCTTAAGTCTAAAACTCAAGGTCTGGGGATTTAGTCGTGAGTGAGTTGAGTTTAAATTTTGTAGCAGCTGAGTGTGATGTTGATGCAGTGGCACCAGCGCGCAAATCGCTGAAGGGATTTAAGTCGTCCTTCTACGCACTCGCTCTATTGATGTTCACAGCGGCTGGTGTTGGCACAGTTTGGAACGGCAATCAGATTTATGGCCCAGAGATGTACAGCACCAACGGCATGGTGCCGGCGGCCGAAGCCTTTTCTGAAGGTAAAAACTATGCAGTTTTTGATCTCAATCTCAATATCCGCCGTCTAAAAGAAGAGACCATCGCGCGGCTGTCGAAGACTCCAGACGTAATTATATTGGGTGCTAGTCATTGGCAGGAAGCCCATGCCGACCTTTTGCCTACTATGTCTTTCTATAATGCCCATGTTCACCGCGACTATTGGGAAGATCTTCTTGGTGTAACGGAAATGTTGGTGAGCCATAATAGACTGCCAAAAAAATTGATCATCAGCATCCGTGATTTGCAATTCACGCCACTCGCATCGCGCAAAGATTTTTTGTGGGAGCCCGGCATTCCATATTACCGCGCAATGGCTGATCGCTTGGGAATTGAAAAAGAAAGCTATTGGACCTCACTTCCTTTCAACCGCATCCGTGCTTTGTTTTCGATGTCAATGTTGTTCGATAATCTAACGCGCTGGTATAATGCGCCAGAGCAGCCTCATGCCTCAACAGAGCGCCAATTCAAAACTTTGGACACGCTTCTGCCCGATGGCTCGATTGTTTGGTCGACAGACCACACGCAAATTTTCACACAAGAACGCTCGCGCAGCGAAGCAATAAAACTTGCCGATGCTCGCAAAAACTTGCAGCCGGAAATTGACCTGAATGGCGTTGCCGCATTTGAAACACTTCTGGATTATTTAAAGGCGCAAGGTGTTTCAGTATACCTGATTAATCCTCCCTACAATCCAATTTACTATGACCGCATTCAAGGCACGCCCTATGCCGAAGGCTTGGCAAGAGTCGAAACTTTGATGAAGCGGTTGTCGACGGATCACAAACTGCCACTGCTTGGAAGTTTTAATCCACATGTCGTTGGTTGTGAATCGTCAATGTACATCGACGCCGAGCATTCGAACGCCCGCTGCCTTAAAAAATTGCTCGATCAATTTGGTGCAGTTGACAGCGCTCAAGGAAGCAACTGATGTCATTTACATCCTTCCAATTCATTTTAGTATTTTTGCCTGTCGCTTATATTGGCTTCATAACAGCGCATCGACTTGGTGGCTGGCAATGGGCGACGAATTTTCTGGCCGTTCTTTCTCTGGCTTTTTATGCCATGTTTGGCATTTCACTGTTGCTCATTTTGCTTGCGTCTTTGTTATTCAATTATGCTGCCGGCAGCGTCATTGCCTGTTTGGGCAACAATCCAACGATTGCGCGAAACTCTTTGTTCGGAGCGATTGCGATTAACGTTGGCATGTTGGGCTATCTCAAATACACAAATTTTTTCATTGACGTTGCAAATCAGGTGAGTGGCTCGAACTTTGCCCACCATGATATTTTAGTTCCTTTGGGCGTTTCTTTCTTTACGTTTATCCAGATTGGCTATTTGATTGATGCCTATAATGGCCAGTTGGTGAAGCACAACATCGCTCGCTACGTAGTTTTTGCTGCTTTCTTTCCATGCGTCACTGCTGGTCCTTTGGTCATGCAGCGCGAGATGATGGAGCAGTTGGATAACCCGCAGCAACCTGCATTTGATCTGCGCCGTCTCATTGTTGGCCTCACTATGTTTGGCATGGGCTTGTTCAAAAAAGTGGTTCTCGCAGACACAATCGCGCCGTTCGCAAACCAAGTTTTTGATGGTGCTGCAGTTGGTGCTGCCTTAAGTCCAGCAAACGCTTGGATCGGGGCGCTGTGCTATACACTGCAACTCTATTTCGATTTCTCCGGATATTCCGATATGGCCATTGGGCTTGGTACAATTTTCGGCATTAAGTTGCCTTTGAACTTTGACTCGCCATTCAAATCAACGAATATTTCGGAATTTTGGCGTCGTTGGCACATGACCATGACGCGATTCTTCACTAGCTATGTCTATTCCAGCCTTGCGATGAAGGGCATACGCAACGGTTCAAAATGGGGTGTTGGTCCTGTGCTCCGGTTCCTGCTTGTTGCTGCGATGCCATCAATCGTCACATTCATGGTGGCTGGTGTATGGCACGGTTCTGGTTGGAACTATGTGATTTATGGTCTGATGCACGGATTGGCCATTGCCATATTTTTGGGCTGGCGCGAATTTTCAGGTTTCAAACTGCCTGCCGTTGTTAGTTGGACTTTGACGATGGCCACCGTCATTTGTGGCTTGGTGATGTTCCGTTCAGCAGACGTTCCGACTGCTTTGAAGTTATTTTCAAATATGATTGGTCTTGCCGACCAAACAATTGCAACAGTGGCGATTGACCAAGCGCAGGCCCTTTCAATGATTGTATTGTTTGGTGCCATCACATTGCTTCTGCCTAATACACAGCAAATTCTGCACCATGATTGGCCAACAGTCGACGTTAAGCCAGAAAATACCGCACTCGATGCTGGTTTGCTCGCGTGGAAACCTGCGTTGAGCTCGGCAATCGTGAGTGCCGCACTTTTCAGTATCGCGCTGACATCAATCGGCAGCGGATCAAGCTTTTTATATTACAAATTTTAAGGGTAGGGAAAAAAGAAAATGAATATGCACATGAAAGATTTTAGCGAAGTTGCGCTGGAATTGCCGCGTGAAGTTGATCACGAAGTTGCTGGCGATATTGAAAAGGAATCGGTTTTTGTTTCACCAATGATCGACCGGATCATCGTCAATAAAGATGGCAAGACAGCTCGTCTTCTCACGAAGCCAGGTGCCGATCTTCAAGAAGCAACAGACAAAGCTTTGCGCTTTCTTGCCGTGATGGTGCGTCAAGTTTCTGGTTTTGAAATCAAAGTGTTTGTCGACACTAAACGCAAAGACACTGGGCCTTACCAAATCGGTGTGAATGATGGCTTGGTTGAGCGCGGCTGGATGCATGACTATGGCAAGGGCCAAGTGGCTTACAGCGGTCCGGTTCTCAAGCTCGCGCAATTAATAAATGAAAAGTCAGGCCAGCTTTACCAATCTGCTTTTAATGCAAAAGACGGTCATTTCCCGGCGATGATTGATGCTGACACGTTGCACAAGTGTGGATATTTTGACTCGCATCCGAACGCAGTAACCTTTGTTGGTAACGTTATCGAGGATTTTGACGCTATCGAAGAATTCCGTCAGGCCAATTCCTGTTCGGAAGGCGCCTTAATGCCATCGCATGAGCATATCCACATGGATGGAATGTGTTTGAATCCAGCCGCATGTTTCCCATGCTATCCGACTTTGTCAGGGAAAAATTTTGTCGAAGGCCAATGCTACACGTGGATGGGGCGTGTGTTCCGTTACGAGTCACGCAACATCAATGGCCTTGATCGCCTCTATGAATTTAACGTGCGCGAATTGGTATTTGTTGGTGACGAAGATTATGTGCGCGGTGTTCGTGCAAAAACTCTGCCGATTGTTGAAGAACTTGCTTCGTTTGTGGATATTGATTGCCAAGTGCAAACTGCAACTGATCCATTTTTTGCTACCGTATCTGCTGCGAAGAAATTCTGGCAGGCGGCACAAGAAGTTAAGAACGAAATTAAAATTCCAGCTCTCGGCAATGATGGCAGCATAAAAATGTTGGCGTGTGGCTCGATCAATTTGCACGGCAATTTCTTTGGCAAGCGTTTCAATTTCACAACGGCCAATGGTGAGCCTGCTCAAACTGGTTGCGTAGGACTTGGCATTGAGCGTTGGGTTCTTGCGGCATTTACACAGCACGGATTCGAACCAGGCCGTTGGCCAGAAGCTGTTCGCAACCGTATCTTTTCATAATTTGCAATTCAAACAGGGATAAAACAAAATGCAACTCTATCAATTAATCGGCAAAGTTCTTGGTGTAGACTCTGCGTTACTCACTGAAGATTCAAATGCGCAGAACACTCCAAAATGGGATTCACTTCGTCACATCGAAGTGGTGTTCGCAATGGAAAATGCATTTCACGTTCGTTTTACAATGCCAGAAATTGCAAGCTTGAGGAAGCTGGGCGATATTCGCAAATTGCTCGAAGCAAAAAATGTGCGCTTTAATGAAGAACTGACTGAGCGGAAGTTCGGCTAATTATTTTTGTAAGTTGGAGTTTGATAGCGTTTAATGGTATTTGGTAAAACCATAAAGTTGCTGGTCGTCGATGACGATGAGGATGATGTGTACCTCATTGTTGACGCATTGGGTGAAGTGCATGGCACACGCTATGCCGTGTCCACTGCGACATCGCCGCTGACAGCTATGGTCAAGTTGGCGCAAGAAAGCTTCGATGTTATTTTTAGTGACTATCGACTGGGCCCCGTCACTGGTGTTGATTTCATCAATAGTGTGAGAGCCGCCGGAATTGACACACCCATTATACTTCTAACAGGAATTGCCGATCATGTGATCGATGACGCGGCTTTAAAGGCTGGCTCATCTGATTTCGTTCCTAAAACTGCAATAACGCCAGATGTTTTGGACCGATCAGTGCGCTATGCGCTGGCCCATTCCGATCGTCAAAGGCTATTGCAAACAATCCTTAAAAGCACGAAATCTGGTATTGCTGTTCTCGACGGAGCGGGGCAGGTTTCATTGTGGAACCCGCAATATTTGACATTTGCTCAAAAAGCATTTGGCGAGGACTCCAACCGCATTATGATGCTCAAAGAATTGAGTTTACAATCGGCAGAAAAAGATATTCCGGTCGGGGACTGCATTGTTGAGTCTCATATTACGCCATTGCCTGATGGCGGTTCAATATTGGCTCTGCACGATGTGACGCAGCGTGTGAATGATTTGAAAGCCCGCGAGTTGGCCGAAGATAATATTCGCAAAGTGGCCATGCAGGACGCGTTGACAGGATTGCCCAATCGACTAGCCTTCAATGACTTTTTGGACAGCAGCATTGAAGCCGCACGGGTCTCTGGTGAAAAACTCGCTGTCCTCTTGTTTGACTTCAATCGCTTCAAAGAAGTGAATGATTTATTTGGGCATGCTGCAGGGGATCAAATTTTAAAATCGGCTGCTACCCGTTTGCGGGTGGCTCTTACAGATTGTGAATATGTGGCGCGCCTTGGTGGTGACGAATTTGTCCTAATCCAAAATAAGTCAAATGCGCAAGCCGCAATGGATTTGGCACAACGGGTTGTTCAATGCCTGTCTGTCCCGATTGAATGGGAATCTAAAGTTATTGAAGCGGGTGTCAGTGTCGGTGTGGCGCTCTATCCGCAACAAGGTCAAAGTCGTCAGGAGCTTTTGGCTAATGCCGATCTCGCTATGTATCGCGGCAAATCCGAAGTTAACCGCCCGATTTGCATGTTCGACGCGAAAATGGATCAATTCATTCGTGGCCGCCGTAAACTTGCCCATGATTTGCGACACGCCATTCAAGGTGACGAACTAAGGCTTTATCTGCAAGCCCAGTTTGAAACCAATGGTGGTAAACTCGCGGGCTTTGAAGCGCTTTTGCGTTGGAATAGCCCTAGCCGCGGTAGTGTATCGCCGGCTGAATTTATACCGCTTGCTGAAGAAACGGGTTTGATTGTTGAAATCGATGAGTGGGTTTTGCGGCGATCATGCAAAGTGCTGGCGGAGAATAGCTGGATTCCGCGTTTGGCCATCAACGTCTCGGCCAAAGCTATTTGTCAGCCGAGCATTGTGCCGCACATTCGCGAAGTAATACTGGAAACTGGTGTTTCGGCTTCACGCATTGAGTTGGAAGTTACAGAAACTGCGCTGATTCATGATTTGACTCGTGCGCTGCACAACTTACGGCAAATTAAATCTATGGGCATCTCAATTGCCATGGATGATTTTGGTACGGGCTATTCTTCGCTTTCATTGCTCAACTCTTTTCCATTCGATCGGATTAAAGTGGATGGATCGTTCATTCAACAAACCGGAAACAATGGCCGTGCAGACGCTATTTTCAAAGCAGTAATCGGTTTAGGTGCAGCGCTCAATGTGCCTGTGCTTGCTGAAGGTGTCGAAACGAGCGATCAGTTTGATTTTTCAGCTTTGTCTGGTTGTTCAGAAGTGCAAGGCTTTTTCCTCTGCTTGCCAATGCCGGATAATGAACTCGCTGTGATGCATAATGCATTGGGCGGAATCATAAATGCTCGGGATGTTAAGAACTGGCAAGAACAGTCGTCCCAGCAAGTTCTTCGCGCGTAATCTCAGATGCAGGTGATTTAACGGCCCGTTCCCGTTGTTATCCAATGCCACGTATTTGCGGTAATTTGGTTGGCGAGTTCTTTGTTGGTTGAAACTGCAAACCACGAATTCCCCGTTGATAGGCTGTGAGGAGACACCCTAATGAGTCTTTTAGAGTTCAATAAATTTTGCACTAAGGGCAAGCTTGCCAATGCAATGCCATGGCCTTGTTCAGCAGCTTGAATTGCGAGGTCACTATCGCTGAAATCTAAACCCGCTGAAACTTCCGCTGTATCGATGCCTGCGCTTGCAAACCATTCACTCCACCCTTCGGATCGTTCATCGTGAATGAGAGCATGGCTCAATAGTTCAGCTGGGTGGAGTGCACCATGTTTGATCAATTTGGATGATGCAACGGGCACTAACTCATCAACAAATAATTGATGGGAGACGAAATTCGGATCGATTTCGCGGGCCGTCACAATGGCAATGCTCACCTCCATCTCGTCAAAATCCACCTTCACGTCTGAGGTGTCGATCCACGGATCGCAATCGGGTACGGCTTGCTTTAATTTGTGTAGTCGCGGCAGGAGCCAGCGTGCCGCAAAATCGCGCGGGGCATAGATCACAACACTGCCTTGTTTTCTGAAAGGCTCAAGTTTTCGATAGCCTGCTTCAAGATGTTCTAATGAACGGGCAACGGAGCGTTGATAATCGCGCCCAGCATCAGTGAGGCGAATAGTTCTCCCATTTCGAATAAAAAGGGGTTGACCCATACGCTGCTCGAGAAGGCGCATTTCATGGCTGATTGCTGATTGTGACAGCCCCAGCTCAGCCGCGGCCTTGCTAAAGCTTTCGAGCCGCGCCGCAGCCTCAAAGCCCAACAAATATTGTAACGGTGGTATGTTTCGAAATCGTCTCATATTAATTCTATTCATGTATAGGGGTTGTGCTTCTCATTTGCAATGTCGCCGCAAACAACCCCACTATGTTAATTAAATAAGTAGAATTGACATGACGGCAAACGCGATGGGGACTAAATTGACTGATAGCAAGATGAATTCACTTCACGAAGAGGTCTCGTTCCGCAAGCCTGCTGAATTTGAGAAACATGAACGCACATGGATGATCTGGCCACACCGGGAAGACCTCTATGAGGAGCGTTTGGAACCTATGCAGGTTGAATACGTGAATATCGTTGCAGCGATTTCACAGTTTGAAACTGTTACAGTCTTGGCTCATCCCGATCACGCAGAAACAGCGCGCAAGCGGCTGGGTAATTTGGCGGATGTTGTTCCAATGCTTATCGATGATTTTTGGGCGCGCGATTGCGGGCCTTCATTTGTCGTAGGTTCGAATGGTGAGTTGGCTGGAGTGAACTGGCACTTCAATGCTTGGGGCGGCAAACATGCACCTTGGGATCAAGATGACAAATTGGCGACGCGACTTCTCACGCGCGAAGGGGCTGCCGCTCGAAATTCTTGGCTCACCTGTGAGGGCGGTTCATTTGCATTGGATGGCGAGGGCACGCTGATCATTACAGAAACGAGCATTCTCAATCCGAACCGTAACCCGGGTGTGAATAAGGCGCTGGTTGAATCCGAACTCAAAGCCATGTTGGGCGTGGAAAAGGTTGTGTGGTTGCCGGGTGATCCCATGGACAAAGAGACTGATGGTCACATTGATGGCATGTGCACGTTCGTCCGGCCTGGTGTGGTGTTGTTCGAAAGTAACCCGAACCCGTCTGATCCGCACTACCGGATTTTGAAAGAAAATTTAAAGTGCCTGCAAAGTCAGACGGATGCCAAGGGACGCAGCTTTGAAATTTTGCTGCTTGAAGAGGCCGTTGAAGCCACTGTCACCAGCAATATTTTCTGTCGCTCTTATATCAATTTCTACATTGCCAATGGCGGCATTATTGTTCCGGGTTACGGAATTCCGAGCGATGCTAAAGCAGTAGCAACTATTCAGGCGGCTTACCCTGAGCGCAAAGTTATTATGGTACAGGTGAGTGCCATTGCAGCTGGCGGTGGGGCCATCCATTGCATCACGCAGGAACAGCCTATTTCGGGGAAAAAATAATTCTATGATGACAAGACGAAAAATTATGAAGGCCGCTGCTTTAGGAATGACCGCGAGCCTGTGGAACCAACAGTCAAATGCAGCCGGACCGGGGCCAGCTGCTAGATTTGCGGGCTATCACATGCCACTGGAGTTGGTTCTGCATCTCAGAACGTTCATGCAGTGGCCGGCTGTGAAATCCATCTATGGTGGGCAAGATGATCTTGATGCTGTGCGAGAAAAAATTGCATTAATCGCAAATTCAATTTCCAAATTTGAACCCGTGGTGATGTTAGCCCGTCCTGAGCAAATGGATGATGCTCGTCTTGCACTCAAAGCCGGTGTTGAGCTTTGGCCTTTAGCTGTGCAAGATTTGTGGTGCCGTGACAGTGGGCCAACATTTGTAGTCAACAATGAAGGTCAGCTCGCTGCAAGTGAATTGAACTTTAATGGCTGGGGTGAAAAGCAGCAGCACAAAGATGATGCACAAATTGCACGCCGCGTGGCGACAAAGCTTGGACTTACCATTTTCGATAATCGGCTAAAAGGCGAAGGTGGTGGTGTTGAAACGGATGGCGCAGGGACACTACTGGCTCATGCAAGTAGCTGGGTGAACCCCAATCGCAACTCTGGAACTGAAGCCGAAATTGGCCAGCTTTTATGTGATGCGTTAGGTGCAGAAAAAATGATCTGGGCGCCGGGTGTTGCGGGTGCCGATATCACGGACTATCACATTGATGCTTTGGCCCGTTTTGTAAAACCGGGGCAGGTGCTCATCCAATTGCCTGAGAAAATTATAGCAGGTGATCCGTGGTCGGCAGCGGCGTTTGAGACTTATGAAGTCTTGAAAAAGGCCACGGATGCTCAAGGTCGAAAACTTGAGATTGTGGTCATTCCAGAACCCACAAACATTCGCTCCCGCGCCGAAGATTTTGTCTCTAGTTACGTGAATTATTTCGTTTGCAACGGGGCTGTAATCAGCGCCGAATTTGGCGACGATCAGGCTGACGATGAAGCGGCGCGTATTCTAGGTCAACTCTATCCAAACCGCGAAGTTGTGAGTTTAAATGTTGATGCAATTGGTGAGGCCGGTGGTGGTATTCATTGTTCCACACAACAACAACCCTTGGGAAAAATATGATGAGCCATCTCGTAGTCGGTGCCGTGCAGATTGCCTGTAGTGATGATGTGAATGAAAATCTTGATAAGATCGAGATTCATGTGCGTGAGGCTGCACGGCGTGGTGCTAAACTGGTGGTCCTTCAAGAGCTGTTTGAAGGACCATATTTTTGCGTTGATATTGATGCGAAACACAACGCGCGCGCAAAGCCCTTTGATGGTCATAAAACGATTTCTCGCCTTGCTAACTTGGCAAAAGAACTGGGCGTTGTTTTACCTGTATCGTTCTTTGAGGAGGATGGCAGCAAGCGTTTTAATTCACTGGTGATGATTGATGCTGACGGTAAAACTTTAGGGCTCTATCGCAAAAGCCACATTCCAAACTCACCGGGCTATAGCGAGAAATTCTATTTTGCCGATGGCGACACGGGCTTCATGGTGCATGATACAGCCGTTGGCAAAGTGGGTGCAGGCATTTGCTGGGATCAGTGGTTTCCCGAAGCGGCGCGTTGCATGGTGCTGAAAGGCGCTGAGATTCTAATCTATCCAACAGCAATTGGTTCTGAACCTTCGGATGCCTCATGGGATTCGCGCGATCATTGGCAGCGCGTGTTGCAAGGTCATGCAGGGGCCAATCTCACGCCGCTCATTGCATCAAATCGTGTCGGCATAGAGAAGGGCGATTCCGGATCAATTGTGTTTTATGGCTCATCTTTCATTGCTGATCACACAGGCTTGAAATTGGCTGAGGCTGACCGCGTAACTGAAGGCGTGATCACAGCCAGCCTAGACATGCCAGCGATTGCTCATGCTCGCAGATCATGGGGCGTGTTCCGTGATCGGCGGCCCGAGCTTTATGATGCAATTGCAAAATCATCACCCGCTCGTTTGTTGTCGCCGACCTAAGTTTTTGACAGGGAGAAGAACTATGAAGATGAGATCATTGGTTTCTGCCGTAGCACTGCTCGCACTCTCAGCCTCAGTAACAATTGCAGGCGAAGTGCGGTTGTTCTCATGGGAGGCTTATTTTGGAGCCGACTCTATCAAGAAGTTTGAGGCCGAATCTGGAAACACTGTCACCTATGATGTGTTTGACTCGAATGACATGGTTGAAACGCGGGTGTTGGCCGGCAACTCTGGCT
The DNA here is from genome assembly GCA_031423845.1 of Hyphomicrobiales bacterium. Taxonomy (GTDB): domain Bacteria; phylum Pseudomonadota; class Alphaproteobacteria; order Rhizobiales; family Aestuariivirgaceae; genus Aestuariivirga. The sequence continues at coordinate 421 of JANPGD010000023.1, read as the reverse complement.
ATGATGTTGTAACCCCCAATCTATCGCCCCATTTGGCCCGTCAGATTCCTTTGAAGGCCTGGAGTGAGTTAGATAAATCAAAGCTGTCAAACATTGGTAATCTTGACCCTGAACTATTGGCAAAGGTTGGCGAGGCTGATCCCGGTGATGCCCATGCTTTGCGCTTCACTGCGGGAAACTTTGCTCTCAGCATGTCCACAAAACGTAGCGTGAGAAATCGCGTGCTGTCGAAGAAGTAGCGCTGGCTCACTTCATCGCCATTCATTGCGCTTAGAAAGAGCCATTGCGCCAAGTGCTCTATTGCAGAGGCAACCCATGCACCTCTGATTTTATCCATCCTCTCTCGCGGCGATTTGAGCATCATGAAATCCGTTTCAATCACCTGCTTCATCAGGTCATCCAAAGACTGCGGTTTCGGAAA
>JANPGD010000022.1:0-23730 GCA_031423845.1 Hyphomicrobiales bacterium | reverse complement strand
GAGCGAAGCGAGTGAAAAAACATTTTTTGCCGTCACATTCTTTTTGCCTGAAGCAACGGCTTTTTTCCGGGCGGCTTCTTCGGCAAAACCACCCCAGCCGCAGCCTATTTCCAAAACCTCCGAACCGCGTTTCACTTCTGCCATGTCCAACACGCGTTGGTATTTCAAACGTTGAGCGGCTTCCAAACTATTGCCTTTGCCATCAAAGATGGCGGACGAATAAGTCATCGTATCGTCGAGCCATAATTTATAAAATTCATTGCCCAGATCATAATGGGCCGCAATATTATCTTTCGATCCGTCTTTGTTATTATCGCGCTTCTTGTGCCAAAGCTTATCCATCAGACTTGGAAAGAATAGGCCTGTTGAAGCGCCATCCAGCCCTGCGCGGTTTTGCAAATAGAACCGGAAAAAAGCGGTGGGGTCACGGCTTTCAACATCACCTGCCAAATAGCGTTCAAAGAATCCAAGCTGTGCACGGCGAATGCCGGCCCACACCACGCTGAAATTGCGCAACGTGAGATCCGCTTTTTCCCCGGGGTTTTGCCCGCCAATCATAATAATTTGGCCAGAGGGCAGGGTAAGCTCCAGCGAGCCTTTGAAAGTTTTAGGCAACAAGCGCTTGGCTGTTGCCACAATTAACCGTCCTAAAAGACCGTCATTCATTTTTTCACCCACGCGCATTCTATGATTGGACTTTGAGACCCTTGAACCAAAGTTTCAAGGCCTCAAAATGAATTGCTGCAACAATTTTGAGGGTCATTAAGGGATATGAAAAGAACACGCGGAGCAAGTTGCGATCTGTCAATTCTTCGCGGGTTGCTGCAAAATAAGCATTGAGGGTGGGACCGTCCGGCGTGGTGAGGGCAACCCCCACACTCACGCGCTCGGCCGGTGGTGAGGCCCTTAAACCATAGTGGCCTTCAATTTTATTGAACGGTGACACATAAAACGTCTTCTCAGTCTGGAAGTAATTGGCCTGATCTGGATGAATGGCGTCAGTCACATAAGTATGACGACCACCAAAAGTGTTGTGCACTTCATAAATCATCAACCGCGTGCAGCCATCTGCATCAACGCAAAAATAGGTGGTCAGCGGATTGAACACGAAACCCAACAGACGCGGATAACATAGCATAAAAATCTGCCGCACATCTTCAGTGCCAGATTTTCCTTTGACCAAATCCCATGCAAATTCACCAATTGTTTTGCCTGTGCCGTGGTCGCGGTCATTGATGCTGAACAGATTGAACCGATTGTGCGACAAAAATCGATGATGCTTTGGTATATCATCAACATCCAGCAGCAAAGCCGCCACATCATAACTGAGCCTGTGCGAAACCGGACGCAAACGCTGATGCGTGACGGTTCCTCGGTAAATGCTGGCAATCGGCCTCACCATTTCACTCGGCCGCCTGCGCCCAAATTTGAGGAGCCTCTTTGTGTGGCGCATTCAAATAAATTCGTGAGGATTCGTTTTCCACATTCCACGGCCTGCGCACGCCGCCCAATTGTTCGGCCACGGCAAGTCCTGCTTGCAAACCATCCTCGTGAAATCCAGCACCAAACCATGCCCCACAAAACCATGTCTTCTGTTGGCCTTGCAAGCCCCATAATTTTTTCTGCGCCGCCAGTGTCTGCGGCGTAAAAACTGGATGGCGATAGGTGAACGTGCCATCGAGCGTTGCAGGGTCAGGTTCCATCAATGGATTGAGCGATACAAAGTGCTGCTCAGTTGATTTGAGGTTTTGCAATTCATTCATCCAGTAAGTGACACTCACTTGGCCGTTCTCAGTTCCCATATAATTCCACGACGACCAAAACCGTCTCGATTTTGGCATGAGGTTTTTATCACGGTGGAGCACGGCGCGGTTGCTGCTGGTTTTGAAGTGCTGCAACAGTCCATATTCTTGTGCACTAGGCATAGCTAATAGGTTCAAGGCTTGGTCAGCATGGGTTGCTAAAACCACATGATCAAAGCGTTCGGCATAACCATGGGGGCCAATCACTACATTGTGATCAACGTGACGTTCAACCGACTTTACCGGCAGACTCAACCGCACTTTGAACTTGCTGTCAGCTGCTAATTTCGCGACATAGCTGCGCGACCCACCTGAAACAGTTCTCCATTTCGGCCGATTGCCCAAATTGAATAAATTGTGATTGGCAAAGAACCTGACGAAAGCGTTGAATGGATAATGTGCCATGGCTGATGGTGTTGACGACCATATGGCCGCAGCAATTGGCAGAATGTGATTTTGAATAAAGCTTTGCGAATAGCGTTCCTTGCTCAGATAATCGCCCAAGGTTACAGCATCATCAACACTCTTGTTTTGTGCCGTGCGATAAAAACGTGTGAGATCATAAAGTAAACGCCACTGCGTTGGGCTTGCCCATTGCGAAGCTTTGCCCAGCAAGCGACCAACACTGTGGCCGCTATATTCATAGCGACCTGCTGCATTTGAAACTGAGAACGACATTTCTGTTTCTTCATAGTCGACATCGAGATAGTCGAGGAGTGCTACAAAGTTGGGGTAGGTTTGCGGGTTATGAACGATAAATCCGGTATCCACGGCAACAGCCCCACCCGTCATTTGCTGCACGTCAACAGTGTTGGAATGGCCGCCAATGCGGTCGTCGCTTTCGAACAAGGTTACGTCATGGTGTTGAGATAATGCCCAAGCACAAGACAGTCCGGAAATGCCCGACCCAATCACAGCAATTTTAAGAGAAGACAAAACACGACGCTCCTTATTTCATATGCGCCATTTAACGGCTGAGATTGCCTTATGGATCAATCATTTCACCATGCTGATCACGGAAATAGAAATTGACGGACCGTAAACACCGTGCGAGCATGTGCCTCAATCCTGTAAGGTTTGTCAGGACAATTAAGAACAAAAATTTTGGGACGATCAAGGAGAAGATCAATGACTGAATTCGAACATAAACTTTCGATGGCTAAAAAAGCCGTAGGCTTGGGCAAGTTGTCCCGTCGCGATTTCATGGCCTTCACCATGGCATCCGGTATGACATTGTCGGCCTCGCAATTGATGTTTGCTCAAGCGGCCCGCGCTGAAGCAAAAAAAGGCGGCACTTTTAAAGCTGGTATTGGCCATGGTCAAACCACTGACTCGCTTGATCCAGCAACTTGGTCAAACGGCTTCACATTCGCATTTGGTAAATCCGTCATGGGCGCACCTCTGGTGCAAGTGAACGACAAAAACGTTGCTGTTCCCCATGTGGCTGAAAGCTTTGAGCCTTCAAATGGCGCACAAAAGTGGGCATTCAAAATCCGCAAGGGCATCACTTTCCATGATGGTCGCTCGCTGACTGCCGATGATGTTGTGAACACCATTAACTATCACATTAGTGCTGATTCAAAGTCACCTGCCAAATCAGTTCTGTCGTCAGTGACTTCAGTTAAGGCTGATGGTCCGGACACTGTAATATTTGAACTGAAGGGCGGCAATGCCGACTTCCCATTCTTGCTGACCGATTATCATTTGTCGATCTATCCTTCTAAGGATGGCAAGATTGATTTCGCAGCTGGCATTGGCGCTGGCCCTTACAAGCTGAAGAGCTTTGAGCCCGGTGTTAAGTTGGTTGGCGAACGCAACGAAAACTTCTTTGGCACGTCCTATTTTGACTCAATTGAAATGCTGTCAATCGTCGACGTTGCAGCCCGCACCAATGCGTTTCTCGCTGGCGAAGTGGACTTTATTGACCGCGCCGATTTGAAAACCATTGATATGTTGAAGGGTGCGCCAAACACAGAGCTTTATAACGTTTCAGGCTTTGCGCATTACACGGCACCAATGCATGTGGACGCTAAGCCATTTGACAATCTTGATGCGCGTACCGCTTTGAAATGGGCCATCAACCGCCAAGAACTCGTAGACAAGATTTTGTTCGGTTACGGTTCACCAGGCAATGACAATCCAATCTCTGCTTCTATGAAATATGCCATCAACCCAGCCCCGGTTTATTCTTATGATCCGGACAAGGCTAAAGCATTGTGGAAAAAAGCAGGCATGGAAGGTCAGACAGTTGATCTGTCAGCTTCTGATGCAGCCTTTGCTGGCGGTGTAGATGCAGCTCTTTTGATGGCTGAACAAGCCAAGAAAGCTGGCATCAACATCAACGTGATCAAAGAACCAAACGACAGCTATTGGGATAACGTTTGGCTTAAGAAGCCATGGTGCCTGTGCTATTGGGGTGGTCGTCCAGTAGCTGACATGTTCTTGTCAATCTCGCTTGCCGCGGATGCTGCTTGGAACGATACACATTGGAAGAACCCACGTTTCAACGAGCTGTTGCTCGCTGCCCGTGCTGAAACCGATGATACCAAGCGCGCCGCTCAATATGCTGAAGCTCAACAGCTGGTGCATGATGATGGCGGCCAAGTTGTTCTCATGTACAACAACTATGTTGGCGCATTGAACACTGGCGTTGGACACAACACGTTCAACTCAGACTTCGACCATGATGGTGGTTACATGTACGAGCGTTGGTGGAAGGCATAAGCCCCGACCAATTAATTTTACAAAGAACCCCGTCAGGAAGCTGGCGGGGTTTTTTGTTTTGTGACGTTTTCGCTAGGACTCTTGCCAAAGTCTCTGCTAGGTTTTTACCTAACGAGCCAAAAGAGCTTGAAGGGAAATTGGGGAAAGCACTGATGCATCCAGTATTAAAGACCGTTTTGCAAAGATTGGGCTTAGGCGTGCTCACACTTTTTGCCGTCTCGATTATTATTTTCTCATCGCTGCAAATGTTGCCGGGCGGCTATGCGCAAAACATTTTAGGTCATGGAGCAACACCTGAAACCGTAAAAAATTTCAACCATGAGCTTGGCCTCGATCGACCAGCAGTGGTGCGTTATGTCGAATGGATCGGCAATGCTGTGCGTGGCGATTTTGGCAATTCTTACTCAGGCACAACCGGCACCATCAAGCGCAGCGTTTCTGGCATTATTGCACCACGGCTTTATAATACATTTTTCTTAGCAGCTATGGCCGCCATAGTTGCCGTGCCACTCTCTCTCTTGCTTGGTGTGTTGGCGGCTCTCTATCGCAATTCTTGGTATGACCGGATTGTGAACTCAGTCACACTCACCACCATTGCGATGCCCGAATTTTTCATTGCCTATATTTTGATGTTCTTCTTCGCAGTGAAGTATCGTTGGTTCTATTCTCTCTCAACAGTGAGTGAGACCACGACATTTTGGGAACATGTGAGCCGTGCTACTTTACCAGCACTGACTATGACCCTCGTAATCATCGCGCACATGATGCGCATGACAAGGGCTTCCATCATCAACCTTCTTGCCAGCCCTTATATTGAAATGGCGCAGCTGAAAGGCGTTTCAAAATCGCAAGTGATTTTGCGTCATGCTCTGCCAAATGCGTGGGCACCCATCGCCACTGTTATCGCATTCAACCTCGCTTATCTTGTGGTCGGCGTGGTGGTGGTGGAGGTGGTTTATGTTTATCCGGGCATTGGCCAAATGATGGTCGATGCTGTGTCCAGCCGCGATATGCCAGTGGTTCAGGCCTGCGCATTGATTTTCGCGGCCACTTATATCCTGCTCAATCTCCTCGCTGATATTGTTTCCATCACCACTAACCCAAGATTGTTGCACCCAAAATGAGCACAGACACATCATCGCCCCTGCGCAACATTAAAGCGCGCCGCACCACAATTCAAAACATTGCGCGCAATCTTAAAACCGCGCCCATCAGCGCGTGGTTTGGCATGATCGTAATTTTGATTTATGCCATCTTCGCAATATTTGCGCCGTGGTTGGCACCCCATTCTGAAAATGAAATCATCGGCAAAGCTTATGAACATGGCAGTTCCATTGCTCTGCTTGGCACCGATCAAATCGGCCGCGATCTCTATTCAAGACTCATCTATGGCGCGCGCAATACCATCGGTATTGCGGTTTTGACGACGCTCGTTTCCTTTCTTGTCGGCGGCTCTTTAGGTGTTTTGGCGGCTTTGAAACGCGGCTGGCTTGATCAAGGCGTATCGCGTGTGGTTGACGCTTTCCTTGCCATTCCGGTTTTGATTTTCGCTCTGATGATGCTGGCTGTGGTTGGCAAAAGCATTGTCAATCTCATCATCATTCTCGCACTCCTCGATGCAACGCGGGTGTTCCGTCTGTCGCGTGCCGTGGCGCTCAATGCCGTGGTGATGGACTATGTTGAATCGGCCAAACTGCGTGGTGAGGGCATGGGCTGGATTGTCTTCAAAGAAATCGTTCCCAACATTTTGCCGCCATTAATCACTGAATTTGGTTTGCGCTTTTGCTTTGTGTTTCTCACCATTGCCGCACTTTCATTCCTTGGTGTTGGTGTGCAACCGCCGACAGCCGATTGGGGATCAATGGTGGCAGAAAACAAAACTCTCATCACCTTTGGCAATCCGGCACCGCTTTATCCGGCTGCGGCGATTGCGCTGCTCACCGTTGCTGTGAACTTTGTGGTGGATTGGTTCTTACATAAAACTTCGGGGCTGCGCGATGGCAAGTGACAACAAACGCGTCAAGGGCGATGTGCTGCTTGAAATTAAAGGCCTCAAAATTGATGGCCAAAGTGATGATCAATGGAAGCCCATTATTAAGGGCATTGATCTCACATTAAAGCGCGGCGAAGTACTGGGCTTGATTGGTGAATCGGGTGCCGGAAAATCAACTCTTGGGCTGGCAGGGATGGGTTATGCACGGCCCGGCTGCCGCATTACGTCAGGCTCGATTAATTTTGATGGTATGGATTTGGTTGCAGCTTCAGAAGAGCAACGCCGCGCCCTTTGGGGTTCACGCATTGCTTATGTGGCGCAAAGTGCTGCGGCATCATTTAATCCCGCCCATCACATTATTGACCAAACGATTGAAACCGCAATCAGTCATAATATTATGACCCGCGAAAAAGCTGAAGCCGATGCGCGTGATCTCTATAAGCGTTTGCAACTGCCCAATCCCGATACGATTGGTTTGCGCTTTCCGCATCAAGTTTCAGGCGGTCAGCTCCAACGTGCCATGACGGCCATGGCTATGTCCTGCCGTCCTGATCTCATTATTTTTGATGAGCCCACCACCGCCTTGGACGTGACAACACAAGTTGAAGTGTTGGCTGCCATGCGGGATATTGTGGAGCAATTTAATACCGCTGCCATTTACATTACCCATGATCTCGCAGTGGTTGCCCAAATGGCGCACCGTATTATGGTCTTGCGTTATGGCAACTTGGTGGAAGAAGCGCCCACCCGCGAGATGCTGAAACAACCGACGCAAGATTATACAAAATCGCTTTGGGCTGTTCGTAAGCTTCAGAAACCTGAAACCACCAGCGATGATATTATTTTAAGCGTGGATGCTGTGGATGCCACTTACGGTGGTGGCGCTTCGAAGGTTTTAGACAACGTTTCAGTCAAAATTCCGCGTGGCAGCACGGTGGCTGTAGTGGGAGAATCTGGTTCCGGAAAATCGACTTTGGCTAGAGCCATCACAGGCTTGTTACCACCTTCAAAAGGCACGATTTCTTTTAACGGAAAAGCTTTGCCAGCAGCCCTTCTAAACCGCGACAGGGATACGCTGCGCCGTATTCAAATGATTTATCAATCGGCTGATACAGCCTTAAACCCACGCCAAACCGTGCGTGATATTATCGGTCGGCCGCTTGAGTTTTATCTCGGACTCAAAGGCGCTGCCAATGATCGGCGCGTTGTGCAATTGCTCGAAAACATTGAACTCGATGAGTCTTATATTGATCGTTATCCAAGTGAAATGTCGGGTGGTCAAAAGCAACGCATTTCAATTGCGCGGGCTCTTGCTGCTGAACCTGATGTCATCATCTGCGATGAAGTGACATCAGCACTTGATCAAATCGTACAAGAAGAAATTTTGCAATTGTTGATGAAGTTGCAAAAGGAAACCAACATCACTTATCTGTTCATCACCCACGATATTGCGACAGTGCGCGCCATCTCAGATGAGATCGTTGTGATGCACAGAGGCAAAGTGGTGCAGCAAGGTTTGAAATCCAAAGTGTTGAACCCGCCCTATCCGGCTTACACGGAGCTTCTGCTTTCTTCAGTGCCGCAAATGGATCCTGATTGGTTGACAGGCCTTTTGGCAAAGCGGACGAAGAAGAACTGACGATGAAGATTGTTGCGATCAGTGGTGCATTGCGTAAAGCATCGACAAACACGGGGCTGCTGCGTGCGCTTAAAGAACTTGCACCTGAGGGTGTTGAAATCGAAATTGTGACTTTGCGCGGGATCCCTCTTTATGATGGGGATGAAGAAGCTGCGTCCGGAAAACCGCAAAGCGTAAGAGATTTGGATTCAAGCATTCGCGCCGCCGATGGCGTGATCATTGCCACGCCGGAATATAACTTTTCAATCCCAGGCGTTTTGAAAAATGCGACCGATTGGGTGTCGCGCGGAAGTGCTCCTTTTAAATGGAAGTGCACTGGCATCATTGGTTCAAGCGAAGGGGCCTTTGCTGGCACATCGCGCGCCCAATATCATTTGCGTCAAAACCTGCAGGCGCTGCAGGCCATCGTCATGCCAAAGCCTGAAATGTTTATAGCTCACAATGAAGTGAAATTTGATGCCGATGGCAATCTAACCGATGCTGAAACCAGAGCGCGCTTGAAAACATGGCTGCTCGCCTTCATCGAATTCTATGGCAAGCTGAGCTAGCATCACAATCCAACGCTACTAACCCACGCTATTTCTCGGTGACTCCAAAATTGAAATCTGCTAATTCCTCATTGCTTTGGCTGTGGTGGCCAAGCCCCCCAATAAAATAATTGATCAAAAAGAGTGACCATGTTCATATCCGCTTTTGGTGTTATTCTGTGTTTAGCCTCAATGGCAGCACCCGCATTTTCAGCAAAACTTCCTATCCGCGATGTGACCGCTGACGGAACTTGGGACTGCACACAGTAAGACGGGACCTACGCGGGTGCCGTTGCCATAGTCGAAAAAACTATGCCTTCATCAAGCCCGATGGCAGGCTTGGAGGTTACGGCAAACTGTATTCCTTGGTTGACGATTTAGACCTACCAGTTTTCGCAATTAGCAGTGGGTATCTGAAAGACAAATTGAACTCCACTGGATTTGCGATGCGTGGCCCGAAAAAAACTCCCTTTGACTATACGGGCGAATTATACCTGTATGTCACCCTTTCTGTAAAAGGTGACAGCGCGCTAGACTGGGACTGTGTGAGACGAAAAGCGCCCGGGGCTTAGCCCTTAGGCTGATCTTGCAGCTCGGCCCAAGTGTTAGGTTGCGCCATCATCTGTTGCAAATAGGCCAAGTTTGCCTCCACTTCGTCGGGCGGCAAATCTTCTGAGGCGATCTTGCGGGATTCATCATATCGACCTTGGAGGCCAACCACCAAAGCGAGATTTTGACGGATGCGCGGTTGTGCAGAAGAACCTGGTTGAGCAATGGCATCGCGCAAAATCTTTTCGGCTTGGGGCAACTTACCTTCCAAAGCAAAAGACATCGCCATATTGTTCTGAACAGAAAGCTCGCCCGGATTTTGCGCCAATGCAGACTTGTAAGTGTCACGCGCTAAACTGTGGCTTCCCTGCTGATCATAGGCCGAACCCAAAGCTGATAATGTTTTCCAATCAGCGCTGGGCGCCTTGCTCGCGCGCTCCAGCATTTCGATAGCTTCGCCTGATCGACCGGCAGCTAACAGTTGTTTGCCAATTTTAGATTGTAGGGCACCATCATCAGGATGGGCTGCGGCCAAAGTCTTCAGCACGCCGACTTGTTCATCGCCCTGTCCAATTTTTTCAAGATTTGCAGCATATTCCAAGCCGAGCGGGATGTTGCCTTGGTCGGCAGTCCATTTCTTGGAAAGCTCTGTGGTTCGAACGAACGAACCAGCGCCAGCGGTTGCTCCTATTTTACTTGTGCTTCCAGTTTGCAACGGATCGGCATCAAGTTTTGCTTGCTTGCTTTGGCAAGCCCCCAGCGCCAATGCTGAAACCAGCAACAAAGCTGACCCCAATTTAACACTGCCAAAACCAGAAACCATAATGCGCTCCAACCCAATAATACTCATGAAACATCATCATGCTGTTCTTTCGTCAACAATTGATTAACCATAAGGCCTGAAAACGATTCCGAAGGAGCTTTGTAATGATCGATGCCAGTCAAATTCTAAAAACCACAGGCACTACAATTCCATTATGTGTGATTGCCAAGGTCGATTTACCGAAGGTTTTGAAGGCGTCCAGTGCGGTGGTGCGGGCCATAGTCAAAGCGCAAGGGTTTGAAGCGGCGGCGCTGAGCTGCTTGTCAATTCCTAACGCCAAAGGCGAAACCCAAGAGATTTGGGTGGGCGAACCTGCCGCCGATGCCGATCCTTTTGCGCTCGGAAGTATTTCCAGCCGCTTGCCAGCGGGGCATTATCGCTTTGCCGTGGAACCCAAATCCGCTGATCTTGTCGCGCTAGGCTGGTGCCTCGAACTTTATAAATATGATCCGTTTCGCGTCACAGCAGTCAAAGCCGCAACGCTACATTTTCCCAATGCCACGGCGGTCATCAGTGCTGCCAATGCCAGTTTTACGGTGCGTGATTTGATCAATGCGCCTGCCAATTTATTAGGCCCTGATGAGTTAGAAGCCGCCGCCCGGAAAATCGCCGCGCAGCACAAGGCAAGATTTTCTTCCGTCAAAGGCAAGGCTCTTGAAAAGCAATTTCCGTTCATTCACATCGTCGGTGCGGCCAGCCCGCGAGCGCCGCGTCTGATTGATTTTACATGGGGTAAATCCAATGCTCCCAAAGTGACACTGGTTGGGAAAGGCGTGTGCTTTGATACCGGCGGCCTCGACATCAAGCCGTCGTCGAGCATGTTGCTGATGAAGAAAGATATGGGTGGTGCGGCCAATGTGCTGGGCCTCGCCCAAATGATTATGGAAGCTAAACTCAATGTGCGTTTGCGCGTGCTCATCCCAGCTGTTGAAAATGCAATTGCCGGAAATGCCTTCCGACCAGGTGATGTGTTTAAGACTCGCAAAGGTCTGACAATTGAGATTGGCAACACTGATGCTGAAGGCCGGTTGGTGTTGTGTGAAGCTTTGGCTTTAGCCGATGAGGAGTCGCCAGATTTGTTAATCGATATGGCCACTCTTACGGGCGCTGCTCGCGTAGCCCTCGGTCCAGACTTGCCGCCCTTCTACACAGACGATTCCAAACTCGCCGCCAGCATTGCCAAACATGCCGAAGCCCAGAACGATCCCCTCTGGCAACTTCCACTCTGGAGGCCCTATTACAGCATGATCGAAACCCCTATTGCTGATTTAAACAATGCTGGCGCTGGTGGTTTTGCAGGGTCAATCACGGCCGCTTTGTTTCTCAAACGCTTTGTAGAGAAGGCCAAAGCATACGTGCATTTTGATATTTTCGGCTGGGTGCCGACGACTAAGCCGGGCAGGCCAAAGGGTGGCGAAGCCCAAGCCATGCGCGCTCTTTTCGCGGTGATCAAGGAACGCTTTGCAAAATAGACTTGCTATTTCCCTGCAATGGGCAAAATATGAAACGGTTCCGAAACAATCACACGGACCCGTTCAATGCCGCATAGTTTTTCAACCGCCCAAGCCTTGCGCCTCTGGCATGATGTGGGGCTTAGCCAAGTTAAAGATGATGAACCTGATCTATCAGCGCGGCAGATGACGATATTGCTCTCAGTCTATCTTGAAGCGCCGCCGCACACGGTGCGGGCCTTGGCGGTGAAATTACACGTGTCCAAACCGGTGATCACGCGCGCGCTGGATGCGATGGGCAAACTGGGCTTGGTGACAAGGCGGCGCGATGAAGCCGATAAACGCAACGTGCTTATCCAACGCACGGTGGGCGGCTCCCTTTATTTGGAACGATTGGCCGATTTGATCTGTGCTAAATCACAAGAGTTATGATGATGCTTGATAAACGCTTGAATGCTTACCGCAATGATATGGCTGATGTGAGCTTGAAGGGAAAAGTGGATGCCCCGCTTTTTCGCGAAGGCAGTCTTATGCAAATGAATGCCCCCATCGCCACTTTGCACCGTGCGCCTGCTCTTGATGCCCCGCAGGAAACTCAAGTGCTGTTTGGAGAAACACTGCGCGTGTTTGATGTGGCTGAAGGCTGGGCTTGGGTGCAGTTGAGCCGCGATTCTTATGTAGGCTATATGAGACAAGAATTTTTAAGCGCAAAAATTCACGAACCCAGGCACCACGTTTCAGTGCCATCAACGCTGCTCTATACCAAGCCCAGCATTAAAGTTCAGCCGGTGAAATTTCTGCCGATGAACGCCCAGCTTTCTGTGACTGCTGTGCAAGACCAATTTATGGAATTGGCCACTGGGGGATTTATTTTTGCAGAGCACGTTAAGCCGCTTGCGACTTTGAAAACAGATTTTGTAGCCACCGCCGAACAATTTCTCAACACGCCTTATCTCTGGGGCGGAAAGTCTGATCATGGTACGGATTGTTCCGGCCTTGTGCAAACCGCTTTACAGGCGTGCGGAATATTCTGTCCCCGCGATACAGACATGCAAGAGCAAGAACTAGGGTCTCCACTCCTCATCAATAATCTTGATGGCCTGAAGCGTGGCGATCTCATTTTCTGGGCTGGCCATGTGGGCATCATGCAAGATGAAACCAGATTGCTCCATGCCAGCGGCCATCAGATGATGGTGGTTAGTGAGCCATTGGCTATTGCCAATGAACGAACCCAAGCCAAGGGTAAAGCGATCACCCGGATGAAGAGGCTCACATAGTATGTGTGACTACGTGTCTTCTGGAATGCGCTTTTCATAAAGCTCTTTGTAGCCACGCCAGTGATCCCAGAAATACTCGATCTTCGTGGCCGCCAACCGCGCCTCCAGAACATCAAGATGGGAGTGCCAACCCGTGCTGACACCCACCATCATATTGCGGCTCGGCAAACTTTGATGCGTGAGGGTGAGCAGAACCTTGGCGCCTGCGGCTTTGAGTTCGAAGATCACTTCGCTGTCACTCCAGAATATGAACCCCAGCTTGTGCGGCGGCTCACACACCGTAACGCGTGAAGGCAAATGTGATTCAGCATTCATGGTTTCGGGCCGCTTGCCGGGCGGCGTGGTGGTTTCGTCATGGTGCCAAACCAGATCGCAAGGCGCTCCCACTTTCAATTCCATGTCTCCGGAGGCAAGCCATTGGCGGCGCAGATCACTCTTGGTGAGATAATCCCAGACCCGCTCAATGGGGCCGGGTAAGAGGCGCTGCATTTCGATCGTGCGCGGCGCAATGACTTTGCCAAAATTCTCTTCTAGTGTGAGACTCATTTTTTTATTCCTGATTTTGATTGGTCTTCAGCTTTGATCAGCGCTTCGAGGGCATCTAGGCGATTAGTCCAAAATATTTCATAAAAGGCGAGCCATTGATGCGCGTTAGCCAAAGGCCCCGGCGCAAGCCTGCAAACATGGGTGCGCCCGCGAACGTCACGTTTAACCAGCCCTGCAGCTTCCAAAGCCTTGATATGTTTGGAGGCCGCCGCCAGCGACATGGCATAGGGTTCGGCCAATTGCGAAACAGTGTGCTCCCCCGAAGCCAACTGCGTCAACATCTGCCGCCTTGTGGCATCGCCGAGGGCATGGAATACTATATCGAGTTGTAATTTATTATATTCAACCATGAAGTTGAATATGTGCGTATTCACTTTATTTGTCAACCATTTGGTTGAATAATTATTTTAATGAGCCGTGATAAAAATGGGAGTGAAGAATATCATGTCCAAAGCAACACTCTGCCTATGGTACGACAAAGATGCCGAAGCAGCAGCGCAATTTTACAGCAAGACTTTTCCAAATAGTGCTGTCGGTGACATTCATTTTGCCCCAAATGATTTTCCAAGCGGCAAGACTGGTGATGCGCTGGTGGTCGAATTTACGGTGCTGGGCATTCCCTGCATTGGTCTCAATGGCGGCCCTTTCATAACGCCCAATGAAGCCTTCTCATTCCAAGTTTCGACCAAGGACCAGGAAGAAACCGACCGCTATTGGAACGCAATCGTGGCTGACGGTGGCAAGGAAAGTGAATGTGGGTGGTGCAAAGACAAGTGGGGCATTTCATGGCAAATCACCCCGCAAGTGTTGACTGATGCAATCGCCGCCGGAGGCCCCAAAGCCAAACGCGCCTTCGATGCCATGATGACCATGCAGAAGATTGATGTGGCGAAGATTGAGAAGGCGATTGCTGGAAGTTGAACCCGTAGTAAGGGACCTCATCAAGGCGATTTAATATAAATCGCTTAGGCGCGTTGGGCCGCCCCCTCCATCAACCCCACAAAGCGCTTAAACAAATAATGACTATCCTGCGGGCCCGGGCTGGCTTCGGGGTGGTGCTGCACTGAGAACACTGGTTTGCCTTCCAACGCAATTCCGCAATTAGAGCCATCAAACAGGCTCACATGGGTTTCAACAACGCCTGCGGGAAGCGAAGCACGGTCGACAGCAAAGCCGTGGTTCATCGAAACGATTTCGACTTTGTTCGTCGTGTAGTCTTTCACTGGATGATTGGCGCCGTGGTGGCCTTGATGCATCTTCATCGTCTTGCCGCCCAGTGCCAAAGCCAACATTTGGTGTCCCAAGCAAATGCCAAATATCGGCTTGCCGGAAGCGACCAGCGCTTTGATTTCAGGCACGGCATATTCACCCGTGGCTGCAGGGTCGCCTGGGCCATTCGACAAGAATATGCCATCAGGCTTCATCGCTAAAATATCGGATGCTTTGGCGTTGGCTGGAACCACAGTCACCTTACAGCCCGCACTCACCAAACAGCGTAAGATATTGCGCTTCATGCCATAGTCGATGGCCACAACGTTAAAGCCACCTTCGCCTGTGGTGTAGCCCGTATTCCAATCCCACAATTTCTCATCCCACGTCATACGTTGGGTGAGGGACACATCTTTAGCGAGGTCTAAACCTTCAAGCCCGCTCCAAGCTTTGGCCATGGCAGTCAGTTTGGCTACATCAAACTTGCCTTTTGAATTATGCGCGATCACGCCATTGGGCATTCCCTTTTCGCGGATCAGGTTGGTCAGCTCTCGCGTGTCAACACCAGAAAGGCCAATGATGCCACGCGCCTTCAGCCATTTTTCAAAATGCATGGTGGAGCGATAGTTGGCAGGATCAGTCACAGGCGCTTTAACAATGCAGCCCTTCACGGCAGCACTGGCGGCCAAATTTGTGGTTTCACCATCATCATTATTGGTGCCCACATTGCCCACATGCGGGAATGTGAAAGTGACGATCTGTCCGGCGTAGGATGGATCGGTGAGAACTTCCTGATAACCCGTCATCGCTGTGTTAAAACACACTTCGGCAACCGCTTCGCCTTCAGCGCCAAACCCCACACCTTCAATCACCGTGCCATCGGCCAGAACTAAAAGTGCTGTCACTTTGGTTTGCTCCCAATCGCTAAAGTGGGCGCGTGGTTTCGCTTTGGCCTTGGTTGTGGCTGTCATAATGTTTGAGTCTCCGGGATTTGCGTCTCGTTAAGGGTTGAAATCTGCCCCGTCAAGGTTGCCGCCATAGCAAATTAGGCCTATTGCACCGCTTTTTAGGTTGAGGACCAAACCATGAGCCTGCGCGAACAAATTACTGCCGATATGAAAGAGGCCATGAAAGCCGGCGAAAAGCGCCGCACCGCCACACTTCGGCTTATGAACGCGGCCATAAAAGACAAGGACATTAACAGCCGCACCGATGGCCATGATTCCACCCTGACAAGTGAAGCTGGTATTATGGATTTGCTGATCAAAATGGTGAAGCAACGCCAAGATTCGATTACCGCCTTTGACGCCGGTGGCCGCGCTGAGCTGGCCCAAGCTGAACGTGAAGAAATGGCCATCATCCAATCTTACATGCCCAAGCAGATGAGCGAGGATGAAGCCAAGTCTGCTGTGACCAGTGTCATCGCAGTCGTTGGCGCCACAAGCTTGAAAGACATGGGCAAAGTGATGGCCGAACTTAAAACAAAATACGCTGGCCAAATGGACATGGCCAAGGTGGGCGGCATTGTGAAAGCGCTGCTCGGCTAGGCCCGTTCATCTACTATTCAGCTAGGGAGGATCATAGCTGTCTTGTTAGACACAAAGCTTTTCGAAAGGAAACTTAACATGATCCGCAAAACTTTGATCGCCTTGGCCACTGTTACCACAGTGGCCCTAGGAATGACTGCCGCGACAAGCACAGCCAATGCTGGCGTAAACATCACTTTTGGTATTGGCCACGGCGGTTATTATGGCTGGCATCATGGCCACCATGGACCGTATCATTGCCATTGGAAAAAACGTAAAATTTGGGTTCACCATCATTGGGTGTGGCGTAAAGCTAGCGTTTGCCACAGTCATTGGTAATAAAATCAAGTGGGCTGCAACACAAATTGCAGCCCTTTTTAATTAGACGATGACGTTGGTCGTCACTTTCACATTGCCCTTAATGGAATGTGAGTAAGGGCACACAACATGCCCCCGCGCTGCCAAATCTTCTGCAGCAGCTTTATCCATGCCGGGCAAATTCACATCGAGTGTTACTTCAAGGCCAAAGCCCTCACCGTCATCGCGCGTTCCAATGCTCACATGAGATGATACAGTTGCTACAGGTGGCATATCAATTTTGGCTTTGCCTGCTGCAAAGCGCATCGCGCCCAAATAACAACCAGCATAACCAGTGGCGAAAAGTTGCTCTGGGTTAGTGCCCTTGCCGCTGCCGCCCATTTCAATTGGCGAGGCGAGTGTTACGGTTACGCGACCATCATCGGTTCTGCTGAGGCCATTGCGACCCCCGCCGCTTGCTGTTGCGTTGGCAGTGTAGTCAATTTTCATCCATCGTCTCCATGTGTGATGTTAGACGTTACATATAAGAATGGATCGGGCGAAGGGCAATCACGTTTTCGTGTCTTGAAATTGCCTTAAAATGGCCCAGCCCACGCCCATTTGTGGCTGCGTTCCCGCCCCGATTGGTCGCCAGTTTCGCGAACAAGAAATCGCGAGATGATCCGTTTTGCTCCTGTCGCCGTCCCGAGTTGAACGGGTCTGGGGTCCGTCCGAATGAGTAACTTTTGGGCGGGCCCCGTTCTTTTCCTGCAAACCACTTAACGAATCAGTTTATGATTCGTTCCATGCAGCTCAACTCTATTGTCCTTCAACTAGGCACCCAGCCCGTCACCGTTCTTGATCTTTCGATCTTCGCGGGGTTAACCCTTCTATTGTTTATTGTTGTTCTGGCGTGGCGTGCGCAATCGGGACGCAGTGCCGAGCGCTTGGAAGCCATCCAGCGCACCTCTGAAATGGAGTACCGCCTCGCTGAAATGGCAGGCGTTTTGCAAAATTTTTCGGCCCAATCGCAAAGCCAGCAGGTGCACCTTCAGCGCACCATTGATGAGCGCCTCGACCAAGTGGGCCAGCGTGTGGGTCAGGGTCTGAATGACCAATCTCAACGCACAGCATTTTCGCTCAACCAATTGAATGAGCGCCTCGCGGTGATTGATGCCGCCCAAAATAATCTTGCCAACTTATCAGGCGAAATGCTGAGCCTGAAAGATATTCTGTCAAACAAGCAAACGCGGGGGGCTTTTGGTCAAGGCCGCATGGAAGCGATTATTTCTGACGGTTTGCATTCCCGCGCGTACTCCTTTCAAGCGACACTTTCGAATAATATGCGCCCTGATTGCCTGATCAGCTTGCCAGACTCACGTTTGAAATTGGTCATCGATGCCAAGTTTCCACTCGAAGCCTATAACGCCATGCGCGAAGCCACAGATGAAACTTTACGTAAAATTGCTGAAACCCGCCTGAAATCAGATGTGTTGAAACACGTGAAAGATATTGCTGACAAATATCAGATCAGTGGCGAAACCCATGAGACGGCCATTATGTTTGTGCCGTCGGAATCTGTCTATGCGGAATTGAACGAGAAGTTTGAGGATGTTGTACAAAAAGCCCATCGCCTGCGTATTATTTTAGCTTCTCCAAATGTGCTCATGCTTTTGGTGCAAACCATGCAAGCCATTGTGAAAGACGCTGCCATGCGTGAACAGGCCCACGTGATTCAAGCAGAAGTTATAAAGCTTCTCACCGATGTGACGCGCATGAAAGATCGCCTTGGTAATTTACGCAAACATTTCGGCCAAGCCAATAGTGATATCGATGAGCTTGAAACCTCGATGAATAAAGTGAACCGTACTGTCGATAAGATTGAAAATATCGAATTATCCGATGCGCCAAACTTGGGCGAAGCTGAGCGGCCGTTACGGATTGTCACCGGATAATATTTTCCACTTGCCAGCCCTTTAATTCAGCGCAAAGCTAAGCCTGTTAATGGACCGCCCTCGCGTGGTTCTCGCGAGTAATGGACGGTCCCAAAATGGGAGTATCGGCCATGGAACATGATAACGCCAGACGATCCACGGGCGCACGGTGCATTGCATTGGTGGGCCCCTATCAAAGCGGTAAAACCACACTTCTTGAAGCCTTGTTATTTCGAACCGGAGCCATTCCCCGCCAAGGCAAAATTATCGATAAATCCACCATTGGCGACGCCTCCCCTGAAGCCCGCAGCCATGCCATGAGCGTGGAGCTGAACGCGGCTACCACACAGTTCATGGGCGATAGCTACACCTTCATTGATTGCCCGGGTTCCATTGAATTTGCTCAAGACCAGCGTGCTGCTTTAGCGGGTTGCGATGCAGCCATTGTGGTGTGCGAAGCCGACGAGAAAAAAGCGCCAGCCCTGCAACTCATTTTGAAACAACTCGATGAATTAAAATTGCCACGCTTTTTGTTCATCAACAAAGTCGATAAATCCACCTCGCGCCCAGCTGATGCTTTGGCATGGCTGCAACCCGCAAGCTCAGTGCCGCTGGTGCTGCGCCAAATTCCGATTTGGAAAAACAATGCCGTGGCAGGCTTTGTGGATTTGGCCCTGGAACGCGCCTTTATCTACCGCGAACATGCTGAAAGCACCGTGATTGATATTCCTGTTGATATGGCAGAGAGTGAGAAGGCCGAACATTTCGCCATGCTGGAAAAATTAGCCGACAATGACGACACCATGATGGAGCAACTCCTCTCTGACATGGAGCCCCCGCGTGACCAGGTGTTTAATGATCTCACGCGCGAGCTCGCAGAGGGCCTGATAACCCCGGTGCTTTTTGGCTCAGCCGAACATGGCAATGGCGTGGGCCGCCTTTTGAAAGCGCTCCGCCATGAAGCGCCAAGTGTAGAGCAAACGGCAGCGCGTTTGGGTTTGAAATCAAACAATACTGCCACCGCCCAAATTCTCAAAACTTTACACACCGAACGCAGTGGAAAACTTTCTCTCGCTCGCATACTCTCGGGTGAAGTGGGCGATGGAGCCGTGTTTTTTGGCGCGCAAGGTCAAGACATTCGAACCGCTGGCATCTTCTCATTGCTCGGCCAAACTCCCACTAAACTGAGTAAAGCATCGGCAGGTGATACCGTGGCCTTGGGTCGACTGGATACGATTGCCACTGGAGAAACCATCTCCACTTCTAAAGGCAACACCCCACAACTGACTCACATTGCCAAAGCGCCTGGTGTTTATGGATTTGCGATTTCCGTGAGTGACCGCAAGGACGAGGTGAAGCTCACCAGTGCTGTGGTGAAATTGATTGAAGAGGACCCATCGCTCGCGCTGGAGCATAATGTCCACACCCATGAAATGGTGCTGTGGGGCCAAGGCGAAATTCATTTGCGCGTGGCGCTAGAACGTCTGCAGCATAAGTTTGGCGTGCAAGCCACGGCCAAGCCGCGCCGCATGGCCTATCAGGAGACAATCAAGAAATCCGTATCGCTGCGTGGTCGCCACAAAAAGCAATCGGGTGGTCACGGCCAATATGGCGATATTGTTGTGGAGATTGCACCCTTGCCACGCGGCAAAGGTTTTGAATTTACGGATACGATCACGGGTGGCGTGGTGCCCAAACAATATATTCCCGCTGTTGAGGCTGGTATTAGAGAATGGATGAGCCAAGGCCCCTTGGGTTTCACCATGGTGGATTTCACCGTCAATCTTTCTGATGGGTCGTACCATGATGTTGATAGCTCTGAGATGGCGTTCAAAATGGCTGCACGATTGGCGATGAGCGAAGGAATGCCGCAGTGCCAACCTGTGTTGCTGGAGCCTTTTGTTGCAGTTGAAATTCACGTGCCCAGCGAAGCCACCTCACGCGTCAACCAGATTGTGACAGGTCATCGCGGTCAGCTCCTAGGCTTTGACGGGCGCGACGGTTGGGCAGGGTGGGATACTGTTCACGCCCACATGCCCGAACAGGAAATGAGCTCGCTGATCATCGAATTGCGTTCTGCCACATCAGGGGTGGGCACGTTTACGTTCACCCATGATCATATGGCAGAATTGACGGGGAGAGCGGCAGAGCAGGTGGTGGCCGCGCATAAACAGTAGTTCAGGTTCCACAAAACGTTTGCGTCACTGCTTCATCAGCTGTTGGCGGCAAAGCTAAATCGGCATCATCTGGATGCGGCTCAAACGGCTTTGCCAATACGTTCAGCAGGCGATGCAGCGGTTGCAGATCACCCGCATTGGCAGCGACAATTACTTGCTCTATGCGGTGATTGCGCGGCGTGAAAATGGGATTGGTGGTTCGCATCAGTGCAACATCTATAACGCCATGAGCCCGCCACGCCGTTAGCCATTCCTTGCACACATCGGCGCTCGCGAAAAATGATACCACATCAGCACCGTTGGTGAGCGCCAAAAAGAAATTTGTAAAATCCGCTTGGCCATCCGCTAACGCTTGCAAGGTAATCGCAATAAATTCGCCATCGCAAGTTTGAAGCCCTAATTTGCGAGCCATACCATTCTCGAACGCAGTCTCGAACGCGGGTATAAATTTGTGCAACTCAGCCTCAGCCAATGAAATGGCTTTGTCGCGGTCAGCATCAAACAACGTCAACATCGCCTCAGCCAGTCGCGTGAGATTCCACAGCGCCATCACGGGCTGCTTATCCCACGCATAGCGACCATTTTGATCAATTGAGCTGAACACTTTTTGTGGGCTAAAGGTGTCCATAAATGCGCAGGGGCCGTAGTCAATCGTCTCACCGCACACGCTCATATTGTCGGTGTTCATCACGCCATGAATGAAGCCCACATTCATCCATTGTGCGATGAGAGTTGCTTGCCTCGAAATAACTTGAGATAGGAACCAAATGAAACGATCTTGCCCTGCTGGTGCACCGATAAAATTTCGTGCCACCTCATAATCAACCAAGGCACGCAACGCATCGTCTTCACCACGTGCCGCAAGATATTGAAACGTACCCACGCGCACATGACTGCGGGCAATGCGCGTGAGCACGGCCCCCTGTTCCATGCGTTCACGTGGCACCTTTTCGCCAGTTGCAACCACTGCAAGTGAACGCGTTGTTGGAATGCCATAAGCCGCCATCGCTTCGCTCACAATATATTCGCGCAGCATGGCCCCAAGCGTGGCTCTGCCATCACCTCCACGAGAATAAGGTGTGCGGCCGGCGCCCTTTAAATGCAAATCCCGCCGAAATCCATCCGGGCCGACAACTTCGCCAATCAAAACCGCACGCCCATCGCCCAGAGATGGAACAAAATGTCCGAATTGATGACCCGCATAGGCCATGGCGATGGAAGGTGTGTCGGGTAATGGTGCATTGCCTGAAAGTGCCTGCAGTGCCGCGCTGGATTTTAACCAGTCAGAGGAAATTCCAATTTGCTCAGTCAGCTTCTCATTCGCCAGTATAAAATATGGAGCTGTAACTGGCACCGCGTTAGCAGCGCGGTAAAGTACATTCGGTAAATCCGTATAGCTTGTTTCAAACTTTGGCTGCATGGTGATCTGCATAGGTTTGCCGTAACACATTCTTCTGCACCTTGCCCATCGCATTGCGTGGAAGTTCTTCTACAAAAATGACGGCCTTTGGCTGTTTGAATTTAGCCAGCCGAACCTCAAGCTGGCTTTTAATCTCAGTTTCGGAAACGGCACTGTCGGACCTTCTCACCACAACCGCAGTCACCGCTTCACCGAAATCTCTATGGGGCAATCCAATCACAGCACTTTCTAAAACGCCGTCAATCGCATCAATCTCATTTTCAATTTCAATAGGGTAAACATTAAATCCACCTGTGATTACTAGGTCCTTGCTGCGTCCCACAATGTGTAAATAACCGCATTCATCGAAGCGTCCCAGATCACCAGAAATAAAATAGCCGTCTCTGAATTCAGTGGCGGTTTTTTCCGGCATCCGCCAATAACCTTTGAACACGTTCGGCCCTTTAATCTCGATCACACCAATACCGCCTGCTTCTCCGTCGATGCGAATATCAACATCGGGCAAAGGAAAGCCCACACTGCCCGCCACACGCTGACCGTCATAAGGGTTGGATGAATTCATATTGGTTTCAGTCATGCCATACCGTTCAAGAATAGCGTGACCCGTTTTCTCGACCCATTCTTTATGAGTTTCAGCCAACAATGGTGCGGAGCCTGAAATGAACAGCCTGATGTTCGCCACTTGGGTTTTGCTCAGTCGTGGATGATCGAGTAGCCGCGTGTAGAAAGTTGGAACCCCCATCAGTGATGTGGCGCGCGGCATGAGGTCAATAATTTTATCCGCATCAAACTTTGACAAATAAATCATCGATGCCCCAGCCAGCATGATGGTGTTGGTGGCCACAAACAAACCGTGTGTGTGATAAGTGGGCAATGCGTGGATCAAAATATCATCCGAAGTGAAGCACCAAATCTTCACCAATGATTTTGCATTTGACAAGAGATTGCCATGGCTGAGCATGGCACCTTTGGATTTGCCGGTGGTGCCGGAGGTGTAAAGAATTGCAGCAAGATCATCGAGGCTGCGATGGAATGTGGTGAACGACGAACCATGCAATTTCGCCTTGTCGATTAAGCTGCCAAAATTATTGGCGCTGAGTGTCAAAGTTTTAATTGCACGGTTGCTGAAGCTTGCTGCCCGCGCTGGATCACAAATGAAAAGGCTCGGTTCAGCATCGCTCAAAAAGTATACCATCTCAGTGTCAGTATAAGCCGTGTTGAGGGGTAGAAAAATTGCACCACAGCGTACCACGGCCAGATAGAGCGCCAGCGCGTCAACTGATTTTTCAACTTGGGCTGCTACACGATCATCAGGCTGCAATCCTTCAGCGACTAAAGCATTAGCTAATTGTCCAGACAGATTAAAGACATCGGCATAGCTGAGGGCAGCGCCCTCAGCCGTTTCAATAAATCGTTCAGCGTGATCTTGCTTGGCGTCGAAAAAATGTTGATAGATATTGTCGTTCATGGTCTGTGTTATTCCACAGGCCGAGAATAGGGGCAATTGCTTTGCAGGACATCCATAAAAAATCAGCTGTCGAATTGGTTGCAGCCATCAAAGCGAAAACTGTTTCAGTCCGCCAAGTTGTAACGGCGTTTTTGCATCAGATTGAAAAATCAAATCCAGACCACAACGCAATTGTTTCCCTGCGGCCCCGCGATGAAATATTGAAAGAGGCCGATGCCTGTGACCAATCGTCGAAAAAAGGTGCGTTATTTGGCTTGCCCATTGCTATAAAAGATTTAGCACAGACTAAAGGATTGCGCACGACTTTCGGCTCTCCTATTTATGCGAACTTCATTCCAGATGAAGATGACCTGCATGTGCAGCGCATC
>JANPGD010000021.1:0-16301 GCA_031423845.1 Hyphomicrobiales bacterium | reverse complement strand
GTGCTGCCATGGTGGAATTCACTGCGACCGCCCTCACGTTTTTTCTCATAGTGTTTGGCGCAGTAGAATTTGCCAATGCTTATTTTCAATGGAACGAGGCCACCAAAGCCGTGCAATGGGGCGCACGCATTGCGGCAGTATCTGAACCCGTGGCGACAAATTTGAAGACGTTTACAGGTGTCGAGAATGGTACGCTTCCTGGCAATGCCATTAGTGCCTATGATTGCACCTGCAGTGGAGCAACGGGTGCTTGCACAGGCACTATGCCCGGTGGTGCGCTGCCTTGCACTTACCTCGCAGCACCCATGCAACGCATTGTTTATGGCGCTGAAGGCCGCACAACTTGTGTTGCCTCAACCAGTGAGCGCGACATCGGTATGTGCCATTTGTTTCCGCGTATTCTTTTGAGTAAAGTTATTGTGCGTTATCAATATACAGGTCTTGGCTATGCGGGCCGTCCCGGGGGGGCAGTGCCCACAATTACAGTCAGCTTAGGTGGAACGCCCAAATTGCAATTTCAATTCATCTTGATTGGCGGCCTTATGAACGCAGCGGGTGCCGCAATCCCTGATTTCATTGACATGCCAAGCTTCGCCACAACAGTGACAGGTGAAGATCTCACCGCTGTGGGGAGCTGAGATGTTGCAGATTTTCAATCGCTCCACCAAGAAGGATAAGCGCATTCTGCAAATTGGCTTTGTGGCCCAGAACATGGAGCAGGGTGCCAAGTTGCAGGAATTTATCGCCAAGCGCGATGGTGTGAAACTGCAATTGATCAAGAGTGCCAGTGTAACACCCACCAAGGCCCCCAAAGACATTAGCGTTTTTGTGTATGATTTGGATGCCACGGGCGAAGCCTCCATGAAAGAGTTTGATCGCTTCATGGCGCAGCGCCCGCAAGATGTGCCGGTGATTGTGCTCACACCTTCGCCTGAGGATGCCTTGATCCGCTGGTTTATGCGCCTGCGCGTGGCCGATTATGTGAAAACACCGCTCAGCCCCGGGGAACTCATCGCGGCCTGTGGCCGTGTCACCAGCCTGTCGGATACGGGCAAGCAAGAAGTGAAATGCATGGCCTTTATAGGTGCTCGCGGCGGGGTGGGGGCTTCCACCATCGCCCTTCATGCCGCCATCATTCAGGCCCGCAGTGCCGCACCCGTGGTCACCACCTGTTTGGTTGATCTTGATTTAGTGTCAGGCTCCTGTGCCGATTATCTTGATCTGCACCCCAATTGGCAGATTGATGAATTGGTGGCCGACCCCAGCCGCCTCGATAGCCACATGCTGGATACCATGGTGGCCACTCACCGCACCGGCATTGCCGTGCTTTCCGCCCAGCGCAATTTCAGTGAGCAATTTGCCTTCAGTGAAGATATTATCACGCGCACGCTCGATCTGGCTTCGCAGAAATATCAAAACTTGGTGGTGGATTTGCCCCGTCATATCGAACGCTGGACGGAAGGTGTTCTGCTCGGTTCCAGCGATGTTTATATCGTGACGGATTTCACGGTGCCCGGCCTCAAATCGGCGCGTCGCATGGTGAATGACCTCACGGCTTTTTATGATGGCGAAGTGAAACCCAAAGTAATCGTCAATAAATACGCAAAGTCTCTGTTTGCGGCTCGCCTGTCTGCTAATGAAGCCAAAGATTTGCTGCGGGAATCACTAGCCGGATTTGTGAGTGCGGATGACAAGCTGGTGCGTGAAGCCAATGATCGCGGTGTTCCCACCACGGATATTAAACGGCGCAACAGCGTGATCACCGATCTTGAAAAGATCATTGGAAAATAACATGGCTCTTGGTCGCTTTTCATTGCGCAGTGCTCCAGCCGCCCCCAAGGTGGCCCCAAAGCTTGAGCCTGCAAAGATTTCCGGCGGGCCTGTTCCTGCGGCCCGCGCCGTGGTGGATGTTGAGGGCGCATCAGTTCGTCAACGCTTGCTCGATGCCAAGCTGCGCATTCACCGCCGCTTGATCGACGAGATCAATCTTGCTGCCGTTGATAAAATGCCAGAACGTGAAATGCGCTCACAAATTCACGAGCTGGTATCGCAGCATGTGAGCGGCGAAAAAATTATTCTGAATGCGTTTGAGTTAGAACAGTTCGTCGACGACATTGTAAACGAAATGATCGGGCTTGGGCCGATTGAGCCTTTGCTTAAGGATGACACGATCAACGATATTTTAATCAACACCCACGAGCAAATCTATATTGAACGTGCTGGCCAATTAGAACTGTCGCAAGCCCGCTTCAAGGATGAAGCGCATTTGCTGCGCATCATCAATAAAATCGTGTCCACCGTTGGTCGCCGTGTTGATGAAAGCCAACCCATGTGCGATGCCCGTTTGCTGGATGGTTCGCGCGTTAACGTGGCCATTAAACCTGTGGCCGTTGATGGGCCGCTGGTGTCCATTCGTAAATTTTCCAAGCGTCCATACTCAATGGACAAGCTGGTGGAGATTAACAGCATTTCAAAAGAAATGGCAGCACTGCTGGCAATTTCGGTTGCAGGCCGTGTGACCATGTTGGTCTCCGGTGGCACCGGCTCCGGCAAGACCACCATGCTCAATGCGCTTTCCACTTATATTTCTGCCGACGAGCGTTTGATTACCATTGAAGATGCTGCCGAGTTACAATTGCAGCAACCGCATGTGGGCCGCATGGAAACGCGGCCTCCCAGCATTGAGGGTAAAGGCGAA
Organism: Hyphomicrobiales bacterium; assembly: GCA_031423845.1. Lineage (GTDB taxonomy): Bacteria > Pseudomonadota > Alphaproteobacteria > Rhizobiales > Aestuariivirgaceae > Aestuariivirga. The sequence goes on along the minus strand of JANPGD010000021.1, from coordinate 13,603 downwards.
ATTCGCCAGCGTGAACTGTTGAAAAACGCTCTGCGTATGCGCCCGGACCGCATCATCGTTGGTGAGTGCCGTGGCGAAGAAGCATTTGATATGTTGCAAGCCATGAATACGGGCCATGAAGGCTCGATGACCACCATTCACGCCAACACCACCCGCGATGCGCTATCTCGTCTTGAGCAGATGATCGGCATGGCTGGCTATCCCATGACCATTCAGAGCATCCGCAGCCAAGTGTCAGCGGCCATTAAACTGGTGATCCAACTGCAACGCCTGAGTGATGGCAGACGCCGTGTCGTGAGCATCAGTGAAATCAGCGGCATTGAAGGTGACGTGATTCAGATGCAGGAAATTTTCCGCTTTAACCGTGTTTCAACGCAAGAAGACGGGACCATCGTAGGCTATTATCAGGCAACCGGTGTGCGGCCCAAATTTCTAGCTGAATTGGCTCAGCGAGGATTGACTGTGCCTGCCAATTATTTTGACCCCAATAAGCAGCTTTAAAATGGACACAACTGCACTTTTTAAAATTGGTTTTTACGTCTGTATCGCGGTGGCGGTGATCTTTGTTGCTGAAGCACTTTACCTTACTTTTATGGCACCGATTAGCCGCAAGCGCAGTGTGAACCGCAGGCTCAAAGCTATTGATCAAGGCATTGTCGGTGAACAGGCGCTTGTTCAGTTGAAAGCGCAACGCGGTATTTTTGACAATAATCTTGAAATCATGGGTGGCCTTTCGCGGTTGCTGGTGCAATCTGGCTTATCGCTCACCTTCAGCCGATTTGTAATGATCGTCGGCCTCGTAATGGCTGTGCTCTTTTTTATGTTTGATTTTCTAACGCCGCTGCCAAGAGTGGTCTGTTTTGCTGCGGCTGTTATATTGGGTTTTTTCATGCCCTTGCAGATTATTCGGTTTATCAAAAATCGTCGTCAAGCGGCCTTCATCAATCAATTGCCAGATGCGTTGGATGTTGTTGTACGCAGCCTGCGCAGCGGCCATCCTGTGCCAACCGCCATGGGGCTGGTGGGCCGTGAAATGCCAGATCCCATTGGTTCAGAGTTTGGCATCACGATTGATGAAATGACTTATGGCCTTGAACTTCCGCGCGCCTTGGTCAATCTTTCTGAGCGGGTCGGTGTCGCCGATCTTTCTCTGCTCGTCACAGCTGTTTCCATTCAGTCAGGCACGGGCGGTAATTTGAGCGAAGTGCTGAATAATCTTTCTAAGGTCTTGCGTGATCGGTTCCAATTGCGGCGCAAGGTGCGATCAATTTCAGCCGAGGGGCGTTTTTCTGCTTACGGGCTGACAATTTTGCCGATCGCGATTTTTTTCGCTATCTATTTGCAGAATCCAAAATACTATACTGACGCATGGGAGAGTCCGATTTTTAAACTTGCGATTGTCGGCTTGTGTGTGTGGTCGCTGATTGGTGACTACATCATGTACAAAATGATAAATTTCAAATTCTAGGGGCAAGAGTATGGAGCAACTCACTAGGATAATTTTCGAACGCGGTGACATGATTTTTTATGTCACGGTATTTGCCAGTGTTGTTATGGTGACGATTGCCATTGCCAACATGACGGCAAGTTGGTCGGATGTGCGTCGCAGAACGGTTGCCGCTGCGGGTGACCAAAGTGCCAGTGAGGGATTGCCCAGTGAACTTTTGACCAATCGGTCCAAAAGTGGAATGCTCGCCGGATTGATGCCAACAAGTGAAGTAAAAAAAGGGGAGTTGACTCGCTTTGTAAATACCTCTGGCTATTATGGGCCAAATGCTGTGCTAAAATTCCAGTTGGTGCGCGTCATTACGGCCGTTGCCTTCGGTCTGCTAACGGCCAGTTTTTATGGTAGGATTTATCCAAAACATCCGTTCATTTTTGCAGTTGGTGCGAGTTTGTTTATGACCTTGCTCGGATATATGTTTCCACGCACGATTGTCAGTCTCGGTCGCGATAAGTTATTTGAAGAACATCGGCAGGGCTTTCCGGATTTTCTTGATCTGCTCGTTATATGCGTTGAAGCTGGCATCGGCATTGACGCGGCTATTGAAAGGGTGGGGCGTGATTTGGCGCGCGATTATCCTTCGCTGTCTCGCAATCTTGGCTTTATGTCTTTGGAGCTACGGGCAGGGCGGTCAACGAGGGAAGCCTTGGAAAATCTTGGCGAGCGGTTGGGGATTGAAGAGGCAAAGTCCTTTGCAACGCTCATCCAACAATCAGAAGAATTGGGCACAAGTCTGGTTCAGTCCTTGCGCGTTTATAGCGATGAAATGCGGCACAAACGTCTTTCGAGAGCTGAAGAGAAAGCCCACTCATTGCCGGTCAAATTGGTGTTACCACTCGCTTTGTTTATTTTTCCCGTTATTCTTGGTATCACTTTGATGCCGGTTGCCATTAAACTTTTCCAAGCATTGAAAATTTGAGGTTTATCATGTCCGCATCGTTGATAAGAAATATTTGGTTCAACAATATCTTCCTTGTCGCAAGCTTGGCGTTACTTGGCGGCTGTCAGCCATCAATTGAAAACAGATTGTTATCTGAATCTGGTTTGACGATGGAGGATCCGAATTTTTATCCTTCCGATAATTACGTCCGGCAGGGTAAAGTAAATTTCCGAAATGGCGACTTTGGTCTTGCCGAAACTAATTATCGCAAAGCTGTTGAATCAACCCCCAAGGACGCTGAGGCTTGGCTTGGACTTGCGGCATCATATGATCAGTTGCGGCGCTTTGATTTGGCCGACAATGCTTATAAGAAAGTGTTGCAGCTAGGATCGACAAATGCTGCAATTTTGAACAATGCAGGATATTCGCAGCTCTTACGCGGCGACCTCAAAAGTGCGCGTGTGTTCTTGCTAAAAGCGTATGAGCTTGATCCTCAAAATCAGTATATTCTTAACAATATTGCGCTCCTTGGCGAAAGTGAAAAGAGCGTCAAAAGAGTTGATCTTTGAGTAACGCGCTACCAGAAATGAACTATCGTCCGCCGATATCTCGTATGCGGCAATTCGGACGAATTGCGTTGTTGGTAGGCTTTTCAAACGTCGTCTTTGCTGTGCTCATTGCGGCTTCAGTGAATCATCAATCATTTTGGTCAGGGCTTAATTTTTTTAAGGCTGCAAATCGATCCATTATTGTTGAGAAATCTGATCTCCTCGCGGTTTCGCGCTTGCAACGTGTTGACAATGACATGTTGGCATCCTTGGCAAATTCACCTCGGAAGTCCGGGCTCAATATCACCCGAGTTGAATTGGCAGGTGTTACCGTGGAGGACTACGCAGCCCTTGGTCCGGACAGCAATTATCCTGTCAATGCAGTGACCAGCGGCCCCGAAACGCCAGATTCGGAAACTTATGTTCTCGATCAAGAAAATCAGAATATCGATTCGGGTATAAGCGCAGAAAGTGCGGCGATAAGACCTGGAGCAGGGCAGAAAGTCGCGCCAATTTTGTTAAAGGACAAAGTGACGGGTCAACTTCAAATTGGAAACTTCAAGGCGCTTTCGATGGTGGGATCTGTTGACGAGTGCCTCAGCGTTGGCGAATCGATGCTTGGCGACGTTGGGTTCTCAAAAAATCTACTCAATATTTTGGCAGCTTCGAAACAGATAACCATTGCAAAAATATGTGCCAATAATGGAGTTATTGTCATTTCCTGCCGAAGCCAGCTAATTACGATTAGTCCAAGGCGGTTTCAAATTGATGATAAGTGTAGAAATGTCGGTTAAAAGGCTGAGAGGCCACTATCTGAGTCAGCCTTCATCCTGTTAAGTGATCCTTGGATCAGGTCACGTTTCATAAACGCTAAATTTGTCCATGTGGTTAACGGACGATTAATTTTAGGTATTTTTGGTTGTAAATTTGTCCTAAAGAAGGTAAATACTGTGGAATAGGTTTTAAAATCTGCCAAATTTAAAGAGCGGAGCCGGATCTTTTTCCTACGGGGGTGGGTCATTTTATTTGAAGGTAAGGCAATGAAAAATTCTATTCGTCATGTTTTGTTCGGGGCTACTGCCTTAACTGCATTCGTTTTGAGTGTTGGTTTGGCGAGCGCTATGTCGATGAAAGAGGCTGTTTCTATTGCCCTTCGGTCAAATCCAGAAATCGGACAAGCCATTGCCAATCGCGAAGGTGTTCAGTTTGAATTGGAGCAAGGGTTAGGCCTGTTTCGCCCTCGCGTTGATTTAGAAGGCGATTTTGGCGGAGAAATTCGCAGCAATGCGACGACGCGCGCCAATGGCGATAATGATCATTTGTTCTTGCGTCGTGAAGCCAGTGTCGTTGTGCGCCAAACTTTGTATGACGGTCATGCCGCTGCATCTGAAGTAGAACGTCAAGCTTCGCGCATCGATAGCGGATCATACCGCGTGCGTGAGCGCTCAGAGTTTATTGCTCTTTCGGTTATCCATGAATATCTTGAAATGGAGCGCACAAGTCGTGTTATAGCACTTGCTAAAGAAAACATCGGCTATCATCAAAAAATCCTCGGTGAAATTGCTAAGGGTGCTGGTGGTGGAGCCCTCAGCGTGGCTGATCGTCAGCAAGCACAAGAGCGTGTCTATGCAGCAAAAGCTCGGCTTTCTGAAATTGTCGAAGAGTTTAAATTGTCTCAAGCTACTTTTATCAAGTTGGTTGGCGAACCAGCAGGCTCAGTTGGTAAAAATATAGATGTAAAAGGCAAGCTGCCGCGATCACTCGCTGTAGCGCTCTCAAGCGCCCGCAGTCATCATCCTTCAGTTAAGTTTGCTCAGGCTGATATTGATGCCGCAAGTGCAGCGGTGCGTGGTGCACATTCTAAGTTCTCACCAAATGTCGGCTTGGAAGGACGCGCCTCTGCCGCTCAAGATGTTAGCGGAATTCGTGGATTTGACGGCGACTTGCAAGGCAAAGTTGTTGTTAAGTGGAATATTTATAACGGTGGTATCGATAAAGCGAATGAGCAAGAACAAATTCGCCATGTTGATGAAACCTTCCAAGCTTTGCACCGCATTAGCCGAGAAGTTGACGAAGGCGTAAGGCATTCATGGGATCGTCGCGTTCAACAAAGTGCGCGTCTGCGTGATTTGTTGCGTGATCTTTCAGCGATCAATGAATTGCGTGGATCTTATTTGCAGCAGTTCAAGATTGGCGAGCGGTCTTTGCTCGATCTTCTCGACACACAGAATACGCGCTTCTCGGTACAAGTTGCCATTGCAACTTCTGATGCGGCTGTGAAATTTTCGGACTATAGATTGCTTGCTTCAACGGGTGATCTTTTGCACACGATTGGTATTTCTGCGCCAAAAGAGGCAAAACCCTACGGCCGGAAAGATTACGACGTGCCTGAAACACCGTCTCCGAATTCATTCAAACGGATACCTGCTATTCCCCCGCTTGAGTAATATGTGTTGTGAAGCAGTTCCTGCTGTCGCGTAATTGTTCGTGTGATTTTGGTTTGGCGAGACTGGCTCTCGCTAAACTGGTTGTTTTGTGGGCACGCTTATGAGTGAGGCGACGGTTATACCACAAGCCCTTCAGGCCGCCCTTGCTTCCGCGCCAACTGATGATGTAGCTGCAAAGTTTTTAGGTTCGATTGTTGAGGACGATCCTTTATCGCATTGTCTCGCGGCTTTCATTGCCTTAACCGATAGACCTATTTCAGTTGCCACACTGGTTGCAGGTTTGCCACTCGACAAAGGCCGCCTCACACCCGAACTCATGCAGCGCGCACTTGATCGGGCCGGTTATGGTTCGCGCTTGCTCAAACGATCACTTGCGCAAATAAAGACAGTTTATCTGCCTGCCATCCTATTTATGGGTGAGCACGACGCGTGCATCATCCTCAGCCGCATCGGGAAAAATTGTCGTATCCTTGATCCTGTTACTGAAACTGAATACGACGTTTTAGAATCCAAACTCGCTAAAGACTACTCAGGTGTTTGTATTCTTGCGAGGCGCAATGCAACTTTGGATTTGGCTGAAACCGAAGTTGACACACGCACCACGGGTCATTGGTTCTGGTCTGCCGTTAGAAAGCTTTGGCCCACCTATGGCATCGTTTTCATGGGCGCCATTTTTATCAATCTCATAGCGCTTGCTTCACCACTATTTACGATGAATGTTTATGATCGCGTGCTGCCAAACAAAGCCATGCCCACCTTGTGGGTTCTGGCCATTGGCATGGGCATTGCTCTCATCTTCGATGTGTTGCTCAAAACTTTGCGAAGTTGGCTGATTGATTCAGCGGGTCGTCGGGCTGACGTGTTGTTGGCCAGCCGCATTTACGAACAAGTGTTGGGCATTGAGATGAGCGGCAAGCCCCCAACCACCGGCAGCTTTGCTAGCCACCTCAAGGAATTTGAATCGGTTCGTGAGTTTTTCACGTCGACCACTATTGCGACAATCACAGATATGGTGTTCTTCGGCATATTCTTGATGGTGATCTATCTGGTCGGTGGAATTATGGTTGCGGTTCCAGCCTTAGCATCAATCATATTATTGGTGATGGGGTTGTTTTTTCAATATCCATTGCGCCGCGCTGCAGAACGCAATTCTGCTGAAACTGCCCAACGTCATTCGCTTCTGGTTGAATCAATATCCGCTCTTGAGACTGTTAAAACCATTCGTGCTGAAAGCCACTTGCAACGCATTTGGGAAGGCTTGGTGGGCATGACAGCCCAAACTGTCGAAAAAGTGCGGCAACTGAATTCAACTCTGGCCAATTTATCATCGTTGGTTCAGCAACTCGTTACAGTTGGTGTGATCGTCATGGGTGCTTATTTGTTTGATGAAGGCAAAATTTCCACAGGCGCAATAATTGCCAGTGTCATGTTAGCAAGCCGTGCCGTTGCCCCTCTTGGTTCGTTTGCAATGGTTCTCGCAAGGTCACAACAATCGTTAGTATCGCTCCGTGCCATTAATAAGATTATGGCGATGCCAATTGAGCGGCCCATTGGCAAGAAATTTATCTCTGAACCCATTTCAAAATGCACTTTGCAATTTCAAAATGTGGTGTTCGCTTATCCTGGTTCCGGTAACCCAGCCATCAACGGTATTAACTTGGTTATTAGGCCCGGTGAAAAAGTAGGGATCATCGGAAAAATAGGCTCAGGTAAAACGACGATTGGCCGTTTAATGACAAAACTTTATGAGCCCCAGGAAGGCGCTGTGCTGATCGAGGGCATCGACATGCGGCAATATCATCCGCATGAGGTGCGCCGCGTTATCGGGTTGCTTGGCCAGGAGTCAGAGCTTTTTCATGGCACAGTCCGGTCCAATATCTTAATGGCGAACCCGCGCGCCAATGATGAAAAACTTTTAAACGCTTGTCGTCTCGCAGGAGTTGATGATTTTGTCCGTCGCCACCCCAAGGGCTTCGACATGCCTGTAGGCGAGCGCGGGCAGGCCTTATCGGGCGGGCAACGTCAATCTGTTGCTCTTGCACGGCTGCTGATCAATGATCCCCAAGTTATCTATCTGGATGAACCATCAAGTGCCATGGATTTGGCCAGTGAAAAAGTTCTGATCGAGCAACTCAAACGCTCACTCAAGCCGGACCAAACTGTCATTGTTTCAACGCATCGCTATTCGATGTTGGATTTGGTTGATCGATTGATCGTGCTTGCCAATGGTAAGATAGCAGCTGATGGTCCAAAAGATCAGGTGATGGATGCGTTGCGCAAACAGGCCACCGGCATAAAAGCTTAGCTGTTGGCTATTGAGCTTCGACAGTTTTGATGTTTCTACGCTCCTCAAAGAAAAGTAGGATAAGCGACTCTTTGGCCTTTGCCCGGTCCACCAAGGCAAAACGACAATAGTAATATTGGGCCGTGCTGCTGCCGATTTGAATCCCAACTTGAAAAACGGAAATGCGAGTGGGGTAGTCTATTAAATTCTGTTGGATTTTCGTAATCGATTCACCGAAAGAAAATTGAATAGCAGTTCCCCGATCTTGGATGCCGCTCATTAAAGTGATCAAGCTACTAAATGCTGGATTGAATGCTGCGATTTTACGGTGGGGGGTGATCACAGCAACGGGGCTTGGACAGGCCGCTATAATACCCAACATGTCAAATGACTCTGCCTGCAAGCGGTTGATGCTGCCTTTGCTTCTGGCGCGTTCGAGGCAATAGCAGCGCAATAGTCCGGTTCTGTTGGTCGTGTTTTCATTGGCGGTTAGAATTTCAAAGACAAATTTTGAGGTTGACGTTTTTGCCTCTCTGGCCAAATCATCGAGCTGTGACCAAAATATGCGCTCCAGTCGCACTGCCATTTTGATGCCTTGGCGCTGTAAAATTCGAAGCTGGGTAACACCTGCTTCGGCTAAACCTCTGCCCTCATGTGTGCTCATTTGGCCCTATAATTATTTATAGCTATTATTTGTTGCGGCTCAGGTGAAATATTGTCACGGGTATAACTTGTCGCAAATTTCGCATAAAAGATATAACATATTATATCAAATTCTCCAAAACACCCGGTTTCCAGCATGATCTTGCTCGCAGCGTTCCGTTTGGCGTGGCAATATCTTTGTTAATGGATTCTTAATTTAACGCGTTGCGTTTTACAGTTTGGAGCAAAATTATGGTTGATCACAGTGGTTCGGAAGTATTTGGTCGTGAAGAAGTAAACTTTAATTCTGCCAGCCACGCTGAGCAGGAACAATACAGTGTGGCGGCCAATGAAACTCCGGTTGTTCCCGCCCCCGTGGTTGCTGTGAACGGTCAAGCCAATGCTGGTGGCGCTTTTGCTGTCGAGAAAATAGGCTCTTACAATGCAGCAGACGTTAAGCTGCAGTTTACTGCTGAAAAAGGCAAAGTCATCGAGTTGCCAGCCGACGCGCAAATCGAAGCCATATTGGTCAGTGGCGATGATCTGATCATCAAAGAAGCCAATGGCGATCTGGTTCTCATTAAGGGTGGTTTGAAACTCATCCCTGTTATTCACATCGGCTCAATCGAAATTCCTGCCGAAGCGTTAATGGCATCCCTCACCGCAGGCGGCGTAACACTCCCAGCAGCGGGCGACGCAGCGCAGGCTGGAACCAACCAATCAAGCGGCGGTAATTTTGGCCCCGATGCGGGCCACATTGGTGATGCCTTCCACATTAGCGATCTGCTTCCCTTCAGCGAATTTGATCGCCACTTTGATGACAAACAACTGCAGGAAGGGTTTATTGTTAAGGTCAACAATCCCCCTGTGATCATTGGCATTGATGGCAGTGGCGGCAATGGCGATCCGTTAATTGTTCAAGATCCATCCTTGCCCGATGGCACGCAGTCCGCGCTTCCTGAAACTGATACGACAGGTGTTGTCATTGTAGCTGGCAGTGGCACAGTGAACTCGCTTGTTTTTGGCACCGATCTTTCCATGGTCACGGTGGCTGGAGCTGGTGCAACAATTGTTTTTAGTTTTGATGATCCTTCAACGGGTGCCGTCGAAAATGATCCCAATGTGATTTATGGCTATGTTGATGGCACAACTGTTCCGGTCATCAAGCTAACGGTCACATTAGACGCCAATATTGCCCCCGGCGCACAAGGAACTGGCACAGTTACCGCAGAAATTCTCGCCCCATTTCCCCATGAATATGGTGCTGGTGGCGGTGCGATCATCAGCGGCTTGCCCGTTGTGGCTGGCGATACGCTAGGTCAAACATCGAATATCGCTTTGGGCGATCTTACTGTGATTGATGATGTGCCAACGGCCCATGCTGATACGAACTCCGTAGATGAAGGTGCGACAATTCATGGCAATGTGCTGACCGATGGCACGGATGATGTGTTCGGCGCTGATGGCCCGAAGACAACCTTGCCTGCAGGCGGCGTTACTGGCGTTGCGGTCGGTTCGGACACTTCTGCGCCAGTTGCTGGCGGTCTTGGTGCGGCGATTGAAACGACGCTGGGCTTCCTCACCCTGCATGCTGACGGAACCTATGACTATGTGTCCAAGCCCAATTCAATAGATTCGAATGCAGTTGACCACTTCGTTTATACCATTACCGATGGTGACGGCGACACGTCGACAGTGACGCTAGATATCGACGTGGCCGGTGTGACGGTGACTGCGACAGACAATGACGCGATTGTGAATGAAGCAGGACTTTCTCCTGATGGCAGTTCGGCTGGCAACGGCAGTGAAATTTTCGCGACGGGTGCTATCATCGCCTCGGGCGGCACCGGACCTTATACTTACACGCTCAATGATCCTGCAATTGGCATCCACGGTACTTTGACGCTGAATGCCGATGGCACCTATACTTACACGCTGACGTCGCCGGTGACGGAGCCTACTGCAGACAATGGTGCAGACACACAATCAGGCCAAGAAAGCTTTGGCTACACAGTAACCGATGCTAACGGCAACACAGTAACTACTGGTGTGATCAACGTTGATATTATTGACGACATGCCGAAGGCTGTCTTGACGGGAACGAGCACCGGCACGGTTGACGAAGACTTCCTTGCGAACGGGATTAATGACAATGCGCAGCCCGGTGATTTTGCCGGTGGTTCGCTGACCGCGACAGGTTCGATTACGGGCTTGTTCCAGTCTGGCGCTGATACGCCATTGAGCTATGGCTTCAACACGGCAGGCAGCGGTCCAGCGGGTCTTTTGTCTGGTGGTGTTGCGGTGACTTATACGATCACAGCGAACCTGATCACGGCGATCGCTGGTGCGGGCAACACGGTGTTCACACTGAGTCTGAATGCGACGACAGGCGATTGGCAGTTCACCTTGGTAAAGCCACTGGATCATTCGATCTCTGGCACGGAGGATGACCTTCTGCTGCAGTTTGGCGGGCTGATTACAGCAACCGACAAGGACGGCGACACAGTGACGGCGACGGGAGCCCTAACCATCACGGTTGATGACGACATGCCGAAGGCTGTCATTCCAGATCGCGCGATTGTGGTGAATGGGGCGTCGGGGGCAGCAACATTTGATCTTGATTTTGATGATGTGGTCACGGGCAGCAATTATGGTGCTGATGGTCCAGGAAACGTGCACTTCTCGCCTTCTGTTGCTGGTGCAAGTGGCCTGACTTCTGGTGGCTTGCCCATAACCTATAGCTTGAACTTGGCGGGGACATTGCTTACAGCCTCCACCACGGGCGGCACTGTATTTACAGTGTCATTGGATGCTGCAACTGCACACTACACTGTCACCATGTCGGGCGTTGTGGACAGCTTGAGTACTGTTGATTTCGGCAGTTCAGCCTATCAATTCAACGGCGGAAATTTGGCTTGGGTTGGATTTACGCCAGTTGGAGAAACCATTACTTCTCCAATTGATAACAATAGCCCCGATTTGCTGTTGACGCCGTTCATCAACGGTGTTGATGCGGGCACTATGAACACGAGTTCAATTGCAGGTGGTGTTGGCTCTGGTAACGCCGTCGATTTGAATGAAGGTGTGCGTATTGATTTTGTCACCGATCTTCGCGGCGACAATGCCGGTCCCGGAGGATATGGCGTAGCGGGAAATCGCGACCATATATTTGATGGTCACTACAACACAAATGACGCATCTGCGGTATTTACAGCTAGCGGCGGATCGGTTGTCAATTTAGCAGCTTTTGACGATATTGACGGAAACACTGTGGTCGGCGATGATCTAACACCTGATCCGATTACGTCTATCATCATAAGTTTTGGTGGCCTGTCTCAGGTTATTGCGCCAACCGCAGTGGCAACAAACTACACTGTCGGTGGCCACGTCTATACTGTGACGCTGCTTGCCGATGGAACTGTCAATGTCGGGGGTGTGAATGGAACTTCTGGCGCTGGCGCCGTCGGCACTACGATTGCGGTTCATACCGCAACAGGATACAACTCCATTGAATACACCAATGTTGGGGGCGAAAACTTCAAGATTGGTCAATTTGGTGCCGCAGTCACCACCACGAACCCTGTCAATCTCACTCTACCCATCGAAATTGTAGATGGTGACGGTGACACGGCTTCAAGCGTGCTTGGTATTACACTGGTTAAGGCTGGTAGTGGAATTACGGACCATTCCAATGATGGTTCGGGTGTCTCTCACATTTACGGAATTGCCGATGCAAGCCATTTGAACATTATCGGCTCTGACTTTGCTGACACCATCACTGGCGATGCTGCCAACAATGTTCTTTATGGCGGCCTTGGCGCTGATACACTGAATGGCCTTGGCGGCAACGACATGTTGATTGGTGGTGACGGCAATGACACGATCAATCTTTCAGTTGATGGAGCCAGTGATACAATATTGTTTGATGCCACTGCATTTGGCGATACCGATACAATCAATAATTTCTTGATTGGAACAGGTGCCACCAGCGACGTGTTGGACTTGTCTGAGTTGTTTACGGTTACAGCTGCCGGTGGTGGTGTAGCGGGCTTTGCGCAATTGACTGCTGGCGGCGTGTTGCAAGTGGATGCCGACGGCGGTGGCAATAGCTGGACGAATATTGCCACATTGACCGCGGTTGCCGATGGCAGCACAGTTTCGATCTTGTATCATGATCAAGACGGTACAGATAAGTCCGGAGTGATTAGCTGATCAATGTAACATGCGGCCGCCAGTGCTGCCACAGAAGTATGTTAGCGTCGATCGTCTTCAAAAAGAGCTGGATGCGCGTGGAGCGCTTCCAGTTCAGCTTCCGCAAAGCTTGGCCGCAATTCCGGTCCAGCTTGCGGAACTTCGCCTGTGGCCACCACATCAAGTTTTACTGGTTTAATTGCCAGCACTGGATCGCTGCCCTTTTCCATGGCGTTGGCATATTGGGTTGTGATCTGGCGCGTGGCAATGTTGATCCAGCGGCCATTGGCATTGAACGATGACACGGGCGCATAATAAGAAATCTGCTGGTGCAGCATTGGGCGTGGGTTTTGATTATCCAGAATGTAAATGCCTTGCGCTGTGCGCACCGACAAAACGGCATGGCCTAAGTTTTTGCGAGTGTCGTTGACGATGATGATGCGCAAGCGATCATCGCCAAACCCCAAAGCTTTCAGCGAAGCATATTTAGCAATCGCGTAATCTTCACAATCGCCACGCCCTTTGAGAGATTGAGCGGGGCTCGCCCAATAATCGGCGCGGTGATAAACTGCGTTATCATCAGTGTAACGGATCTGCTGGTTAACCCAAGCATTCACCAATGAAAGTTGTTTGGCGCTTGATTCAGCAGACCATGACTTCAAATTTTTGCGCCATATAGCAAGATAACTTGGGCAGGCCGCAGCACCACTATCACATTGGCGATAAAGTTTTTGTTCAGAGGCAACGAGGCCTTGCACATGTTGCCACTGGCCTATGCCTGCTGTGGCATTGGTTTTAAATTCTAATGATCCAAAAACACCAAAGGGCAGGGTGGCAACGACTGGTTTTTTTTCCGCTTGGTTTGGCGGTGTTGATGCGCCAGCCACGGATGTAAAAACCAAAGCTGAAAGGCACATTGCAGCTATTGTTTTAAAAGATGTGCGGGGCGGTGTTAGTGAAGAAAGGGTTGATAAACCCTTGCGAGTTTTATCTTTCTCGAAGCGCTTCGTTTCGAGCTTTGTTGATGGGTTTGAGCAAGTAATCCAGAACACTTTTCTTCCCCGTTAAAATGTCGACTGACGCGACCATTCCGGGGATGATAGGCAA
>JANPGD010000020.1:0-1976 GCA_031423845.1 Hyphomicrobiales bacterium | reverse complement strand
AGATTCATTTCACCTGATTCAACAGCGGGCAGAATCACATGGGCCGCTTGGCCAATTTGAGAGTGCACGATGTCCACGTTGACCGAGAACAAACCACCTGCATCAATCGCTTTGACGATGGCATCCACCAGCTCTTCACGGGTGGCACCAGCGCTTGCATCCATAGCCTCTTTCACCAAATTGGTACGGTGATTATAGACGCGCTTGAAGGCACTGGCATTGAGTGTGGTTTTATAGTGGTCATTGGCCCAGATGTGATGAACCTTGCCTTTTCCGGCAATGAGCAATTTGTCGATATAGGGCGCAGGACGACCGACATGGCCATCTGATGGACGCATATAGCCTTCTTGGTGTCCACCAAGACGGCACACACCACCGCCTTCGCGGCCAATATTACCTGTGGCCAGAGCGATGTTCACCAAAGCACCAACAGTGCGATAGTTGTCATTGCCCCAGATGATGCCCTTTTCATAAGCGGTCACGCATTTGCGGCGCGAACCATCATCCTTTGGCTTGGCAATCCATTCCGCAGCTTTCACAATGTCAGCTTCGGAGACACCGCAAATCTTGGCGCCTTCCTTCACTGACATTTTGCAGGCTTTGCGAGCCGCCTTAAAGCCCCCAAGGGCAGCAGGATGACCATCGTCCATCGCCTGTGCAACATCGTCTTGGAAGGTTGATTTCGCAATAAAGTCTTTGTCGGTCCAACCCTTGTCCGCAATATATGTGAACAGGGTGTTGAACAACGCGAGATCAGTGCCAGAATTGATAGCCAAATGCAGCACATTGTCCTTGCCCGCTTCAACTTCACAGGCATTGATTGTGACAGTGCGCCGTGGGTCAACGACAATAACTTTTGACCCCTTGCGCATGCCCGGAACCATATGATTAAGGAAAAGGTTGGTCTGGGTTTCGAGTGAGTTGGCACCGATTAAGAAAATCGTGTCGGTGAGGCCGTAATCTTCATAGGCATAGCTCAATTCGCCAACGCCCATATCGCGCGTCGAATGTACCTCCGAATTATAAGCTGGTCGGTTGTGGATACGGCAATGCTTTACTTTCATCGATTCGAAATAGAGTTTGCCTGTGCCCCATGTGTTTTCGTAGCCACCAGCCGAACCACCATGGTCGAACATGGAAACAAAGAGATCATCCTCTTTTTCTTTATCAATTACCCTGGCTGTTACACGCGCAACGAGATCAAGAGCATCGGCCCAGCTTGTGGGTTGCCATGTGCCATAACGCCAAACCATCGGTTCTTCGAGGCGCTGTTGCTGCGTACCAGTTTTATCGGAGCGACGGTTTTCTGCCATGCGAGCCCCACGAACCGAGCCCAACCCAGAGTTAACGCTACAGTCTTTATCGGGCTTGATCACAAGATGCACATCTTTGCCATCTTGCTTGACGATATTGTACATAGACGGTGCGTACCATGCCTCAGCTTCAGCTCCCTGTTGCTTTGAAAGATCGACACCAAACGCATTGTTTTTTGGATCAGTTCCGCCCTGCTTGTTCACAGGCCATGTGTAGGCGTGATAGCCGCAACCCACGATGCAATAGTGGCAGGTAACGTTCTGTTTCTTGGCGTCTGCCGGAATAATGGGGAGACGCTCGATGTTTCTTTTAAAAGCCATGATGTTCTTCCTCAGAGCACGTTAGACAAACGACCGTAGAGCAACTCGTCAACGCCTTCGGCGTAGATGTCACCCTTTTCGTCGATGCGAAGCATATATTGTGGCAAGTTCTGCGTGGCTTGACCCCAGGTTTGCTGCCCACCACTTTCACAATCGAAAACCGAATAGTGACCCGGGCAATTCATGGTTCGCCGTTCGGCATTATAGGCAAGTGGAAAACCTTTGTGCGGGCAGACAGTGGTAAAACCAACAATGTCGCCATCCGGCCCAACGCCACCTTCAATGGCCTTGCCAAGCTTCAGGATAACTCCCGGTGCATCTGCATCTGGATAGGCAACATCG
>JANPGD010000019.1:0-21964 GCA_031423845.1 Hyphomicrobiales bacterium | reverse complement strand
GATTTCGGCACCTTCCGGCAGGTGAATAGTTGTTCCAGAGTGTTCAATGGGAAAGGCCCAACCGTTTCCAGTGACATTCCAATAGAGTTCATCAAAGTTATCAAAAAATCCGAGCTGCCGTGTGGTGTGATATTTAATAACATAAGTATGGATGCCATATTGTAAGTAGACATCCTTATCACCAATCTTGACGCGCTTGCCGTTTTGGATGGATTCGACAACATAGTTTTCAGTTGAACCGTCACGCGTTACATCTTGAACAGAAAAATCAACACGAATGGAAAGCTTGTTCTTATCAATATAATTTGTCGGAAAATCCCGAAAAATCCCATGGCGAATTTCTAGGCCTTCAGAATTCACCGCAATGGTTTCAACCACGTCCAGTGATGCATCCGCATTGACGGTTACATCGCTTTGAAAATTGGTGATAGTCTCTTCGGCCTGCGCTGTGATCGACAGGCAGAAGAGACAGAGTATTGTTGCAAAAAAACTGCGCATGGTCAGCGCGCTTTAAAATCAACCTTCGGCACTTCGCGCGCCGCCGCATCGCCAATATCAAAAAATTCTGATTTCACGAAATGGAAGAAATTGGCAATCACGTTGCTCGGGAAAGACTCAATCATCGTGTTGAAATTCCGCACGGTGCCATTGTAATAGCGGCGCGACAGCTGAATCTCGTCTTCAATGCCCGCAAGTTTATCTTGTAAATCGCGAAAATTGGCATCGGCTTTCAACTCAGGATAAGCCTCAGCAATGGCAAACATGCGGCCCAGCGCAGCGCTCATCGCCTGACCCACTTGGCTTTGTTCACCCACACTGCCACCTGCAATACTTTTGGCGCGAAGCTCGGCAATATCTCGGAACAATTTATCTTCGTGAGTGGCATAGCCTTTCACGGTTTCGATCAAATTGGGAATAAGGTCTGCACGCCTGCGCAATTGCACATCAATGCCGCTCCATCCCTCCGCCACCATGTTTTTGTTCGAAATCAGAGCGTTATAAACATAAATGAGATAGGCGACGATCGCGCCAATTACACCGAGCAAACCATAGCCAATTGTCATGTGAGGCCTCCTTCTGACTTCTGCACTATCGGGCTTAACCGTCAAAGACGCAAGCGACGAAGGGTGACTTATAAAATGAAATAAACTGGCCTATTGCTTACAACCTTCACGTGATAAGACGATTGAAAAAGGGAGAGTGCTTGATGGTGAATTTTAACGGCCCGCCCGGCCAAGAGGATATGCCCTATCTTTTAACCCCGGGGCCTCTCACCACATCACGCACCGTCAAACAAACAGCTCTCGCCGATTGGGGTTCTCGTGATCTTGAATTTCGCCAAGTAGTGCGTGAAATTCGCGAGCAGCTTTTGGTTCTAGCAGGGTGTGATCACACTTATGAATGCGTTTTAATGCAAGGCTCCGGCACCTTTGCCATTGAAGCAGCCCTCGGCAGTCTTGCCCCTGCGCGGCGCAAGAAGACTCTGGTGGTGGCCAATGGTGCCTACGGTGAGCGCGCCGCTCAGATTTTAGATAAGCTCGGTCGCCATAATTTAAAAATCAGCAAGAGCGACACCACACAACTGGCCCCTGAGCACTTCATCTCCACTTTGGATGAAGATAAATTCATCAGCCATGTGTGGCTCATCCATTGCGAAACAACCTCTGGCATTGTGAACCCTCTGTCCGATTTGGCGCGAGCCGTGAAGGAGCGTGGGCGCATATTGATGGTTGATGCTATGTCATCTTTTGGTGCGCTCGATATCAACATGGTGCGGGACAACATTGATGTCATGGTGTCCTCCTCCAATAAATGCATCGAAGGCATTCCCGGTTTTTCATATGTGCTTATTAAAAGAGAATTGCTGGTCGCCTCTGAAGGTGAATCGCATTCCGTGGTTCTCGATCTTTTCGAACAGTGGAAGGGCTTGGAGGCCAATGGCCAATTCCGTTTCACGCCCCCCACTCACGCACTTGTAGCCTTTCATCAAGCGTTGCATGAACTCAATGATGAAGGCGGTGTTGCTGCACGGGGTGCGCGTTATGCGCGCAATGCTGCGGTGTTACTCAAGGGACTGGACGCTTTGGGCATTAAGCCGTTGCTGAGTGACAATGAATCTGGTCCCATCATCCAAACTTTTCTCACACCGCACGACTCTAATTTTGTGTTTGAGAAATTTTATGACGCGCTACGTGGTAAAGGCTTTGCGATTTACCCGGGCAAACTTACCAAGCGCGATAGTTTCCGCATCGGCACCATCGGACGTCTTGATGATACCGTGATGCACCGCGTGGTACAGGCAATCAAAGAAGTGTTGAACGATATGAATGTGCGAGACTTTGCACCGAAAGATAATTGAGCATGGCAAAATCCGTCACCGTGAATGGCCGCACCTATCAGTGGCCCAAAGCCCCTGTGGTGGTGATCTGTTGTGATGGCAGCGAGCCTGACTATATGGAAATCGCCATGGCCCAAGGCCTCATGCCTCATCTCAAGGCGATCATCGCCAAGGGTGAAAACCTGCGGGGTGACTGCGTTATCCCCAGCTTCACTAATCCCAACAATCTTTCCATCGTCACAGGCGCTCTGCCGGAAGTGCACGGCATTTGCGGAAATTATCTGATCGATCCGGCAACCGGATTAGAAACCATGATGAACGATCCCAAATGGTTGCGCGCGCCCACAATCTTTGCTGCGTTCCAAGATGCAGGTGCAAAAGTCTGTGTGGTCACGGCCAAAGACAAATTACGATTGCTGCTCAGCAAAGGCTTGAAATATGACGGTACTGCGGTCGCATTCTCATCCGAAAAAGCCGACATAGCCACGATCGCCGATAATGGCATCGAAAATATTTGTGATTTTGTCGGGCTGCCTGTGCCCGAAGTTTATTCCGCCGATCTTTCTGAATTTGTTTTTGCAGCTGGTGTGAAGCTTTTGGCGCGAGATGAACCAGATCTCATGTATCTCTCCACCACGGACTATGTGCAGCATAAATATGCACCGAGTTCGACCGGAGCCAATTCATTTTATAAAATGATGGATGGATATTTAGGTGCGCTTGATGCGCAAAGCGCGACCATCGTTATCATCGCCGATCATGGCATGAAAGATAAGCACTTGGCTGATGGTTCGCCAGATGTGCTCTATTTGCAAGATGCGCTTGATGAAGCGTTCGGCGCTGCCACCACTAAGGTTATTTTGCCGATCACCGATCCTTATGTGGTGCATCACGGAGCATTGGGTTCCTATGCCACGGTTTATCTCAAAGGCATAGCACCCGATGCTGTGGCTGCTGCCATTGCCAAAATGCCCGGCGTAGATGTTGTTTACACAAAAGCCGAAGGCTGCAAAAAATTTGGGCTGCCACCTGATCGCACCGGAGATTTGATTGTTCTCTCTGGCGGTCCGTCAGGTTCCAAAGTTCTAGGCACCAGTGCGGCAAAACACGATCTCTCAGGTTTGGATGCGCCTTTACGTTCCCATGGGGGATTAACCGAGCAAGTGGTGCCCATCATCATCAATCGCAAAGCTCACAACCTGCCCCAACACCTTCGCAATTTTGATGCGTTTCTCTTAGGGTGCAACCATGTCTAACATCATCCACGAAGCCATGCGCATTGGCGGTAAAAAAGTATTCACCGATAGGGTGGTGAACATATATTATCCGTACACGGATGAAATAATTGGCACTGTACCAGCAGGAACGGCGGAACACGCAGCCCAAGCCTTTGCTATAGCTGCCGCTTACAAACCAAAACTCACCCGTTATGAACGACAGCAGATTCTATTCCGCACGGCGGAATTGATCCGCAGCAAAACCAAAGACCTTGCCCGCGTTCTCACATTGGAACTGGGCATATCGCAAAAAGACGCATTCTATGAATGTGGCCGCGCCTATGACGTCTTCTCACTGGCGGGTCAACTCGCAATCAATGATGATGGCCAAATCTTCTCATGCGATCTCACCCCGCAAGGCAAATCACGCAAAATTTTCACCAAGCGCGAACCCGTGGGTGTGATCTCGGCTATCACACCGTTCAACCACCCGCTCAATATGGTCTCACATAAAATTGCCCCCGCTATCGCCACCAACAATTGCGTGGTATGCAAGCCCACCGAGTTGACCCCCCTCACCGCCATTGCACTGGCCGACATTCTCTATGAAGCAGGCCTGCCGCCCGAAATGTTCCAAATCGTCACGGGCAACCCTGCTGACATTGGCGATGAAATGGTGACCAATCAGCACATCAACATCATTACATTTACAGGTGGTGTGCGGGTGGGCAAAATCATCGCCAGTAAAGCTGGCTACACCCGTGTGGCGTTGGAGTTGGGTGGCAATGACCCGCTCATCGTACTTGATGATTTGGATGATGAAGAACTCGATAAAGCCGCCGAACTCGCGGTAGCAGGAGCGACTAAAAATTCCGGCCAACGCTGCACCGCTGTGAAGCGCATATTAGTACAGCCAAAAGTGGCGGATGCCTTTGTTGAAAAAGCCCTCGCCAAAGCTAAGAAACTGAAATTCGGCGACCCGATGAATCCGGAAACGGATTTGGGTTGCGTGATCAACGAAGCTTCTGCCACCCTGTTTGAAAAACGCGTTTTGATGGCTGCCGAACAAGGTGCAAAAATCCTCTATCATCCGGAACGCAAAGGGGCGGTGCTACCGCCCATCGTGGTTGATCATGTCGATCCAAAATCGGAATTGGTTTATGAGGAAACTTTCGGGCCTGTTATTCCGATCATCCGCGTCTCTGCTGATGATGGCGAGGTGATCCGCATTTCAAACTCTACGCCCTTTGGACTTTCGTCGGGCGTGTGCACTAATAACTTGAACCGCATCACCCGCTATATCGAAGGCCTCAATGTTGGCACCGTAAATATCTGGGAAGTGCCCGGATATCGCATTGAAATGTCGCCTTTTGGCGGCATTAAGGATTCTGGAAATGGCATAAAAGAAGGTGTGGCAGAAGCCATGAAATTCTATACAAATGTCAAAACATGGTCGCTTCCGTGGCCCAACTAGAGTGATTCTCACCCCATGAACCAAGGCACCGCCGTCATCGTTAATCTGCTTGGTGGCGTTGCTTTGTTGTTGTGGGGCGTGCGCATGGTGCGCACCGGCGTGATGCGCACCTGGGGTGAGCGTCTGACATTTTTTATCGAGCATCGCTTAGGCTCACGCATCTCGGCTTTTGCCGCTGGCGCATTAGCCACCCTCATTGTGGGCAGCGGCACGGCCACCACATTGATCGTGACAAACATTGCGGTGACGGGAGCACTTCCGGTAGCATTGGGGTTGGCCGTTTTATTGGGAGCCGATGTTGGTTCTGCTGCCCTATCATCGGTGGTGGCCTCAGGATCGTCACTAGCACTTTGGACCTCGCCGATTTTTCTGTTCATCGGTTACGTGCTGTTTAACTGGACACGTGAATTTAAACCTCACAACATTGGTCGCATTCTTGTTGGTCTCGGCCTCATGTTGCTATCGTTGCGACTGGTTTCGCAGGCCACAGCCCCCTTGAACCAAGCGACTTTATTCCATGATGTGTTGAGCGCTGTAGGCCACGAACCATTGCTCGCATTTTTGGTGGGTGCGGTTATGGCTTGGGCCTTCCATTCCACGTTAGCAGCGATACTGCTCATCGCCTCATTGCTTTCAAACGGCAGTTTGGAATTTGCGGGCGCGTTCGGTTTTATTCTTGGCATAAATTGTGGCGGCAGCTTTCCGGCGCTCACTGCATCACTGGGCTTGCCCGCAGTGGCGCGGCGCTTGCCAATGTCCAATCTCATTTGTCGATTTATTTTGGGGATCGTCTTGTTGGCCCTCTCCAGTATCATTCTTCCGCACCTTAAAACCATGCCGATGGATGCCTTGTCCCTTACGCTTGGTTTTCATGTGGTCTTCAATGTGCTGATTGCGATTATTTTTTTGCCCATCACCGGCTTGATCGCTCTTATTGCCAAGCGCATTTTGCCCGACGAAGCCGAAAACCAAGACTCGCTGGATGCTCCACGTTATTTGGAAGCCACGGCGTTGAATTCGCCCTCAATTGCTCTCGCCAATGCCACCATGGAAACGGCCCGCATGAGCGAAGTGTTGGACCGCATGTTCAAAACCGCATTGAAAGCCATGTCTACCGGCAGCACCGAAACGCTCAAACTTCTCAAGCAGCAAGATGAAAAGCTGAACCATTATCAATCTGCCGTGCAAAATTATGTCTCAGAAATTTCGCAAGGCGAACTCACCAAAGAGCAAAATCGCCGCGCTTTAGAAATCACACTCTATGTGAGCAATCTCGAACATGCAGGCGACATCATTCATCTCAATTTGTCGGATCGCATAAAAGCAAAACTGAAAGAAGGTGCAGTCTTCACACTTGAGGAACAAGCCTCGCTCGATAATTTGTGTCTCATTATTCACGATAATATCCGGCTCGCAACGGCGGTGTTAGGGTCTGGCGATATTGAAGGTGCAAAAAGATTGATCGCTCAGAAGGATGCTTTCCGCTTGCTTGAACACAAAGTGATCGACGAGCATTTCAAACGTGGCACCACCAACAAAAAAGCAGCTTTGCGCCGCAGCGCTTTGTTCATCGATATAATTAGAGACTTGCACCGCATAAACTCGCACATTGTTTCAGCGGGCTATCCAATTGTGGATGCAGCTGGGCTGCTGCGCAGTTCGAGGTTGCGCCATGACTAAGATAAACATGGGCATGCAAAGAGCAGAACATGAGCTGCAAACGGCTTTAGGAGTAAAGGAGCATCCAGCACCTGCATTTGCGGCACAAGCTGCAATCTGGTTGGAGTCCTGCGACTATCCCGGGTTAAAGACTCTTTTGGAATCCCTCGATGATGAACCCAGTCCCTTCACACTCAAACGTGGGATTTTAGGAATTGATCTGCAAAATGTTTCCTGCGCGATAATCGGCGAACAGGTTGTTGCAGAAATCAACGCCAAAGGTCGGGCCCTTCTCAGCAATGTGCGGCATGGGCTATTTTTATTGCCCAGAAGCGTCATACTGAATTTCGGTATTGGCTGCCCCATTGATCCAGGGTTTCCTTTGGGCGGCGAGCGCACTAAAAACCCCTATGCTGAAAAGCTGGCACTCGCCAACGCGCAAGGCATCAATGTCGATGAAGATGTGTGGCAGAGTTTGGTGAAAAACGGATAATGGCAGGACCACTAACAGGCATTCGCGTTCTCGATCTCACCCGTGTTCTCGCTGGCCCGTGGGCCACGCAGACGCTGGCAGATTTGGGTGCTGAAGTTATTAAAATTGAAAAACCCGGCGAAGGTGACGATACGCGAGGGTGGGGGCCACCATTTTTAGAAGGTGGCGACGCTGCCTATTTTGCTTCCGCAAACCGCGGCAAGCATTCGGTCTGCGTTGATATGTCAAAGCCCGAGGGTCAAAGCCTTATCAAGGACTTGGCGGCGAAATCTGATATTTTAATTGAGAACTTCAAAGTCGGTGGCCTTGCCAAGTACGGCTTGGATTATGAAACATTGCGCAAAGAATTTCCGCGCCTCATCTATTGTTCAATCACAGGCTTTGGCCAAACCGGACCCTATGCCAACCGCGCAGGTTACGACTTTATGATCCAAGGCTTGTCTGGCCTCATGTCGATCACCGGTGAACCAGACGGCCAGCCGATGAAAGTGGGCGTGGCTTTTGCCGATGTGTTCACAGGGCTTTATTCGGTGATCGGCATTTTGGGTGCGTTGCACCACCGCAATCAGACGGGTCAAGGCCAATTCATCGATATGGCCTTGCTCGACACGCAAGTGGCGGTGCTGGCTAACCAAGGCCTCAATTATCTGGTGGGTGGCAAAGTTCCGCAGCGTTTAGGCAATGCCCACCCCAACATTGTGCCCTATCAAACTTTTGAAACGGCTGATGGTCACATTATTGTGGCCGTGGGCAATGATCGCCAATTCGCTGAATATTGCCGCATCATTGGTGTGGCAGTGGACGAAAAATTCGCCACCAATCGGGGCCGCGTGGAAGGTCGCACCGAACTCATCCCTCTGCTCGTTCCTGCAATGAAAAAGCAACCCACGGCGCATTGGGTTGCAGCCTTTGAATCAGCTGCCGTGCCTTGCGGTCCGATCAATACTATTGATCAGGTTTTTGCTGATCCACAAGTTCTGGCGCGTGGCCTGCAAATTGGCCAAACGCGCGATGATGGCGTGCAAGTGCCAGGCATTGCCAACCCCATTGTCATGTCAGAAACGCCGATTGAATATGATCGAGCTGCACCAAAATTGGGAACTGACACAAGCCACATCTTACAGAAACTCCTCGGGCACTCGTCTGCTGAAATTGACAAGCTGAAGAAAAGAAATATCATTGCCTGAGAACTTTCAACTTGGAGATAAATGCCATGGCTGAAGAAAGTTGGACTGGTGGATGCCAATGTGGCGCGGTGCGTTATGAGTTGACCGCACGGCCAAAAAATCCGTGCATTTGCCACTGTCGCATGTGCCAAAAGCAATTTGGAAACTTTTTTGGCGCTTTTGCGGGAGTCGATTTGAAATCTTTCAAGACAACACGCGGCACTATGGAGTTCTTCCGCAGCTCCGATGATGCCGAGCGCGGATTTTGCAGAGATTGCGGAACGCCACTTTCGTATAGATTTGTTTCGCAGCCCCTAATATCAGTTTCGATTGGTTCGCTTGACCGACACACTGAAATGAAACCCGAATTTCAGTACGGTATTGAAGAGCGAGAGCCGTGGTTGGCTACTATCATCAATTTGCCGGAATCGAAGACCGGAGAGTCTGACAATGGAGTTGGCGATACACCCGAGCGATATGAAAAAATACGTTTTTCAAATCGCCAACATCCTGATCACGATACTCAAACTTGGCCACCCCACACTTGACCAAGATTTGAACTTTTTATGGAGATAGAGACGGAAATGCCAAAAACCACTGCCACATGGAACGGCCAGACTATCGCAGCAAGCGATAAGTGCATCACCTTCGATAACAACACCTATTTCCCACCAGACGCTTTACATAAAGAATTCTTCGCCAACTCAGCCCACGCCAGTGTTTGCCCATGGAAAGGCACAGCCAATTATATGGACGTGGTCGTAGACGGCAAAACCAACGCCAATGCCATGTGGGTGTATAATGATCCAAAATCCGCTGCATCTCCCATCGCAGGATATGTGGCGTTTTGGAAGGGCGTTGAAGTGAAGGGTGCAGATTTTGCGAAGAAAGCTTGAAAATACGCCTTATTGAGCTGGCAAAATTATCTGCCCGGCTAAACCATTTTGTTCAGTGATCTTAACAAAAAACCCAGCGGCGGCCAAAGCTTTTATGCCAGCGTTTAGACGCGACTGCAGGTCCACATCTTCTTTACGCAAGCCGAGGCCTACACCTTCACCAAACACACTAACATCTGGCGACACGGCACCCTTGCTTTCACAGCAGGCCCCGACATCGCTTTTCAAAAAGCTGTCCAGCGCCAAACCGTTGGCCAACACATAATCGATGCGACCTGCAACCAAATCTTGATTGGCTTCATCTTGCGTTGGATAGGCTTTGACAGTGGACGTGGCAGCAAAATATTTATCGGCATAGTTTGCGTGAATGCTGGCGGCCTGCACGCCGATGATTTTCCCAGCCAGATGTTCAGGCGTGATATCCATGTCACCAGATTTGGCACCGATCATTAAAGGCGTCGCACTATAATAAGTATCGGAGAAATTGATCAATTCTTTGCGTTTGTCGGTTTTTGACATGGAAGCCAAAATCACATCAATTTTTTTAGCTGCGAGTGCCGGAATAATTCCGTCCCACGCGGTTTCAGTTATCTCGCATTTTTCCTGCATTTGCGCACAAAGCGCATTTACGAAATCAATCTCCCAGCCCACCCAATTACCAGCCGTATCCTTCGAAGAAAACGGTGGATAGGGTTCGGCGGCCACGCCAATTTTTAGGTCAGCAAAAGCCTGCGTGGTGGCAAGCAGCAAGAATGTGGCGGTTAAACCCAATATTTTACGGATAGGTTTCATCTCGATCTCCTGTTGCGCAACAATTGTGAATATAAAATATATTACATGATTCTCTAACAACGGTGGCGATTTCACCAGACTGGCCGCCCCCCTTTCCGCTTTGTCGTTTTTGCGCTACACGCCGCTTTCAGAACAGGGCATAAAACGCACATGGCAAATCTTATCATTACTTATTGGCGCGATATTCCTTCGGCAGTCTCCGTTAAAATTGGTCGCAAAGAAGAAAAGCGCATGTTGGACAATCGCTTCATGGAAGCCATTGATATGGCGGCCATGCGGTCGGGTGCCACCGAGTCCGATGCTTACTTGGCAGACTGGCGGCGCAGTGAACCTGTGGTCGTGTCGGATGATATGGCCGTAGAAGTTGAAAAAGCCAAAACCGACCTCGAATCGCACTATACGCAAGACCTCATCAAAGCCCTTATCGCCACTGGCGGGAAAGCCTCATAAATGACCCACACCCTCGTTGCCTCCGCCACCCGCGAACACATTATTGGTTTTGACAAACCCTTCACCGTGATCGGCGAACGCATTAACCCCACAGGTCGCAAAAAGCTGGCTGCGGAAATGCAAGCTGGCAATTTTGAAACCGTGATCAAAGACGTGCTGGCGCAGATGGCTGCTGGTGCACATATTCTGGATATCAATGCCGGCGTTACCGCTGTGAACCCCAATGAAACTGAGCCGCCGTTAATGCGCCAGACTTTGGAGATTGTGCAATCGATAACTGATTTACCACTGTGCATTGACAGCTCGGTGACTTCAGCCCTGAAGGCAGGTCTTGAAGTTGCGAAGGGCCGTCCGCTGGTGAACTCCGTTACTGGTGAAGAAGAAAAGCTCGAAGCAATTTTGCCTTTGATTGCCAAATATAATGTTCCAGTGGTTGCCATTTCCAATGATGAAACGGGTATTTCCGAAGACCCTGATGTGCGCTTTGAAGTGGCGCGTAAAATTGTAAACCGCGCTGCCGATTTTGGCATTAAGCCATGGGACATTGTGGTGGACCCGCTGGTTATGCCTATCGGTGCCATGGGCACGGCTGGCCAACAGGTGTTTCGCTTGGTGCGCCGTTTGCGTGAAGAATTGAAAGTGAACACGACATGTGGTGCATCCAACGTTTCATTCGGAATGCCCAACCGCCGCGCGCTGACGGGTTATTTCCTCGCCATGGCCGCAAGCCACGGCATGACATCAGCGATTATGAACCCCCTGCATGATGAAGACATGCACGCGATTTTTGGCGCCAATGTTTTGAATGGCACGGATGCGCACTGCAAATTCTGGACCAATAAATTCCGTGAAATGACGGCGGGCCCTTCCGCCTCTGCGCAAGCTGCTGGCCTGCAATCGTCGAACGAGGATATTGAAGCGCGTCGCAAAGCGCGTGAGGAAAGGCGCAGACGCTAATGTCGGAGGCAAACCCGCTTATCGTTTTCACGCCTTCGGGCAAGCGCGGGCGGTTCCCACTTGGCACTCCAGTGCTGCAAGCCGCGCGTTCGCTCGGCGTGGATATCGATTCAGTCTGTGGCGGTCGCGCCATTTGTGGGCGCTGCCAGATCAATGTTGGTGAAGGTGAATTCGCCAAGCATGGCATTACTTCTGCCGCCAATCATGTGTCAGCCTTCAGCCAAGTTGAAGAACGCTATGACCGTTTGCGCGGGCTGGCTTCTGGCCGCCGCCTTTCGTGTCAGACTAAAATTGAAGGCGATCTCGTCATTGACGTGCCGCCGGAATCTCAGGTGCACAAGCAAGTGGTGCGCAAGGAAGCTGATACGCGCGCCATTGAACTCGATCCCGCCACCACGCTTTATTACATCGAAGTTGAAGAACCCGATATGCACAAGCCCTCCTCCGATTTGGAGCGGGTGTTTATTGCGTTGAAAGAGCAATGGGGTGTTGACAATATCACCACGGAATTACCGATCATTGCGGCATTGCAAAAAGCACTCAAGCAAGGCGAATGGAAAATCACCTGCGCGGTATATTCACGCGCTCCGGGTGGAGGCAACAGGTTGGTTTCAATTTGGCCGGGCTTCCATGACAAAGCGTTCGGCATTGCCATTGATGTGGGCAGCACCACAATCGCAGCGCATCTTACTAATCTCTCCACAGGTGAAGTGGTGGCCAGCGCTGGTTTGATGAACCCACAGATCCGCTTCGGCGAAGATCTGATGAGCCGCGTGTCCTACGTGATGATGAACCCCGGTGGCGAAGTGGAAATGACCACCGCCATTCGCGTGGCACTGCAACAACTCGCTGAAGAAGTGGGCCGTCAAGGCAATGTCGATTTGAACGACATGATGGAAGTGGTTTTAGTGGGCAATCCTGTGATGCATCACTTGTTCCTCGGCATTGACCCTACTGAACTCGGCGGTGCACCTTTTGCACTCGCTACAGGCCTGCCGCTCACCTTCCCCGCCCGCGAAATGGACTTCAAACTCAATCAAGGCGCATATGCTTATGTGCTGCCCTGCATCGCAGGCCATGTTGGGGCCGATGCGGCGGGCATGGTGCTGTCCGAAGCGCCGCATGAATCTGATGAGATTATGCTGTGCGTGGATGTGGGCACCAATGCTGAAATCGTGCTGGGTTCCAAGGCGCGGCTGCTTGCTTGCTCATCCCCCACTGGCCCTGCTTTTGAAGGCGCGCAAATTTCCAGCGGCCAACGCGCTGCACCCGGCGCTATCGAACGCCTGCGCATTGACCCCGTAACGCTGGAACCGCGCTATAGAGTGATCGGCTGCGAATTATGGAGCGATGAACCGGGCTTTGAAGAGGCGATTGCTTCAACAGGTGTGACTGGCATTTGCGGCAGTGGCATTATTGAAGCCGTGGCGGAAATGTATTTAGCAGGCATTATCAGCCAAGATGGCTTGGTGGATGGCGCAATGGCTGCACAGTCTCCCCGCATCGAGTCCTTTAAGCGCACGTTCAATTACGTGATCCGCGAAGGTGAACAAACCATCCGTGTCACCCAGAATGACGTGCGCGCCATCCAAATGGCTAAGGCCGCTCTTTATGCAGGTGTGCGCCTGCTGATGGATAAGTTGGAAATTCAAACCGTCGGCAAGATTAGATTAGCCGGAGCCTTCGGCAGCCATATCGATATGAAATATGCCATGGTGCTGGGGTTGATTCCGGATTGCGATTTGGTACGGGTGCAAAGCGCAGGTAACGCCGCTGGCACAGGTGCGCGGATTGCGTTGCTCAATAAAGCCGCCCGCGATGAAATCGAAGCTGTTGTGAGGCGCATTGAGAAAATCGAAACTGCTGTGGAGCCCCTGTTCCAACAACATTTCGTCGAAGCCATGGCGCTGCCGCATAAGACTGCGGATTTTGTGAATTTAAAAAAGGTGTTGACGCTGCCGCCGCATAAGGATGTGGTAACACTGGGCGATGATGGCGGGGCGAGACGGGTGAGAAGGCGGGGGTGAACCTCACTTACAGCCCAGTATCTTTAATCGTCCATTTACATATTCTTGGCGGTCGTCGGTTTTTCGTAAAACCAAACTCATTGCAGTGATGGCACATCCACCGTTGCATGCCGGGTCTTGGCTGACGGTAATCCTTTTGCCATTTGCACTTTGTGGTTCCAGTTGATCGTTTTGACCAAAGCAAGACACAAAGTGTTAGGGTCGATGTTGCGAGAAACACTGCTGCAAGTAGCATAGTGTGTTGCGACATTACCCCAGTTCTCCCAGTACGACATTTCATTTGATTTTGGCATATATGACACAGGCTCGCAATCGCCAGCCCAATCAAGTCCCCTCACCCTCCCACTTCGCTGCGCTCCGCGGGCCCCAACCCTCTCCCCTACGGGGTAGAGGGAGTAGGAAGTTTAGAAGATAATAGCCCTCATCCCCCTTCGGGACCTTCTCCCATTCCAAGAGGAACAGGAGAAGGCGGATGCATTTGCCTTCGCCCGTGCATCTTCGCATGGGAGAAGGTGGCGCACTTGCGCCGGATGAGGGCTCTTACTTTGGTGGAGCTAGTGCCAACAATATGCTTTCGCACACCCCATTCAAATTTGTGAACACATCGTGGTTCCAGCAGCAATGTACCCGCCAGCCATGTTCACCTAGAAACACAGTGCGCGTTTTATCATGTTCGATTTCAGCTTCGTCGCCATGCGTAACGCCATCGACTTCTACTATCAATTTATGTTCGCGGCATGCAAAGTCAGCAAAGTATTTGCCTATGCTCAGTTGGCGGACGAATTTGTGGCCGCCTAACCTACGACCACGCAAGGCTTCCCATAAGTGCCGCTCAGCTTCAGTGTTATCTTTGCGCAGAGTGCGGGCAAAGGTTCTGGCTTCGGCAGTTTGGTTGGCCAATTAGGAAGAGCCCTCATCCGGCCTTCGGCCACCTTCTCCCATCCCAAGTGGGACGGGCGAAGGGGCGAGGAATTTAAGGTCGCTTTCTAATTCGCCGTATCCAGTGAAGCGGTATTCATACGCTAACCCCAGCTTCACTGCAGCGGCTTCGGCTTTGCGTTCTAATTCTGCATCGCGCACTTGCGCCAGATAAACCACCTTCTCATAATGTTGAAAATAATCGTCGCGCAGTTCTGGGTGTTTATCCAAGCCTAGGCCTTGCCACATGAGTTTATCAAAATGCCGCGCCAGATAATCTGTGAGAAAAAAACTTCGCATGTCCTCATCGCCACGCGCTGCAAATTTTTCGTTGCCGCTATAGAAGGCATAGCAGTGTGGACCGTCGATGCGTTCAACGCCCTCCTCCACCAGCATGGCATCTAACAAGCCGCCGGTGCCACAATCACCATACAAAACAAAAATCTTTTTATAGTCTTTGCGATTGCTGCGAATTTTTTCGCGTAAAGCGGGCACGATGAATTGCGGGGTGTTGTGCCACTTGGCGGGCAAGCATTGCACATCGAAGGCTTGCCATTTGTTCTGTTCAATAAGGTCAATGATTTCGCGCGCTAGTGCTCCGCAAGCCAGCAGCAATATTTCGCCCCTACCCATTTGAAAACTAAACTGATCGGAAGGGCCTATTTCTAATGCTGACACAACATGCTTCCCATTCGCAAAAAATTAACCATGGCAAAAACTTGCACCGAAAATCCGCCAGTTGCAATCAATTCGCATCTTAGATTTTAGGCCTCATTAATAGGTTGCGGCTACTTTGCCTACATATCCAACGGCAACCAAGCATCGGCGAGGCCCTTCGGATAGGTGCTGTTAGTAACATTTGGAGAGTAATATGAACAAGTTTTTGAAAGACGAATCTGGCGCAACTGCAATTGAATACGGCCTCATCGCTGCTGCGATGGCTGTTTGTTTGCTGGTAGCAATGCCATACATCACAACTGCTTTGTCAACAAAGTTCAGCTCAATCGGTTCAAGCCTCAAGGTTTAATCGATCGGATTTCCTGCGGTGGTCTGTTCGCAGATCATCGCAGAATGTCTATCTTAAAAGGCGCCTCTCAAGGGTGCCTTTTTTGTTTGCGCAAATTAAGCCATTTGCAATTTGATAACTATAAATCGCAAGATCAAATATTAAAACTCTTTTGAAGAACAAGATTTCTTGAATGTTAATGAATGGCCAATAGTGTGGAGCAAGAAGTTTGTGGTTGCTTAATATAGAAGGCTAAGTACCTTGATGAAGTACATTTTAAAAACAAGCGTCAGCCCATTTTTGAAAAATCAAAATGGCGCAACGGCTATTGAGTATTCAATGATTGCTGCAGCAATGACAATCGCCATCATCGTTGCAATGCCACTCATTTCAAGTCCACTCGATGCTAAACTCAGCATTGTTGGCTCAACCATTACCAATATTAAGTAAGGCGTTAAACTGCCGCTTTGGCCATTTGATTGTGCTTGCGGGCCATAAAGCTTTTCGCAGTTTCCACCGCCACCGCCGCATCACGGCAATAAGCATCTGCTCCCACAGCTTTTGCAAATTCTTCGTTCAGGGGCGCACCGCCAACGAGAACGATATAATCATCACGAATGCCTTTTTCTTTCATCGTGTCGATCACCACTTTCATGTAAGGCATGGTGGTGGTGAGAAGCGCTGACATGCCGATGATATCTGGCTCATGCTCTTCAATGGCTTTGAGATAATTTTCGACTGGGTTATTAATGCCGAGGTTAATGACTTCAAAGCCAGCACCCTCCATCATCATGCCTACAAGATTTTTACCAATATCGTGAATGTCGCCTTTCACGGTTCCAATGATCATTTTGCCGAGGCGTGGCGCACCCGTTGCAATCAACAAAGGCCGCAAAATCGCCATGCCGGCTTTCATCGAATTGGCAGCGAGCAAAACTTCCGGCACAAACAAAATTCCATCACGGAAATCAATGCCCACAATCCGCATCCCCTCAACCAACCCTTCAGTCAGGGTTTTGTAGGGTGTCCAATTGCGACCCAGTAGAATGTGAACGCCCTGCTCCACTTCTTCCTTCAACCCATCATAAAGATCGTCATGGATTTGCTGAACAAGTTCCTCGTCATTCAAGGAATTCAGGTCAAGATCACCGGCGTCACTCATGGGGCACTCCATCGAACTGGTTAAGCGAATTTAAAGATACGACGCAGAGGTTAAAATCCACAATCGGGTCACGACATTCACTTGCCTGAATACGACAGTTGAGACAAGAGTAAATGCCCGCTAAGGAGGGTGAAAAGAAGGAACCATTCAAGTGAATTCAGCATTCTCAATCGACGTGGTGCGCAGTCAATTTCCAGCACTGGCTTTGCAGGATGATGCCCGCCCCCGTGTTTATTTTGATAATCCTGCCGGCACCCAAGTTCCTCAACAGGTGATTGACCGCACGGTTGAATGCTTGGTCAAATACAACGCTAATCTCGGTGGATATTTCAAGACCACAATGGATGCTGATGTTCTGGTGCATGAGGCGCATCAGGCTTGTGCTGATTTCTATAACGCGTCTACACCTGAGGAAATTGTGTTCGGTCAGAACATGACCACACTCACACTTCACTTCTCACGCTGTCTCGGAAAATCTCTTCAACGTGGCGATGAAATTGTGCTCAGCCGCATGGACCATGATGCCAATGTGGCGCCGTGGCTCTTGCTCGCCGATGACTTAGGCTTAGTTGTGCGCTGGATGGATTTTGATCCGGAAACTTATGAGTTCCCCGCCGATGCCTTGACCAAAGTATTGACCCGTAAAACCAAACTCCTCGCCATGGGCATGGCCTCCAATTGCACTGGCACGGTGAATGATGTGGCGGCCTTTGCCAAAGAGGCCAAAACTGTGGGTGCCATCGTCTATCTCGATGCCGTACAATATGCACCGCATTACGCCATCGATGTGCAGGCGCTGGGTGCGGATATTGTAGTGTCCTCGGCGTATAAATGGTTTGGCCCGCACGTGGGAGTGCTATGGGGTCGCAAAGAATTATTGCAAAAAACCTTCGGCTATAAAGTGCGCCCTGTGGGTGAAGACCTGCCGCATAAGTTTGAAACCGGAACTCTCAGCCATGAAGGTATAGCAGGCGTTTTAGGGGCGATTGAGTATCTCGAACAATTTGGGGGCGGTGCCACCCGCGCCAAACGCCTGTCCAATGCGTGGGAAAATCTGGCAACTTATGAGCACAAGATCACCCTGCAATTGATTGACGGTTTGCGCAAAGTCAAAGGCCTCACCATTCGCGGCGTCACCTCAGCCAACGCCATGCACCGCCGTGTGCCAACGGTCTCGTTTACGGTTGAGGGCGTTCAACCTGAAAAATTGGCAAAGCATTTTGCATCAGAAAACATCTTCGTCTGGTCCGGCCACAACTATGCTCTTGAACCCATTAACCGCATGGGCTTGATGGTTAAGGGCGGCGTGTTGCGCGTGGGTCTCGCGCATTACAATACGGCTGCAGAAGTGGATGCACTTTTGGCATCACTCAATCGCGCTTTGGCTTAAGGAATTTAATAATGGTTTACAAAATCGCCGTTGTTGGCATCGGTAAAATTGCCCATGATCAACATTTACCAAGCATCGCCAAGAACTCCGCTTTTCAATTGGTGGCTGGCGTTAGCCGCAATTCAAAACTTGACAATGTCCCCTGTTTTGAAACACTTGATGGCCTCATTCAAAGTAAAATAGCAATTGATGCTGTGGCGCTGTGCACACCACCTTCTGTGCGTTTGGCCATGGCGCGCCAAGCTTTAGATGCAGGTTTCCATGTCCTCATCGAAAAACCACCAACACCCACCTTGGGCGAAATGTTTGACATGATCGACTATGCCAAATCCAAGGGCAAGGTGCTCTATGCCACCTGGCATTCACGCTACAATCAAGCCGTCGATGAGGCAAAGCGCTTGCTTCTTAGCAAAGATATTTCAATGTTGAAAGTCACTTGGCGTGAAGACGTTCGGCGTTGGCACCCCAACCAGGAATGGATTTGGGAACCCGGTGGCTTTGGGGTGTTCGACCCCGGCATCAATGCGCTTTCCATCGTCACCAAAATTCTACCTGAACCCATTTATGTGGAAAGCGCCACCATCGAAGTGCCCAGCAACAAAGCCACACCGATTGCGGCACAAATCAAATTCAAACACGCCGATGGTCGCAAAGCTGATCTATCGGCTGATTTTGATTGGCGTCAGACTGGCGAACAAACGTGGGAAATTGAAATCGCCACCGCGGATGGCATGACCCTCACGCTCAAAAAAGGCGGCACTGTTCTCATCGTGGAAGGAAAGACCATCATGGAAGCGCCGATGGAAGAATATGAAATGATCTACGCTCGTTTTGCTGAGTTGTTGAAAACCGGAAAGTCCGACACGGATGTTCGCCCGCTTCAATTGGTGTGCGATTGTTTTATGCTCGGCAGACCGAGGCTGGTTGAGGCATTTATCGACTAAAGAATTTTAATCAGCCAATTATCTAGTTTTGATCCTCGGCGATAGACAAGTTTAACAAACAGCGCTGCGATAATGGCCATGGCAGCACCACCTAAAATATCTGTCGCATAATGCATCCCAACAAAGACGCGGGAGAAACAGACCAGTGCTGCCATTATCAAAAATACCAGAGCCCACCGCCGCAGTCCTTGCAGCGCGAATGCAAAAACAATGGCAATTGATGCAGTCGCGTGATCAGATGGAAACGACCAATCCACCGTCGGTGCAATAATCAAATGACTAACGCCCGCATCATAGGGGCGCACGCGGTGCACAAACAGCAACACCACTTGCGCTAATCCTAATCCCAATAAAAAAGTCAGGCCTGAAACAATGGCCGTATGCCGCAAATGATCGCGCGGCTGGCCCAACCACCACAAAGAAGCCACGACCAAAATCATTAGTGGAACGCCATATGTCGTTGTCGCAATCATCGCCGCATCAAGTGCAGTGTATGCGCCCGCAAATCCATTGATCCATTGCGTGATTGCAACATCCATACAGTTTAACTCCGGCGGCGCTCACGCCTCGCAGCACCCTCAGCCGCTTGGTCAACACCCTTGGCCAGTGCAGAAACCTCACCCAGCTTTTCCTCAACCAAAGCAATGCTCGGACGTGCACCCTTGGTGTGGCCTTCCAAAGCTTTGCGCATTGAGGACAAATGTTCTGGGCTGGTGCCACAGCAACCGCCAATA
Organism: Hyphomicrobiales bacterium; assembly: GCA_031423845.1. Classification (GTDB taxonomy): domain Bacteria; phylum Pseudomonadota; class Alphaproteobacteria; order Rhizobiales; family Aestuariivirgaceae; genus Aestuariivirga. The sequence continues at coordinate 2,341 of JANPGD010000019.1, read as the reverse complement.
ATGCGTGCGCCTGCATCTAACGCGATGCGAGCATAATCAGCCATCAGTTCAGGCGTGCCTGTGTAATGAATGTGACCATCGCGATATTGCGGCACACCACAGTTGCCTTTGGCCACCACTAAAGCGTCTGGCCGCGCTTCGGTAATGCCCATCACCGTTGCCACCAATTCGGAAGCGCCAACGCCACAGTTGGCACCAATAGCAACGGGTTGCGTCGAAAGCGAACCCGCCAGCGCGCCGAATGCAGCAGGCGTAATGCCCATCATGGTACGGCCGTTCGTGTCAAAGCTCATAGTGGTAACGATAGGAAGGCCAGCTGTTGCAGCACCTTCCACGGCAGCGCGAAGTTCTTCTTCGCCCGACATTGTTTCAATCCACAACACATCAACGCCACCCTCTTTCAAAGCAGCGGCTTGTTCAGCGAATGCGGAAACGCCTTCTTCGTAGGGGAAAGTTCCAACTGGCATATAAATTTCGCCTGTTGGCCCGATAGATCCCGCCACATAGATTGTCCGCGCTGTGTAGGCATCGGCTTCAGCGCGGGCGTTCGCCGCAGCAGCCATGTTCACGTCACGCACTTTGTCTTGCGCATCATGCAGCTTCAAACGGTGGCGATTGCCACCGAACGTGTTGGTGAGAATAATATCAGCCCCAGCAGCAATAAACTGACCGTGCAAAGAACGCACTTTATCGGGATGCTCAAAGTTCCACATTTCCGGTGCGTCGCCCGACATCAACCCCATCTGGAAATAATTGGTGCCGGTGGCACCATCGGCCAGCATCCAAGGGCGAGAATTCAGGGCTTCTGTAAAACTTTGACGGGACATGTGATCAACCTCAAAAACTATATAAAGATTTCTTTATATGAAACGCTAAACCGGAGCAAGCCTTTAAGCAAGGCTCCAACCCCGCGCTTTACCAGCCGCTACTAAATCCGCAGCCATTTTGGCAACAGCATCCGTAGCTTTACCCAAATCTTCAACTTTCCGCGAGCGCAAAACCAAGTTTGTGCAATAGCCTTCACTTGATTCAAAAGGATAAGAACCAATTGTAACATTCTGAAAAAGCTCCTGAATATCTTTCAGGGGCTTAGCAACTTCGCCCTCTCCTCCTTGAAAAATCACAGTCCGAGATTGCACCAACTCACCTTTTGTCAGCTGTGGCGCAATCTTCTCCAACATGGCCTGCATAATTTTGGGAACACCAGCCATCACAAATACATTGCCCAGCCGAAAGCCTGGCGCTTTGGAAACGGGATTCTCAACCAATGTCGCTCCCTGTGGAATTCTGGCCATACGCATCCGCGCTTCATTGGCCTCGCGCCCATTCTCGGCATAATAGGCAGTCAGAATAGCCACAGCCTCAGGGTGATGCGAAATGCCAACACCAAAAGCTTTTGCCATGCAATCTGCCGTAATATCATCATGCGTGGGGCCAATGCCACCCGTGGAGAACACATAAGTATAACGCGCCCGCAGCGCATTCACCGCCGCAACAATATCCCCTTCATCATCGGCCACCACCCGCGCCTCCAAAAGATCAATACCCAAGGCCGCCAGATAATCTGCAATAAATCCGAGGTTCTTATCCTTGGTGCGGCCAGAGAGAACTTCATTGCCGATCAACAATACAGCTGCAGTGGGAGAGTGAGACATAATGATTCCTTTGGGGCTTCATACACGATCAAGTTGACCTCGCGCCAATCCCCTGACAAAATGCCGCCATGACCAAAACTGAAACTGCCCCACGCATTAAAATCCATAAGCCTGAAGACTTTGAGCCTATGCGCAAAGCGGGCCACCTTACCGCTAAGGCTTTGGATGAAGTGAATGCCTTGGTGAATGAAGGCACGACTACGGATGCCATCGATAAATTCTTTATGGAATTTGCTGGCGATCATAAAGCTCTGCCCGCCACTTTGAACTATCGCGGCTATCGCAAGGCCTGCTGCACGTCCATCAACCATGTGGTCTGTCATGGCATTCCCAATGATAAGCCTTTACGCGGTGGCGACATCGTGAACATTGACGTGACTTTGATTGTTGATGGTTGGCATGGCGATTCCAGCCGTATGTATGCGGTGGGTGAAGTGAGCCGCGCCGCTGAGCGCCTGGTTGATGTTACGTATGAAAGTCTCATGCGCGGTATTGCCGTTGTAAAACCGGGTGCGCATTTGGGTGATATTGGGTATGCTATTCAATCTTATGCCGAAGCCGAACGGTGCTCTGTGGTGCGCGATTTCTGCGGCCATGGTTTGGGAGAAGTTTTTCACGATACACCCAATATTCTGCACTATGGTCGCAAAGGCGAAGGCGCTGTCCTGAAGGCGGGAATGTTTTTT
>JANPGD010000018.1:0-9007 GCA_031423845.1 Hyphomicrobiales bacterium | reverse complement strand
GGCAACTTCTGCGATGGCGATATCATCTTTGACGATAACAACTTCCACCTTCTTTCCGAGGGATCTTGCCCGCTCAACCGCCAAACCGAAATTCAACCTGTCGCCGGTGTAGTTTTTGAAGATGACCAAACAACCACCGATTCCGGTTACAGCCATAATGGCTGCGAAAACAGCGTCAATGCTTGGGGAAGCAAAGATTTCGCCGCAGACAGCGGCTGTCAACATGCCACGGCCAACAAATCCGGCATGGGCGGGTTCATGTCCAGAGCCACCGCCTGCAATGATGGCCACTTTTGATGGTTCGTGATCAGTACGAAGTATTACCTTGATCGCCGGATAGCCATCGAGGCGAGCTAAATTTGCGCCACCGGAACTGCGCAACAGCCCATCCAGCGCGTGTTGTACCAGCATTTCTTTGGTGTTGAAAAATTGTGCCATCCGTGCGTTCCTCTTATATTTTCCCTACTCTCAAAATTTATCAGTTTTGATGAGGTTCAGTGGCAAGTGTGTTTCATCGCGCCTTTTTATGCAAGTTGGGAATGGAGAGGCTTTAGGTCGGATTGGTGCTGATGCGAGTCGAACCTGTAAGGCAAACCTTGATGGCTGACGACAGACGCAAATATGATAGAGCCGCACAGCATTGGTTTGGGTAATTTTCTTTACTTCACTAGCGCTTAACTTAGCCAGAGAACGCATGCTGCTATCGATCCAGTTGTGCAGCCCTCCGGCTAGTGTGCACACTGGCCAATCACCGCCCCAGACCACGCGGTCAGGCCAAACGTTGGGGCAAGCCAGAAGACTTTACTGGGCCTGCGGTGTTTTTAGCCTCGACCCCGTCAGATTATATGAACGGCCATGTCATGGTAGTGGACGGCGAATGGATGGGCCGCTGGTCATCCAATCGCTTTAATGATGTGGCGCAAGGACTGTTAGAATGCAAAAAAGTCAGATCGGAAAAACTGATCTTATGGTCACGAATCTGTCTTTCGGCAGTTAGTCGATCAGCAATCTTTATCATCAGATTTCGGAGAGCGACGTCGAGGCTGTGCTGGGGGCGGCTTGGGCTGCTGACATCCACTATTTCGATACCGCCCCGCATTATGGACGCGGCCTTTCCGAAAAACGCCTCGGTGAATTTCTGCTGCACAAGCCCCGCGACAGTTATGTCTTGTCCAGCAAGGTCGGCCGTTTCGGTAATTCTTAACTATGCTGCTTACAACTATTTGCATAGTTAGCCGAAAGAGATTGAGCTGCGTGATAAGACCTGAACTGTTTCTGTTAGGTCGGATTTTTCTCCCTGTTGCATTTCTTGCGGAATTTAATGGAAACGCTTGGAAACTGGGCATAAATTTTGACCTTGCCCCCGCATCTTAATCCATATTGAAGTTAGCTCTGGCCCAACAATGAGGACCAGAGAATGAAACGGAACAGATTTACGGAAGAGCAGATTATCGGGATATTGAAGGAGCATGAGGCTGGGGTTTCAGTCTCGGAGCTTTGCCGCAAGCACGGCGTCAGCGATGCCAGTATTTATAAGTGGAAGGCCAAATTCGGTGGCATGGATGTTTCTGAGGCCAAGAAGCTAAGGGGCCTTGAAGAAGAGAACAACAAGTTGAAGCGGCTTCTGGCCCCTCTCGCGGTTTGAAGGCAAACCGCTGCCGGGCGGCGGGATGCCATGTTGGACAATGTTGCACTGAAAGATTTACTTGGAAAAAAATGGTGACGCCCGCCGCCGAGCGGGAAGCTGTCGTGCATCTCAAGTCTGACCATGAGATGAGCGAGCGGCGGGCGTGTCAGCTACTGGAATGTTGTCGGATGACGATGAGATGTGCATCGGTCAGACCTGACGACACAGCCTTGCGCGAGCGCATGAAAGCGATTGCTCATGAACGACGACGCTTTGGTTACAGGCGCATCCACGTGCTGTTGAAGCGTGAGGGCACAATCGTGAATCATAAAAAGCTGTTCCGGCTCTACCGCGAGGAGAAGCTGTCTGTGCGCAAGCGGGGCGGTCGTAAACGCGCCCTTGGCACCCGTGCGCCGATGTTTGTGCCACTCGCACCAAACCAGCGATGGTCATTGGACTTCGTCTCAGACCAGTTCACCGATTGCCGCCGCTTCAGGGTTCTGACGGTCATTGATGACTGCACACGCGAATGCTTGGGCTTGATTGCTGATACATCGCTTTCGGGCCTTCGCGTGGCCCGCGAGCTTCACCACATCATGGCGCAACGAGGATCACCAAAAATGATTGTCAGCGATAATGGCACCGAGTTTACCAGCAACGCTATTTTAAAGTGGGCTGGTGAAGCGAAGGTAGAGTGGCATTACATTGCTCCCGGAAAGCCACAACAGAACGGTTTCATTCGCCGCCCGGCAGCGGTTTGCCTTCAAACCGCGAGAGGGGAAAGCTTCAATGGTAAGTTCAGAGATGAGAAACTGAACGACACCTTGTCCAGCTCATTGCATCAGGCCCGCGTTGAGTTGGCCACATGGAAAAACGATTACAACCATTACCGCCCCCACTCAGGGCTCGGCTGGCTCACGCCATCCGAGTTCGCCAAATCCGCAACGTCCAAACAAGCAATGGCCTTGGACGCTGCGATACTTGATGTCTACGCGATCAAGGCCATTGTGCAGCCAGCCCAACAAGGCATAATTAGCCGTCAGAGCGAACTCAAAGCTGGATAAAAGTTTGGGGCAAGGTCAATTGCTACTGTCGTGACTCAAAAAAGGGCGGCTTGCGGAGTTTTTCCCTGTTTTCTTCCTGATAGCAGGGAGTTTAAAGCAGAGACAAGTTCGCAGCTGTCCGCTTCCACCGTCATTATTTCCTTTGAATGATTATGTGAAGCTTAATCTTATATCTGAAAAAACAGACATCGGAACCAGTGCTCCGTGGTGGCCAATCACCAAACCGGCAATGTGATGTCCTAGCTTTGTGGCAGATCGTGGATCCATCTTTGCCATGCAGCCCACAAGATAGCCGGCGTTGAAACTATCGCCCGCACCCGTTGTATCAATCACTTTACGCACGGGCTCTGGTGTAACATCGAAAAGATCACCATTCACCAGACTCCAACTTGCATTAGCTCCATTTTTGACGACAACTTCATTAACGCCATAATCGGCAATTCTTTTGGCAGTGTTGGCAGGTGTCCTATCGCCAAACATCGCCTGTTCGTCGGAAAAGGTTGGCAGCGCCACTGTAGCCACTTTATAGGCCTGAATTGTGGCCTCTCTCATCTGCTCTACAGAGGACCACAATTTTGGACGGGCGTTTGAATCAAATGCAATTGCTGCTCCTGCAGCCTTTAATTGCGATAGCTCGTTCAATAGAATCTGGCGGTGTTCGGGTGAAAGAATGGCGAGTGTAATTGCGGAAAAATAAACGACGTCTGCGTTGGCAAGCGAAAGTGGGAAAGAATTTTTATTTTCCGCCAAGAGTTTTGCAGCCGAGTTGTTCCGCCAATAGGTGAAGTTGCGCTCTGCACCGCTCAGGCTGATGAGATAGAGCCCTATATTGCGATCTACGACGGTCTTGATAAATTTTGTGCCGATCAGGTTATCATTGAGGAATTCTAAAAGCCTGCCCGACAAAGGATCGCTACCCGCCGCTGTCACATATTCAACCTCAAGAGCGTCTGCAGCGGAAAGTGCGCGAACATACCATGTAGTATTTAGCGTATCTCCGCCAAACTTAAGGCTATAGAGCCCGTCTTTGGCCAGTTGAAGTTCCGCCATGCACTCGCCAACACTCCTAAATCTCAATGTGTTCATTTTTTGCTTTCCAAGTTGACAGTAGGCGTCGTTTTTATCGACGCCAGTAAAGTTTTTCTGGCCGAACTAAGGTGGATTTTGCAGGCCATCTCAATTCGTTTTGGGTCTCTGCTTGAAAGCGCAACAATGTAATCTAGGTGCTCCTTGACGGCGGCTTTATTACGTTGCTTTTCATCAACTTTGCTCCACTGATAATGATAGTGAAAAATCAGCGAGATTATGTCATAGAAGTCCATAAAGAACCGATTTTTTGATGAATTATTCACGAGACGATGAAAGCGCTCGTCGAGGCTAGGAAAATCACGATATCGGGTAGAAATTCTTCGAAGCAAATCTCCATGCTCTCGCTCAAGCGTTTTGAGAGCGGCCCAAACATGGGACGTTTCTGGTAGTTTTGCGAATGCAAGTGCCGAGCGCATTTCAAAAAGCTCTCGAACCTCAAAAAGCTCCAAGGCAAACTCCTGCGTGAACCCTCTGATGATCCAGCTGGAGTTTGGTCTCCTTTCAATAAGACCAAATCGGCCAAACCGATTTAAATATTCACGGATGGCACCTGTAGAGACCCCAAATTGCCTAGCGAGTTCGAGGCCATTTACGATATCACCTGCTTTGCGGTCACTCCTCATCATCCATTCTAAGAATTTTTTTTCAACTTGAACGGACGTTGCCACCGTTTCAGCTTCGGGAAAAAAGTCGCGAGGTTTTGGCAATCGCGAGACGATCCAACTACTCGCGGCGACCTTTATGAATCTATTATTTTTGAGTTCACTCAAAATTTTTCGCACAGTCGTTCTGCTGGTCCCAAGGTGACTTGCCAAACTATTCTCAGAGGGCACATCATTCTTCACGCCAAGCGAAATTATGTATTCAAGCGCTAAATTGTATGTCTTTTTGAAAACTGTTTCGCCTCGCATTCAACTTCCCTCACAACAGAGTTAGATATGTCTTTTAAGATGTTTCTTTGTTGATAAAAAACAATTTGACACAACTATGTTCTACTTGTCTCTTATGCACAAGAGACAACGATCTCCAATTAGAGCTATAACAAGAAAATGACAATTGTGGATGGCAAACCAATATCACCTTCCGGGCTCATATGCGTTTGCAACGTTACTTGGAGATTACGATCACGTGAATGCGACGATGAAAGCAGTTGTTTGCAACACCCCTCACAGCATAGGGATTGAGGAACATCGTCGGCCGGTCAGAGGTCGTGGTGAAGTGTTGGTAAAAATTTGTCGTATCGGTATCTGTGGTACTGACTATCACATTTATGAAGGGCTTCATCCATTTCTTGAATACCCACGCGTGATGGGACATGAACTTTCTGCGACCATTGAAGAATGCAATCCGTCTTCGACATTTAAGATCGGAGAATTGGTTGTGATAAATCCGTATCTCGCTTGCGGAACCTGTCATGCCTGCAGTCTTGGCAAGCCGAATTGTTGCATGAAAATTCGGGTCTTGGGCGTCCACCGCGATGGTGGCATGTGCGAGTATCTCGTTTTGCCGGAATCTAACATATTAACCGCAGACGGTTTGTCTGCGGATGCCGCTGCTTGCGTTGAATTTTTGGCGATTGGTGCCCATGCCGTTCGCCGCAGCGGCATGAAATCTGGTGCGCATGTTTTGGTTGTGGGCGCTGGCCCCATTGGCCTTGGTACGGCACTGTTTGCGTCAATCGCTGGTGGTGTTGTTACGATCATGGACCGCGACGACACGCGCCTTGAGTTGGCGAGTGCCACAGCGGGAATTGAAAAAACAATTGTCGCAAATGGAGATGCTGATGGTAGGGTACTACTGGCGACGAATAACAATGGTTTCGACATCGTATTCGATGCGACCGGCAATCGAACTTCGATGGAAGGAAGTTTCAAATATGTTGCCCATGGTGGAAGTTATGTCATGGTTGGTCTTGTGAAAGAAGCAATCTCATTCTTTGATCCGGATTTCCACAAACGTGAAATGACATTATTGGCGAGCCGGAATGCGACAGAACAAGACTTCGAACATGTAATTTCCTCCATCAAGTTCGGTAAAATACCAATTGCAAAGTTGATTACACATCGCACCAGCTTGGCGAATACTCCTGCTATGCTGCCAATTTGGGCTCATAACAAAAATGGTCTCATCAAAGCGATGATTGAGATCGAATGACATGACCAAGCGTATTCTTCAATTTGGCACGAGTAGGTTTTTACAAGCCCATGCAGATTTTTTTGTACATGAAGCCCGTTGTGCGGGCCAAGATATTGGACCGATCACAGTTGTAAAAACCACACTGGGAGACGCTCGAGGGGGCCGAATTGCGGCGTTCGGTTCTGCTGAGGGCTTCCCTGTTCGATTGAGAGGTTACAAGGCCGGTCAGCTGATTGACGAAACAACGCAGGTCACCAGCGTGTCCCGTGCCATAAATTCAAATTCCGAGTGGAACCAACTCAAATCCATTTTTGTCGAAGAAACAGAAATCGTCATATCGAATGTCGGTGAAACAGGTTATGATCTAGTGGAAGCAGAACAGGTGGTTTGGGGTCCGTCAAACACATCGCCTAAAAGTTTTCCGATGAAGCTTCTAGCATTATTTTTCTGTAGGTACGAGAGGGGAGGCAAGCCACTCTTAATCCTTCCCTGTGAACTTGTGAGCAATAATGGCCGCGTTTTGCGCGCACTCATTTTAAAGATTTCGAATGACTTTCACGCGAGCGAAGGATTCATTAAATGGCTCGAAGAGTCAGTCACTTTTTGTGACACCCTCGTAGACCGCATTGTTTCTGAAGCCATTGATCCGGTCGGAGCAATAGGGGAACCATACGGCTTGTGGGCGATTAAGCGGGAACCTGAGCTTGTCGAACCACTCCAACATCCCTGCATTGTCTATACAAATGACTTGGAACCCTATCTGCGTCTCAAATTACACATCTTAAATCTCGGGCACACTTTTCTTGCGGAAATTTGGAAGAAGGAAAATAGGCCTCAGGATGAAACCGTTCGAGAGGTGCTAGAAGATCGAGCGGTAAAACAGCGCTTGTCTGCACTTTACCGCGATGAAGTTATTCCAGGTTTTGTGGCCCGCCAGATGAGTGAACAGGCAGCAGACTATGTAAAAGTTACGATTGAACGCTTCGAGAATCCCTTCCTGAATCATCGGTTGAGCGATATCGCGCAAAATCATCATTACAAGATACAGCGTCGTATGATTGATTTTATAAACTGGGTACGAGATGTGAATTCTACTCTGAGCTTTAAGTCGCTCGAGGCAATTGTTGCTGCCAGCGGCGGTGAAGCAAAATAATTAAAGTTGTCGAAGAATAAATTTTATGTAAGTTTATTTTTTGAGAACAACTGGCTCGAAGAAGCTGGGAACGTCGTGAACGAAAAGACGGTGCAAATAAATGCACTGATAGATCGGGAACAACAGGCAAAGCAGTCCCTGTGAGTGCTGCTATATTTGGGAGGATACAATTATGTCTTTACGTAAAATTGTGACCGGATTGGCTCTTGCAGGAGTCGCCACTTGCGGTCTTGTTGCATCAGCTTTTGCTGGTGAATTTGATGGTGTGACCGTTAATATTCTAACGCGCCCCGGGCCAGTTATTGCTGGTCCTCTGAAAGACCGTGGCGTTGATTTTGAAAAAATGACAGGCGCCAAAATTGTTGTAACCGAAGTGCCATTTGCTGAAATTTTCCCGAAGGTGCAAAATGATTGGTCTACAGGCACAAACTCCATCGATGCAGCAGTATTCGCCGCTGGTTGGGGTGTTGAACTTGATTCCGCTGGTCTTCTCGAAGACCTCGATCCATATGTAGCAAAAGATACCAAGATCGACACTGCCGATATCGCACCTTATTTCCGCGATTTCGGCATGAAGATTGGCGGCAAGTTCAAGCTCATACAGCTCGATGGCGACTTCCAGATGGTTTACTACCGCAAGGACGTGCTTGATAAAGCTGGCCTGCAACCGCCAAAGACATGGGAAGATTATATCGCTGTTGCCAAGGCCATTAATGGCCAAGATATGAATGCCGATGGCAAGCCAGATTATGGTTCTTGCATCTTCAAGAAGCGCAACGCCCAGTCTTACTTCGCAATCCAGACAATCGCGGCGCCAATTGTGCAAACACAAGGCACCGCACAAGGGTTCCACTTTGACAACGCCACAATGAAGCCAATTGTAAGCAACGACGGTTGGAAGAAAGCCTTCGAGCTCTATAAGGAAACCACCAAATACGGCCCACCTGAAGAGTTAAACATGGACATTGGTGACACGCGAGGCCTGTTCAAGGATGGTCGCTGCGGACTACTCATTGAATGGGGTGATCCAGGCACATTACAGCTCGATCCTGATGCTGCAAAAGTCAAAAATCTGATTTTTGCAGTTGGCGCAGTTGGTTCTAAAGAAGTGCTTGACCGCGCTACTGGAAAGCTCGTTCCTGTGTCCAAAGAAAGCGCTCCCTTTGCTGTTGATGGCGTAAACTATGCTCCATTCTCGGCCTTCGGTGGCTGGGCTGGCGCAATCAATGCCAAGGCTGACCAAAAGAAGAAGGATGCAGCTTATGCATTCCTTTCTTACATGAACCAGTCTGCGCAATCGAGCGTCGATGTGACCGTCGGTGCAACAGGTTATAACCCTTATCGTCTGTCGCAACTCGCAAGCACCGATTTCTGGGTGAAAGCTGGCATGTCGGAAGATTTGGCCAAAAACTACATGGGCGCCATCAACGGAGCTATCAACAATCCGAACATGGCTTCGGACATGAAGATCCCTGGCGCACAGAAATATACTTCGGTGGTTCTCGACACAGAACTCGCCCGCTACATGGCAGGTGAAATAACAGTTGATGAAGCACTGAAGAATATTGAAGCAGGTTGGGAAAAGGTCACGGAAGATTTCGGTCGTGACAGCCAAATTGCAGCTCAAGCTTTGGCGCTTGGAAAATAGGCTTCATATCAATGTCTCACGTTCGTGACGCAAACCAGCCGGGGGAAACCCCGGCTGGACTTACGCCTCAACCAAGTTGGGCAGAATGGGTTGATCGCCATTCGCGCACGTTTTTTATTGCGCCGGCCGTGTCGCTCATTCTCATTTTTGCTATTTTTCCGACATTTTATTCCATTGTGTTTGCCCTCAGCCGCGTAAAATTTTCGCCGACAGGTTTGAAATTCCGCTTCGTGTGGTTTGATAATTTTATCTCTGAATTCACAGGCAGCGAACAAGACCATTTTCTCGGC
>JANPGD010000017.1:0-2403 GCA_031423845.1 Hyphomicrobiales bacterium | reverse complement strand
CCTCATTCGCCCTTCGGGCACATTCTCCAAGGGAGAGGGGTGAATTTTAGCTTCTTGGTATTAGTTTTGACTTCTCGCTTTTCGCAAATTCTACAAACGCATCGCGCACTTTGTCGAAAAACCGTGGTGGCAAAAATCCATAATCATAGGCGTCTTTGTTCGGCAATTTGCGCAGGTCAAATCCGGGCCAGATGAATTCATTGCCTTCAGCAATGATGATTCATGAGCGGTCATCATCTAAGCCTAAATGCTTTTTGATGGCTGGTGGAATCCCAACGGCTTCGCGTTTATTCTTTGGCGCGGCATGGGTGATTGGCAGAACTGTAGCTATGGTTGCTTGGTCTTCTGTTTGCGTGGCGCAATGCACAATCACGGTTGAGCGGGGCAGTCAGTGGCCAAACAGTACCGACAGGTATTCGACAGCGTTCAGGCCCAAATGAGCGGTGAACGGAGCCACTAGGTTTCGGCGTACCAAGCGCAGCGCCATGAACAAACCGCCCGCGACACAGCCGACCAGCAGCATATACCAGAAACCGCCTGCCCAATGCAGCAGCCCAAACGCAGCGCACACGATTAACGCCGTGGGCAAAGCGCCGTAGCGCAACAACAGCCGGCTGGTCGCCCAGCCCCGATAAATGGACTCTTCAACAAATGGAGCTAATAACACGTCTGCGATGAAGAACGGAAGTGGCGCTGCGCCCACCGTCGACAGCACTGATCCGGCTGGCACATAGTCGCCGAAATGCGCCTGCACCCAAGATAGGGCGGGGGCCAGCGCAAACACATAGGCCAAGCCAAGTGCTATACCTGACGCGCCGCCCACCAGTGCCTCGACTACGGCCGACTTGTCCCTAGGCAGCGTCCAGCCCAACCCTCCGGCGCTACGTGCCAGAAGTATAACTATCCCAAACAGCAAGACTTGCGTCACAACGAGAATCCATGGTGCTGCGGCCTGAGTCAGAACTGCGGTCTGATCCGGATCGGCGCCCTGACTGCCATAGTAAAAGGCAAAGGCAACGATCGTCACCAAAAACAGCACTGGTGGGATCGCTAGTACAACAAAGACAATCATGGTCTTCTGGGCAAGCATTGGTTGGGAATCGGAATGCATCTCAATCTCGCATTTGGCGCGCCGAAGAGCGCGTGGTTCATCTGGTGATGCTACGATGCTAGCGCATTAGTTCGAACCACGATAGTCCGCACACCACCTTCTCCCTGTGAGAGGATCATGCCCTTGACCGCTGTTGCCCATAGCGCTACACACAACACATGATTGGATCTGTCCGTCACAAAGGGTTGCGCCGTCTTATTGAAGCGGGTGATGGCAAGTTGTTGCGGCCTGATATGGTTGGCCGTGTGCGGCGTTTGCTCACGGCTCTTCACGCCGCAGAGGAACTGGCTGAGCTTGAAAGTGTTTCAGGTTGGCGGTTGCACCCTTTAAAAGGTGAGTTGAAGGGCTATTGGAGCCTTTCGGTGACTGGCAATTGGCGCATTGTTTTTAAGTGGCAAAGCGGTGTGGCAAACGAAATTGATTTGGTTGATTATCATTGAGGAGTTTAAAAAATGCACATGCTTGATCCTGCTCACCCCGGCGAAGTTTTGCGTGAGGATGTTTTGGTGCCTGCAGCGCTGAGTGTGACCCGGGCTGCGGAAATTTTGGGCGTGGGGCGGCCTGCTTTAAGTGCAGTGTTGAATGGTCGAGCAGCCCTTTCCCCTGAAATGGCGCTGCGTGTGGAAAAAGCCTTTGGAGTTTCCATGGATTTGTTGCTGAAAATGCAGCTTCAATATGACATTGCGGTGACTCGCAAGGCTGCGAAGTCGATCAAGGTGCAGAAGTTTAGGCCTGCGGCTTAAGGCGGGATTTGAATAATTTTACGTGTAGCTATGCTTCGAGGCTCGCAAGCGCTCGCACCTCAGCATGAGGGGTAACGCCACAACCCCTCACCCTGAGGTGCTCGCTCTTGCGAGCCTCGAAGGGTTGCTCGAAACAAATACAAAAATAAATTCCTATCCCTCTTGACAATTCCTTTCGTAGCATTATATTCCTCTTTAATGGAACCGGAAAGGAGGGGACAGTGTCGACAGCGTCTCGAAATTGCCGGATCCATCCGCAGCGCCTGCAGGTGGTGGGGCTTCACGCGCCCCTCACGTTCGGGAGCTTCGGCGGTGGACCTTGGGCACACGCATGCCTCGAAGAGGGCATGCGCGATTTATAGATCAGCGTTCGCTTGCGCGAGCGCTGTGACCCAAGCGCCTTCAATAGCTAACCAATATCACCGCCGAATTTAAAATCGCTGCGTTTCTTAGCTGTGCTTCGAGCCTCTTGGCCTCTATCACCACCTCACTCAGCATATGCGGGCTTGAAGCCGGGACGGGAACTTCCCCTCCATCTTCATTTCGTCA
>JANPGD010000016.1:0-5856 GCA_031423845.1 Hyphomicrobiales bacterium | reverse complement strand
CGCGCCAGCCGCCCGATGACGTGTGGGAGAAAAACTCGGACAACCCTCTTGCATCATCGACTGAAATTTCAGATTTCAATTTGCGGGGTTTGGTATCGCCCAGTTTGCGCTCCAGCACATAAAGATCAGGATGAGAACGAGCCCCAATCCAACGATGGGTTTGGGCTTGGTTCTTCTGGCCCAGCACGTGACTAGCCAAACGATAGGCTAAGGTGGCTTTGCCGATTCCTTTGGCTCCAGTGATCAACCACGCATGATGCAGTTTTCCGGCTTCAAAGGCTTTGTAAAAATGATCAGCACCCAGAGCATGGCCCAACAATTCTTGGGCATGGCGTGGATGCCATGAAACTTCGCGTGGGTCTTCATTATCATCGGCCATTATATGCAGCCCACACCGATTTGGAAACTGCCTCAATCGATTCAGTGGCGTTGATAATGCGGCACCGTTTTGGGTCGGCTTTGGCAATTTCCATAAAACCCTCGCGCAGGCGCTGATGAAAGGCCAAGCCTTTGCGCTCAAAGCGATCTTCGGCACCAGCGCCTCGTGATCTGGCCCGTTCCAAACCCACGACTGGATTGAGATCAAACATCAGAGTCATATCGGGTCTCGTATCACCCACAATGCTGCGCTCCAGTTCATCCAAGAGGCGAAATGTGCAAGCCCCAGCAAAGCCCTGATAGGCCCTCGTAGAATCCATAAAGCGATCACAGAGTACAATCGCTTTGTCGAGAAGTGCAGGGCGAATAACGGCATTCAAATGTGAATCTCGTGCTGCATAGTTCAACAACGCCTCTGCTTCGGCTGACCAGCTATCGGTGTCACCTGATACTAAGAGGCTTCGCAAGGTTTCAGCCTGCGGTGTGCCGCCGGGTTCACGCGTCACAACCACTTTGCGTCCAGCAGATTGAAGTCGCTCCGCCAGCAACCTCACTTGCGTGGATTTACCTGTGCCTTCGCCGCCTTCAAAAGTGATAAACATTTAAGAACCAAACACCATTATGAGCGCGCTATCCAAAGCCTTTTTCCACATGGAATCGACTGCTGGAACTTCATTGGCGGTCACCAGCGGCACGTCGGCCACCGATTTACCATCAATCAGAATGCGCACCAGACCCACCGCCTGCCCTGCTTTAACTGGGGCAAGCAAGGGGCCTGTATAAGTCATTTTCACTTCGGCTTTTGCTTGTTCTTGCGGCGACAACGCGACTTTGAAAGGTCCTGAAGTTACAAGGTTTACCCACCGTTCAGTGCCACCCCAAACGCGGGCCTTGGCGACCGTTTCGTCGGACTCATAAAGATCAATCGTTTTGAATTGATTGAAGCCCCAATCCAATAATTTTTGTGATTCAACCTTACGGTCATTGATGGTGTTCAAACCTGCGACGACGACGATAAGCCGCCTGCCATCGCGTGTGGCTGTTCCTACCAAACCATAACCAGCTTCTTTAGTGTAACCCGTCTTCATGCCATCCGCACCGGGGTATTCTTTCAACAATGGATTGCGGTTTTGTTGCTTGATTTTGTTCCAGGTAAATTCAGGCTGGCTATAGATTTTGAAATAATCAGGGTGATTGGTGATGATGTAACGCGCTAGAATTGACAGGTCGCGCACACTCATGCGGTGGCCGGGATCAGGCAGGCCCGTGGCGTTGGCGAATGTGCTATTGGTTAGTCCAAGCTTTTTTGCTTTTTCAATCATCAGCCGTGTGAAAGCTTGCTCGGAGCCTGATATTCCTTCTGCCATAGCGATACAGGCATCATTGGCCGATTGAATTATTGCGCCTGAGATTAAATCATTTAACTTCACCCGCGAGTTGATCTCCGCATACATGGTCGACCCACCCGCCGCAGCACCGCCTCTTCGCCAAGCGTCTTCACTGATGATGAATTCTTGGTCTAGCTTCAACTTGCCAGCCTTGAGCAAATCAAACACTATAGCTTGTGTCATCAGTTTGCTCATGCTGGCGGGAGGGACTGCTGCATCGGCATCTTTCTCATAAAATACAGCTCCAGATTTGGCGTCGATGAGAATGGCTTGCTTGGCTTGACTGTCAAAAGTGGGAAGGTCCTGAGCGCTGACCAATCCGATCATGGCTAGCCAAAACGCTCCGATAGCTAATGATCGCAAAGAAGCAGTAAAATTTGTCATAGCATGGTGTAAGTCCGACAGACATTAAATGCAAACTAATCGGTACGGCTTGCAAAGATATTGACGTTGAATTAGCCTCAAACAGGTGATTATTGGGAGACTGAAAATGTCAAAGACGATTTCTCGATTTATAATGGCCAATTGCACCACGGCTCTCGTTTTGATAGCTTTCATTGGCGGAGCGGCAACACCGGCGCTAGCTGATTGTAAAGTTGAGTACCAGAATCATTATTTGAAGAAAAAGGGCCATAAAGCCATGGCTGTCACGGGTGGTCGGTCGCCTTTAGCAACTGGAATTTCATGTGGGACGGCTTGGAACTATCCGACAATGACAGGGGCGATCAATGAAGCGCTGCGGCAATGCCGTGTTTCTGATCGCAAGTTCAATGATCCCGGAATTTGTCAAATTGTAAAAGTGAAATAGTTTTAGTCTGCTACTTTCCAATCAATTGGATTTTGGCCGCTTTTGATTAAAAATGCATTGGCTTGGGAGAACGGCTTCGAGCCAAAAAAACCGTTATGTGCTGAAAGTGGTGAAGGATGGGCGCTAGCTAAAACGTGATGTCGATTGCGATCGACAAAGGCCGCTTTTTTCCGTGCATAATTGCCCCATAAAATAAAGACCACGGGAATAGGTAGATCATTGACCAACTTGATGACAGCATCAGTAAAGCGCTCCCAGCCCTTGCCCTGATGCGATGCGGCAAGCCCCGCTTCAACCGTCAAAACCGAGTTCAGTAAGAGCACGCCCTGCCCAGCCCAAGCCGACAAGTTGCCGTGGCCCGGTGGCGAAAAACCAAGGTCTGTTTGCAATTCTTTATAGATGTTCATTAAAGACGGTGGCGGCCTAACGCCATGCTGAACAGAAAAGCACAAGCCATGGGCTTGGCCTTCGCCATGATAAGGGTCTTGCCCCAAAATGACTACGCGCACATTTGGCAGCGGCGTTGAATCTAAAGCATTGAACCATTCCGAGGCGCGGGGGTAAATTTGTTTGCCAGCGACACGTTCGGCAACCAAAAATTCTTTGAGAGCCGTCATGTAAGGCGCTTCAAACTCGGTTTGTAAGGGCTGCCTCCAGCTTTCGTGCAGGGTGACCATTCACAGCACGCGATTTAAAAACGCGATAACTTCCGGCATGATTGGCGAAACATCAACACCCCAGAAACAATGATCAGCCCCTACAATTGCCGAAAACGTCACATCACATCCCGCTTTGTGCAGCGCTGCGGCTAAAACTTCACCTTGTTGAAAAGGAACCAAGCGATCAGCCGTGCCATATTGCAGCAAAAACGGTGGCGCCTTGGCCGAAACATAAGTTATTGGTGATGCCGCAATGGCCTTGCTTTGATGCTCTTCCATGGTTCCGCCAATTAAGCGAGATTCAGCAGACTCAGGCGCGTATTTAGAGCCAAGTTCGCGGCCTATGCTATGCTGCTCCATGGTCAATAATTCGGTGGGACCAAACCAATTCACTGCGGCCTGAACAGCACTTGAGCCTTCTGTATCACCCACAAAACCTTCAAGTTGCACGTTTTCGACGGTAAGTCCCACCATGCTGGCCAAATGGCCACCCGCCGAATCGCCCATGGCGGCAAATCGGTTTGGATCAAAATTAAAGAGCTCCGCATGATTGCGCAAAAAACGAATAGCGGATTTGCAATCATGTAATTGCATCGGAAATGGCCCTTCACCGGAAAAGCGATAGGCAACATTTGAAACCGCATAGCCAGCGTCGAGAAGTTTATTCACATAATCAATTTTACGGTAAGTGGGATTAGAAACCGTGGGATGGCCCGAAAGCCAAGCGCCACCGTGGATAAACACCACAAGTGGGAATGGCCCTTCGCCTTTGGGCAAAGTTACATCAAGCATCAGGGGTCTAAAACCAACAGGGGTTGCATAAGCCACATCGCGCCACTGCATGCGGCGGTGATTGTCGGTATGTGGATGCTGCAGCGCATAATCCCAATCTTGAGAGATGTCGTCGAACAATGCTTTGAAGCTTGTCGGTATTCGCATTTAACTCGCGCCCACCTGCCGCAGCGCCAGCATCATAATTGCGTGGGCAGCACCCTGCCCCGAGTTTACAATTTTATGGGGTACATCAGCACGAAAGCGGATTGCTTCGCCCTGTTTACCCAATTTAGTCTCGTTACCTGCCGTTACTTCCAATTCACCTGACACTATATAAAGGTGCTCCACAGTGCCTTGCGGATGCGGTTCGGACTCCAAAACGCCATTGGGCTTTGCGTGAAAATCATACCATTGGAAGAGATCGACCAGATTAAGCGGGCCAACAATGGCAAGTTTGCACAAGCCATCTTCGCTTTCGAGCATGGGAACGCCAGATTTGGTTTGATGTTCAATAAACTGGGAACCGGAATCACCGCGTAACACTTCGTCAATCGTTGTATCAAGTGCGCGCGAAAGCCGGATGACGGTCGATAGCGTGGGGTTAGTCTCATTGCGTTCAATCTGCGAAATAATCGATTTTGCGACGCCAGACTGTTCCGATAATTCACCTAGGGATAAGTTATAGGCCTTGCGCAAACGTTGAATGGTTTTGCCAAGATCGGCACCCGATTCACCATTATTGGATGGTGGATTTTTTGGCTTAACACGCGTTGACATTTGAGTGTCCTTTGTTTAGAACTACCGTTCTGTATAAAGAACGGTATTCGTATTTGTCAATGATTGAGCTAGTTTTTGTTGAATTTCAATGGAAATCGATCACATTGGTGAAGATGTAAATCGTGCGGATGAAAGAACGGAGACTGTAAGATGCGCTATTTTCCGATATTCTTCGATCTTCAAGATCGCAAAGTCATCGTTGTTGGCGGTGGCGAAGAAGCCTTGCGCAAAGTGCGCCTGTTGCTGAAAACACCCGCCAAAATCGCAATCATCGCCCCTGCTCTCCATGAAGAACTTAAAGCCAATCAACGCGTGGAATGGTTGTCGACACGTTTTGCTGGTTATTTGCTTGAGGGTGCGGCGTTGGTTTATTCCGCAGATCCCGAACTGAACGCGCGCGTGAGTAAGGAAGCGCAAGCACGCGGCATTCCGGTTAATGCCGTAGATGAAGCCGATATTTCTACATTTATCGTGCCTTCGATTGTAGATCGTGACCCGGTGGTTATTGCCATTGGCACCGAAGGCACGGCACCAGTTTTAGGCCAAGGCATTCGCGCAAAGATTGACGCTATGTTGCCACAGAAATTGGGTGCCCTTGCGGCCCGCGCGGCAAGTTTGCGTGGCCATGTTGCTGAAGTTGTTCCTCACGGAAATCGCAGACGTTCGTTCTGGCAAAAGTTTTTCTTTGGTGAAGTGCGCGATGCATTCTTTCAAGATGATAAAAAGGCATTTGCCGCCAGCTTTAAATCAGCAATCGCGGAAGATTCAGCGCCTGCAGTTGGGCGGGTATCGCTTGTCGGTGCTGGCCCCGGTGATCCTGAACTTCTTACATTGAAAGCCCAGCGCAAGCTGCAAGAAGCTGATGTGATTGTTTATGACCGTCTCGTCTCGGATGGTGTTTTGGAAATGGCGCGGCGGGATGCGGTGCGCATTCCTGTAGGCAAAACACCCTATGCCCCCTCCCCTAAGCAGAGCGAGATCAATGATATACTGGTTCGTGAAGCGAAGGCTGGCCGCGTGGTGGTTCGGCTTAAGGGCGGCGATCCCTATATTTTCGGTCGCGGCGGAGAAG
>JANPGD010000015.1:0-12825 GCA_031423845.1 Hyphomicrobiales bacterium | reverse complement strand
ATGAACCACCACTGGATGAACCACCACTGGATGAACCACCACTGGATGAACCACCACTGGATGAACCACCACTAGAGCTGCTTGTGATACCTAAAGGGTTGTAACGAAGATTTTTGCCGGACCCGTCATCGGTTTTACCTGAAACGGACACGGCAGTTGAAGCCAAAGCATTGCAGGCTGTATCAGAATGAGAGTATTGCCGCAGGTATAATTGCAGTGCTCGCCTGCTGCCTGTATCTAACGCGATTTGGCAAGCGCATTCTGCGTTGCTCAATCCCGCTGCTCGACATTGTTTTGAACTACTGGCGGCCTCGCCTGAGATTGAGGCAAGAAGTAATACAGATGTCGCCAAAGCAGACAGACTAAAAATCACATGGATCTTTTTCATGATGCTCATCCTATAATAAGGTTAAATAAGCCCCACGTTTGCAACTTGTGCGCTTTTTGTGACCAAATTGTGGCATTTTCTTAATGACATATTAACAATTTTGTGATTTAGAAATTTGATTCGCGATCGCAATCACAATTTGTGATGCCCGCTTGCCCCAAGTGTCAGGCCAAAAACGCGAATGACTCATGGATTAGTCAATCAATATTTGATGCTGGTGGACGTTTGCGCGCGTTCGGGTTATCATATGTATGACAAATGAAATTTGAGGCACGACCATGAGCACTCCACCAAAAATGCCCCGCACTTTACGTTCGCAAAACTGGTTTGATAACCCAGACAATGCTGACATGACGGCGCTTTATTTGGAGCGTTACCTCAATTACGGCTTCACACGCGGTGAGCTTCAAGGCGCAAAGCCAATTATTGGTATTGCTCAGACTGGCTCTGATTTGTCGCCGTGCAATCGTTCCCATGTTGAACTCGCCAAACGGGTGCGAGATGGGATTATTGCTGCAGGCGGTGTTCCGCTCGAATTTCCAATTCATCCCATTCAAGAAACCGGCAAACGCCCGACAGCTTCCCTTGATCGTAACCTTGCCTATCTCTCGTTGGTTGAAGTTCTCTATGGCTATCCGCTCGACGGCGTGGTGCTGACGATTGGTTGCGATAAGACGACACCAGCTTGTTTGATGGCGGCGGCGACGGTTGATATTCCAGCCATCGCACTCTCATCCGGACCGATGCTCAACGGTGACTATAAAGGCCAGCGCACAGGTTCCGGTACAATTGTGTGGATGGCGCGTGAGAAATTGGCGACCGGCGAAATTGACTATGAAGGATTTGTCGATCTTGTGGCTTCATCGGCTCCATCAGCGGGCTATTGCAACACCATGGGCACGGCTACCACAATGAACTCATTGGCTGAAGCGCTCGGCATGTGTTTGCCCGGCAATGCCGCCATTCCTGCACCCTATAGAGAGCGTGGGCAGATTGCTTACGAGACGGGCAAGCGCATTGTAGAAATGGTACGTGAGGATTTGACACCTTCCAAAATTATGACGCGCAAAGCCTTTGAAAATGCCATCGCTGTTAACACCGCTATCGGCGGCTCCACCAATGCGCCCAATCATTTGAACGGCATCGCGCGTCTATTGGGTGTTGAACTTGACGTTATCGACTGGGAAAAGCATGGGCTTGATTTGCCTTTATTGGTGAATTTGCAGCCTGCAGGGGAGTATCTGGGAGAAGATTATCACCGCGCTGGTGGCGTTCCTTCAGTAGTGGCGGAGCTCATCAAAGCAGGCAAAATTCATGAAGATGTGATCACTGCGAACGGCAAAACCATTGGTGAAAATTGTCGCAATAAATTCTCTTGGAATCGTAAGGTGATTAAAGAGTTTGACGAGCCGATCAAAAAGAACGCGGGCTTTAAAATGCTGCATGGCAATTTGTTTGATTCAGCTATTATGAAAACCTCCGTGATTTCAGATGAATTCCGCGCGCGCTATTTGTCTGATCCCAAAATGCCAAATGCTTTTGAAGCCAAAGCCATCGTGTTTGATGGGCCGGAAGATTATCATGCCAATATCGACAATCCGAAGTTGGATGTCGATGAAAATACCATTCTGTTTATTCGTGGCGTTGGCCCCTTGGGTTATCCTGGTGCTGCCGAAGTTGTGAATATGCGTGCTCCCACTTATTTGCTGGAGAAGGGTGTGCGTTCGCTGCCGTGTGTGGGTGATGGCAGACAATCTGGCACATCAGGTTCACCCTCAATCTTGAATGCGTCGCCAGAAGCTGCGGCTGGTGGCGGTTTGGCAATTTTGAAAAATGGTGACCGTGTTAAAATTGACCTGAATACTGGGGCTTGTAACATGCTGATCTCCGACGAAGAGATTGCCAAGCGTCGCGCTGACCTAGAGGCTAGTGGTGGTTACAAAGTCCCGCCATCCCAAACGCCATGGCAAGAAATTTTCCGTAACACCACCGAGCAATTGGCCCAAGGCATGATTATCAAGGGTTCCACCAAATTCCAACGCATTGCCAAGACTATGGGCATTCCGAGAGATAATCACTAGTGCTAGAACTTCGCAATGGGCGTTTTCATGCTGTCTTTTCACCCATCGGGGCGCGGCTTATGGCGTTCACTTATGATGGTGTGGATGTGGTTGCCGGCAATAAGTTTGATTTTGATTTGGCTGCTGCTGATTCTTATGCAGGTGCAATAGCTGGTCGCTATGCTGGCCGTATTACAAAGGCGCAGTTTATGTTGGATGGCGCTTTGGTCAAAGTTGCGCCGAATAAAGGTGACTTTCAGCTGCATGGTGGCCCAGAAAATTTCGCTATTAAAGAATGGGCGGTTGAAGCGGATAACTATTCAATCTGGTTCACTTTAAATTCGCCTGATGGTGACCAAGGCTTTCCAGGTTCTTTAGATGCAACAGCAATCTATAAACTAAAGGACAACGTTCTGTCGCTTGAAATTGAAGCGACGACGACAAAGCCAACGATTATCAATCTCACCAATCATGCTTATTGGAATATGGCGGGCAAAGGTTCGGTGTTGGAACAAGATTTGCAAATCAATGCGGCTTCATATTTGCCACTCACCGAAGCGTTGTTGCCGCTAGGAGAAATCCGAAAAGTTGAAGGTTCGAAATTTGATTTTCGTGCGTTGCGGAAAATAGCTGAAGGTTATGACACCTGCTTCTGCTTGGATGGATCTCGTGGTGAAATGAAGCACGGGCTTACATTGCGCGATCCAGCATCAGGCCGTAGCATGGAAGTGTGGACCACCGAATGTGCAATCCAAATGTACACCGCGATTAATTGGAATGGCACAGTGCCTGCCAAATTTGGCACATTGCAGCCTTCACAAGCCATTGCGATTGAGCCGCAAAATTTTCCTGATGCGCCAAACCATGCAAATTTTCCAAGCGCAGTTTTGCGCCCGGGTGAAGTTTACAAGAATAAGATTGAGTGGCGCTTTTCATAAAAAATTATAGGGGTCCACATCAACGTTTAATTTGAGTGCGCCTTTGGATTTCACGTCTTTCAACCACTCACGCAAAAAGCTTTGAATGTTCACGTCGCGGCTGGCCTTCACCAATAGGCGCCAGCGGTGACGGCCACGGACCATGGCGATGGGTGCGGGGGCCGGGCCTAATACAGTGATGCCTTCTGCTAGCGGAGCAGCATTGGCGATGTTTCGTGCAAAGCGTTCTGTTTCTGCTCCATCAGGCCCAGACATGATGATCGCCGCCAATCTGCCGTAAGGCGGTAGCGTGGTGTTTTCACGAATTTGTTTTTCACTGTTGAGGTAAGCGTCGCGGTCGCCTTTTAGCAGCGCTTTCATCAAAGGGTGCTCGGGCAAATAAGTTTGCACCAAGGCGCGTCCCGGTTTGGCACCACGTCCGGCGCGGCCGGCCACCTGCGCCAACAATGCCCACGTACGTTCGCCCGCTCGCGGGTCTGAAGATTCCAAAGCCAAATCAGCATCCACGACACCCACTAAAGTGAGGTGCGGAAAATGATGGCCCTTGGCCACCAGCTGAGTGCCGATGACAAGATTAAACTCGCCTTGCTCAACACTGCGCAAGGTGTCGCGCAGGGAAACGCCACGGGAGAGATCGCTGGAAAGAATTGCTATACGTGCTTCGGGAAATAATTTTGTAGCTTCTTCTGCGAGGCGTTCAATGCCGGGGCCGACGGGCACCATGTCGCCCTCAGTGCCACATTCAGGACAAGCTTTGGGCACGGGTTCATGGTGGCCACAATGATGGCACATCAGTTGGCGACGAAAGCGATGCTCCACCATGGCGGCATCACAATCAGGGCAATGCAGGCGGTGGCCACAGCTGCGACATAGGGTGAGAGGTGCAAAGCCGCGACGATTGAGAAACAATAATGCTTGATCGCCCGCTGCCAGAGTTTCAGCGACCGATGTTACCAATGGAGATGAAAGCCACGTTCCGGAATCCAATTTCTCACGCGTCATATCAATGCGCGTTGTTTCTGGCAATTCGGGGCGGCCATGGCGGTCTTTCAGTTTCACAACGCCATAACGTTCACGATCCACATTCACCAAGGACTCTAAAGATGGTGTTGCCGACGACAGGATGATGGGAAATTTTCCGATTGAACCATAAAGCACAGCCATATCACGGGCGTGATACGGCACACCTTCATCTTGCTTATACGCACTCTCGTGCTCCTCATCGACCACGATAAGTCCAAGCTTAGCCCATGGTAAAAATAATGCTGAGCGTGCGCCCACCACAATACGGGCCTTGCCTTCAGCAATACCGCGCCACACGCGTTCACGTTCACGCGGGCGCAACTCAGAATGCCACTGCGCGGGTTCGCACCCGAAGCGGTTTTCAACACGAGCGATGAAGGGAGCGGTGAGGGCGATTTCCGGAAGTAACAACAAAACCTGTTTGCCTGCTGCTAAGCTTGCTGCCATGGCTTCAAAATAAACTTCAGTTTTGCCAGAACCTGTCACACCATCCAGTAGCATCACTTTGTGAGTGCGGGTGGCCACCACCTGCCGCAGAGCCGCTGCCGCCGTGGTTTGATCTTTGTTCAGCGTGTGACCGCCAGCATTGAGATCAGGTTCGGCAAAGTTGCGGTGGGCTGGCAGGGCTACCTCTTCCAAACCACCCGCTTTGGCCAAAGCTTTGACTACGCTGACGCCCACACCTGCAGCTTCGGCCAATTCCCCTGCGCGCATGGCAAAGCCTTGGGATGCCATTTCTAAAACGCGCTCACGCTGGGCCGTGAGTTTCGCTGGCTTTGTGGCGCTGGCACGATAAGCGATGTTTTGTTTGGTTTCCTCAAACGCGGCAGGAACGCGCAACACCATGCGCAGCACATTGCCTTGTGGCTCCAAATAATAAGCGGCCAACCAATCCACAAATTTGCGATGAGTTTCACTCATGGGCACCATATCGAAGACGCGGGTTATGTCACGCATCTTCGATATGGTGGGCACAGCGGGTCGCACCTCCCACACCACACCAATAACGCTGCGCGGCCCCAGCGGCACTTCCACATAGTTGCCCGCTACCAGAGCTATACCCTGCGGCACGCTATAAGAATAGGCGCTGTTCAGGGCCAGCGGCAACAGCACATCAGCAATGACGGAATCGGAACTCATAGCGTCACAAATAGACTTTGATGTGCCCCGCTTCCAGCCTTATATGTTTTCATATGAAACCGCATGTTCGTGAGATTCTTTATCTTGAACCCGCCTCGCTTGCGGCGCGGTTGCGGGGTGAGCAGAACTTGACGCTTTTGGAAAGTGTGATGCGGCATGAGCATTTGGGCCGCTATTCTTATTTGGCGTGTAATCCATCAGCCACATTACGGAATGCTTCGTTGGGCGACATTCGGCGCGTGTTGCAAGCCGGTGCTTTAGAACCCGTTCCAGGCTTGCCGCCGTTTCAGGGCGGATTGGCTGGATATATTTCATATGAATTTGGCCGCACATTGGAATCACATTCAAGGGTGCCGGAATTTGCACCGCTGTGCCCTGATATGA
Source organism: Hyphomicrobiales bacterium (assembly GCA_031423845.1). Classification (GTDB taxonomy): domain Bacteria; phylum Pseudomonadota; class Alphaproteobacteria; order Rhizobiales; family Aestuariivirgaceae; genus Aestuariivirga. The sequence goes on along the minus strand of JANPGD010000015.1, from coordinate 6,892 downwards.
TTTTGCATGTTTATAACATGGTGGTCAGCTTTGATCACTTGCAGGAGAAGGCTTGGATTGTTTCGAATTCCGAAGCTGATGCTGATACACTGGAAAAACTATTGAAGTGCAAAGTCGGGACTCATGGTTCCGCCGTGATTGAAAATTGGAAATCTAATTTTACGCGAGTCGCTTACGAATCCGCTGTACAAAAAACTGTCGATTATATTTTAGCTGGCGATATTTTTCAGGCTAATATCACGCAATGTTTTGTGGCCGATATTCCTGATGGTTTTGATAGCTACGCCTTCTATCGTCGATTACGCGACATGAACCCCGCCACCTTTGCAGCGCACCTTGATTATGATGATGTACAGATTGTTTCGAGTTCGCCAGAACGTCTTGTGAATTGCAATGAAGCCCATGTTGAAGCGCGGCCTATAAAGGGCACGCGCCGCCGTGAAGTTGATGAGGCTCGTGATGCTGAGCTGATGGCGGAGTTGCAAGCCAGTCGCAAAGACCGCGCCGAGAATGTGATGATTGTGGATTTGCTGCGCAATGATCTCTCGCGCATTTCAAAACCCGGTACGGTGAAGGTGCCAGTTCTCTGTGGTTTAGAATCTTATGCCAATGTGCATCATCTGGTTTCAGTGGTGCGGGGTGAGTTGCGCGAGGGGCTAGATCTGGTGGATGTGCTCGCCGCCGTATTTCCGGGAGGCTCCATCACCGGCGCTCCCAAAATTCGCGCTATGGAAATTATTGCAGAATTGGAAGGTCAAGCGCGCGGGGTCTATTGTGGAGCCATTGGCTATCTCGGATTCAATGGTGACTGTGATTTTAACATCGCTATCCGCACGGCAATGTTTGTAAATGGCAAAGCGCATGTGGCAGGCGGCGGTGGCATAACGGCGAGGTCACAACCCGCTGCTGAATATGAAGAGAGCCTCACCAAAATCAAACGCATCATGGAGGCCTTTCAGCCATGATTCTCATTATCGACAATTATGATAGTTTTGTTTTCAACGTGGCGCGTTATTTTGAAGAGTTGGGCCAACGCACCAGAGTGGTGCGCAACGACGAAGTGACCGCCGCCGATTTGAATGCCAAAGCGATTGTTATTTCACCCGGTCCCTGCACGCCACATGAAGCAGGAGCTTCGATCGATATTGTACGAAACCATTCAGGCAAGCTTCCCATTCTTGGAATTTGTTTAGGCCATCAGGTGATTGGTGCAGTGTTTGGTGGCGAAGTGAAGCGTGCGCGGCGACCCATGCATGGTGATAGCTCAGAGATTGACCACACAGGCACAGGCATTTTTGAAAATGTACCGCAACGCTTTTCGGCGGGGCGCTATCATTCGCTCATAGTGGACCGCGTTGAAAGCACTGATTTAGAAATTACGGCTCGCAGCGATGATGGTGAGATAATGGGATTGCAACATAAGTTTCACCCCACATTCGGGGTGCAATTTCATCCGGAGTCAATTCTCACTGAACATGGTTATGATCTGTTGAGAAATTTTTTAAAGGTGGTCCCATGAGTGTCGTTTGGTTTAATGGTGCAATTGTTGAAGGATCGCTGGCACTTGATCCTGCGGATCGCGGCTTAACGCTGGGGGATGGGGTGTTTGAAACCATCGCCGTTTACAATGATCATGCGGTTTGGCTTGATGAGCATCTTGTGCGTATGATGGATGCCGCCAAAGAACTGGGCATTGGGTTTGATGAACTTCAGATTCGTGCAGGAATTATTGCCGCCTTGGCGGAGAATAAATTTGATTCGGCCGTCATGCGTATCACGCTCACGCGCGGCGTGGTGATACCAAGGGCTTTAACAGGGTTTGGCGACGCACCCAGCCTGCTGATCACACTTTCAGCATTTGATCCATCACATCCTTTGTCAATCGCATTGGCCGTGTCCACCATCAGGCGCAATGAAACGGCTCCATCCTCGCGGTTCAAAACCCTGTCCTACGTCGATAACATCGTTGCGGCGCGGGAAGTGACTGATCGAGCGGATGATGCTTTGATGTTGAACACGGCAGGGCATGTCGCTTGCACCACGATTGGAAATTTGTTTTTGGTGAAGGGGGATCGGTTGATTACGCCACGATCTGATCAAGGCATTTTATGCGGTATTGCGCGGGCTAAGCTTTTGCATCATGGGCTTGAAATTCAACTACACGCCAATGAAGCTGTGGTGACGCTGGACGATGTATTTCTAGCTGATGCCGTTTTTCGAACCAATAGCTTGCGTCTTGCCACACCTGTGACCATGTTGGACGGCAGAACTTTGGGCACAAGGCCCATTCACGATATAAAGCATAAACTCGAAACTCTCACCGGAAGGACTTGAACCATGAAATTTTTTGCTGATACGGGCGAAGTTGCTGAAATAAAAGAAATCCAATCCATGGGATTGCTGGATGGTGTTACGACGAACCCTTCACTGATCGCCAAATCGGGTCGGGACTTCAAAGAGGTGATTGCTGAGATTTGCAGCTTTGTGGAAGGTCCGGTGAGTGCTGAAGTGGCAGCGTTGGATTTTGACGGGATGATTAGAGAAGGCAATGTGCTGCGCAAGATTGCCAAGAATGTAGCCATCAAAGTGCCACTCACGGTGGATGGTTTGCGAGCCTGCAAAGTGTTTTCCTCCGAAGGCACCATGGTGAATGTGACTTTGTGTTTCAGCGCCAACCAAGCACTGCTGGCGGCCAAGGCGGGGGCCACTTTCATCTCGCCTTTTGTTGGGCGATTGGATGACATTAATATTGATGGCATGGATTTGATTTCTGAGATCCGCCAGATTTATGACAACTATGATTTTGACACTAATATCTTGGTAGCCTCCGTGCGCACCGCCAATCACATTCGTGAAGCGGCTTTGATTGGTGCCGATTATGCCACAGCACCGCCGGCTGTTTTGAAAAGTCTGGTGAAGCATCCGCTCACGGATAAGGGCATTGAATCGTTCTTGGCGGATTGGAAGAAAACAGGGCAGAGCATTGTTTAATTTTAACGTCTCGGAATCAATTTCGTTCTAACGTCTAAAAAATGGAAACAGCGCCTCTTCAATTCAACCTTGCTCCCGATGCCGCGAAGATTGCTGCCTCGTGGCTTACGGCGCTGAAATCTGAACGACGCATGGCGGCTAAGACTTTGGAGGCTTATGCGCATGATGTGGCGCAGTTTGGTGGGTTTCTAACTGGGCATTTAGGTGAGACGGCATCAGTAAAAGCGCTCACCGAATTAACGGCTTCAGATTTTCGTAGCTTTATGGCTATGCGCCGTAAGGCGGGTATTCAGAGCCGATCCCTAGCGCGGCAAATGTCGGCCATCCGTTCGTTCTTTCGCCATGCAGAGCGCAGAGGTGATTTTAAATGTGCAGCATTGGGTGTGGTGCGTGCGCCAAAAATTTCTCATTCGGTGCCACGGCCGCTTCCTGAAAATTCTGCGCGGCGCGTGGCTGCGGCTGATGTGTTTGAAAATGATGAGGCTTGGGTGCAGGCCCGCGATGCCGCGGTGTTGACTTTGCTTTATGCGTGCGGGCTTCGTATTTCAGAGGCGCTTTCTCTCACCGTGAAACAGGCGCAGACCAACCCGATTGTGGTGTTAGGTAAAGGTGGCAAAACTCGCATTGTGCCCGTGGTGCAAGTAGCGCGCGATGCGATAGCCACCTATCTGAAACTGTGTCCTCTGGCGCTATCGCCGAACGAGCCCCTGTTTCGCGGCGTGAAAGGTGGTGCACTTTCTCCTCGCATTATTCAACTTCTCATGGAGCGGATGCGTGGGGCTTTAAACTTACCCGATTCTGCCACTCCTCACGCGCTGCGCCATTCGTTTGCTTCGCATTTATTAGGCGCAGGGGCTGATTTTCGTGTCATCCAAGATTTGCTGGGCCATGCTAGCCTTTCCAGCACGCAGGTTTATACTGAAGTGAACAGAACTCATTTGTTAGAACAATATCGCAAGGCTTATCCCCGCTAATGCCCATCATCGAAAAAGTTACACCGAATGATGTACTGCCGCCCCGCGCTGATGTGGTGGTAATTGGGGCGGGTATTGCGGGCATTATGACGGCGCTGGAATTGGCCGAGCGTGGGCTTTCCGTTGTGGTGGTTGAAAAAGGTGAAGTGGCGGCTGAGCAGTCGTCACGCAATTGGGGCTGGTGCCGCCAGATGGGGCGCGACCCACGCGAGATTCCTTTGATCCTTGAATCGATGAATTTATGGCGCGGCATGAATGAACGCGTGAATGCGGAAACTGGCTTTAGAACCTGCGGAATTGCCTATGTGGCCGACAGTGAAAAAGAAATGGCTAAGCATGGTGCATGGTTGAAGGATCACGCGACTCCTCATGGCATTGCTTCACAACTGCTCAATAGCGATGAGGTTGCGCAATTGCTGCCGGGTTCTTTTGTGAAATGGGCGGGTGCACTTTATACACCAAGCGATGCACGCGCCGAACCCTTCATCGCAGTTCCGGCCATGGCGCGGGCTTTGCAGAAGTTAGGCGGAAAGATTTTTACGGGTTGTGCAGCGCGAGGGCTGGAGACTTCAGCAGGTGGCGTGAGTGCAGTGGTGACAGAGCGCGGAACCATCGCGTGCGATAGTGTTGTGTTGGCGGGTGGATATTGGTCGCGGCGGTTTTTGCACAATTTGGGCATTTCATTTCCGCAATTAGGCGTGCTCGGTTCTGTAATGCGTACAGCACCGATTGATACTGGACTGGCCACAACATTTTGTGCAGGAAAATTCACAGCGCGCAAACGTTTAGATGGTGGTTATACCATCACCCATAATTTTGTTTCTGTGGCCGATATTGTGCCGGATAGTTTTAGATTGTTGATGGATTTTCTGCCGGTGTTCATGTTGGATTGGCGCGGGCTTCGCTTGCGTCTGGGCAAGCGCTTTATTGAAGAGGCAAAACTCGCGCGGCGCTGGAAATTGAATTCAATTTCGCCCTTTGAGCAGGTACGGATTCTTGATCCTGAGCCTGCCCAGTGGATTTTGGATGAGGCTACGGCGGAAATTAAAAAAGCATTTCCAGCCTTTCAAAATATGCACATTGCCGAAAAATGGGGTGGCGTGATTGATGCCACGCCGGATGCGGTGCCGGTGATTTCCCCGATCGCTCAGCAGCCCGGACTGTTTATGGCCTCTGGTTTTTCCGGTCATGGTTTTGGCCTTGGGCCAGGTGCAGGCAAATTAATGGCGCAGATTGTAACGGGCGAGAAACCATCTGTTGATCCCCACCCGTTTCGATTCTCACGCTTCAGCGATGGCGGCAGACCGCGACCCACCACAGGATTTTAATTTTATTTCAACAACCACTGATGCTCGGGCGCATTGTGGAATTTCCACGTGCGTGTGGGGCCAGCCATCACGTTGAGATAATAAAGATCATAGCCATGCACGGTGGCGCATGGGTGATAACCTTTGGGAACCAATGTCACATCACCATCTTCAACGGCCATGGCTTCATCCAGTTTGCGATTGTCGGTATAGACACGCTGAAAGGCAAAGCCTTGTGGTGGGTTGATGCGATGATAATAAGTTTCTTCCAAGTAAGACTCTTTCGGCAGGTCATCCTTGTCGTGTTTGTGCGGCGGATAGGATGAGGTGTTGCCATTTGGCGTGATCACTTCGACCACCAGTAGGCTTTCAGCCAGCGGATCTTGCTCCGGCAGAATGTTGGTGACGTGACGGGTATTTGAACCCTTGCCACGCACTTCTTGTGAAAGACCTTCAGGGCCAATAACGCGGGCTTGGTGTTTGCCTTTGGCAGGAGCCGAACACACAGCTAGCACCATTTCAGTGGTTGCAGCCACCGACCATTTCGAGCCGGGTGGCACATAGACCGACCACGGCTTGCCTTCAAAGGGCGACATGCGATCGCCGATCACTCCAAAGTCTTTGCCATTGATGGTCACACGGCCTTTACCGGACACGAACACCAAACAAGTCTCACGCTTGGCTTCAGAGCCCTTGGCAATTTTGCCTTTGGCAGACTTCCAAAGATCAAAGCCCACATATTTCCACTTGGCGGATTTTGGTGTGACGTGGGTGACGCGGCCATCGCCTTTTTTCGGCTTAACGAGAAGTTTTGGCATTTTAACTTCCCACGCGTTGGTTTTTCAACGCCTTCACATATTTCTTACGCGCGGCAACAACTGTTGGTCTTGTTGAAACTTCGGGGATGGCTACATCCCACCAGCTGCCACCAGCATCGGTTGTTTCCATCGGATCGGTGTCGATCAAAATCACCGTGGTACGCGTGTTTTTCTTTGAACGTTCCAAGGCGGTTTCTAAATCGGCCAGCGACGACACTTTTTCGGCAATGGCACCCATGCTTGCGGCGTGAGCCACAAAATCAATGGCAGGTGAGACATCTTGTTTGGTGTTGTAGTCAAACAGGTTGTTGAAGCGCTCGCCACCTGCAGAATGTTGCAAGCGGTTGATGCAGCCGAACCCGCGATTATCTAAGAGCACCACAGTGAGTTTGTGGCCGAGCATCACAGATGTGGCGAGTTCGGAATTGGCCATCATATAAGTGCCGTCGCCCATCATCACCACGACATTGGCATCAGGCCTGGCCATTTTAATGCCAAGGCCGCCTGCAATTTCATAACCCATGCAAGAAAAACCATATTCCATGTGATAGGAGCCGGGAATGCCCGCTTGCCAGAGTTTGTGCATTTCGCCGGGAAGACCACCGGCAGCAGACATAACATGGGCTTCACTACCGAGTGCACGTTGCACGGCACCAACCACCTGTGAATCGGAAGGGCGTTCGGCATTGCTGGGGTTGGTGTATTTCTCAGCGGTTTTAATCCATGCCAAGCGTTCTTTCTTGGCGCGGGTCGTCCATGATGCTGGTGCTGCCCAATTGCCGAGACCTTGAGTTAGTTCTTC
>JANPGD010000014.1:0-12332 GCA_031423845.1 Hyphomicrobiales bacterium | reverse complement strand
TATGATGGCAAGGTTGTGAAGGTTGTCGATTTCGGCGCGTTCATCAATTTCTTCGGCGCAAAAGACGGCCTCGTTCACGTATCGGAACTTGCTCCACACCGCGTGAACAAAGTGTCTGACGTTGTGAAGGAAGGCGATGCTGTGAAAGTGAAGCTGTTAGGCTTCGACAATCGCGGCAAGGTTCGCCTCTCCATGAAGCAAGTGGATCAAACCACAGGCGAAGACTTGAGCGCCAAGCAGGCGGCAGATGCTCCTGCTGAAGAAGCTCAAGGCGAATAATAATCCGTTCACGGATGAATTTAAGGCGCGAGGGAAACCTCGCGCCTTTTTAGTTTTACTTAACCTCGTGGAACATTTCTGCTTTTGGACGTCTTGCCTTAGGCAGGTTGACCAGCCAGTCGTTTGCGGCATCGCGGTAGCCTAGCGGCATCAATGCTACGCTGCGGAGGCTTTTTGCTTTCAGGCCTAAGATTTCGTCAAACTGTGGTGGGCTGAAGCCACCCATTCCGGTTGAATCAACTTTCAGTTCAGCGGCGGCTGCCAAGCCGAAACCTAAACCGATAAATGCTTGTTGGGCGGCGTGGGTAAAATTTTCTTCAGCGCTTTTGCCTGCAAAGCCTGCAATTGAACTTTTGCGACGTTCGTCCAAAGCTTCACTTTTGCCGCGCAGAGTTTCCATGGCGTCAAACACCTTGCCCAGATTGCCTTCATGGATATTATCCCAAGCGGCAAACACCAGCAGGTGAGAGGCATCGGTGATTTGTGGCTGGTTATAAGCTGCGGGTTTTAGTTTTTCGCGGATGGCGGGGTTTGTGATGACCAAGACATCATAGGGCTGGAAGCCATTTGATGATGGGGCCATGCTGATGGTCTCCAAGATTTGATCCAACTTTTCTTGCGGCACTTTTGCAGCAGCATCATATTTCTTGGTGGCATAGCGCCAGTTTAAATTAGACAAAAAACTCAAGGGAATTCCTTTTTGGAACAATGTGAGTTACATATAATATTGTCGAAAAGGAAATCAAGCTTTGCCTGAATATTTCTCTAAAAAATCTTCTACCGTCATATTGCGCATATCATCGACGATGGTGGCCAGTTTATCATGGGTCCAATCCCACCAGCCCAGCGCAATGATCCGTTCACGGATGGATTTTTTGAAGCGCCATTTGATGCGGGTTGCGGGAACGCCTGCGACAATGGCGAAGGAATCCACATTCTTTGTTACTACGGCCCCCGCCGCGATTGCGGCACCATGGCCGATTTTGAGGCCTGGCAGAATAATTGCGCCGTGGCCGATCCACACATCATGGCCAATCTCCACAGTCGCAGCTTTGCGCACGTCGCGGAACTCTTTGTCCATTTTGGCGTAGAGAAAATACTCGTTGGGGCGATACGTAATTTTGTGTTGCGATATTCGCTCCATCGGATGATTGAGCGCATTGATGCACACATCTGATGCTACTGCGCAAAACTTGCCGATTGTCGCGTAAATAATTTCGGTGTGACGCTCGACATAAGAGTAATCGCCAAGTGTGGTCTCGGCCATCACCACACGCTCGGCCACATCGGTGAACCTCCCCAATTCACAATTGCGAATGGTGGATGATGAATGCACGCGGGGGCTGCCATCACGGGGCGCATTGGCGGAATGTCTTTTCTGTTCCATAGATGGACCATAACAAAAAAGCCGCTCTGAACCAGAGCGGCTTTTAGAATTTATTTTGAAAGATTAAGCAGCCTTTGGAGCAGCTTCAACTTTCTTGGTGATTGCAGCTTTGAGCTTGCGTAAATTGATTGAAAGATCGTCCTTGCTGGCTTTCAGCAAAAACGCATCCAAACCACCGCGATGCTCAACCGACTTCAAAGCGTTTGCTGAAATGCGCATGTTGTAAGAAAGGCCCATGGCCTCACTCATCAAATTTACTTGGCACAGGTTTGGCAAAAAGCGTGTTTTAGTTTTATTGTTGGCGTGGCTGACTTTGTTGCCCGCTTGCGGACCTTTGCCAGTTAATTCACAACGACGCGCCATAGTAATCTCCATACAAAAGAACGAGCCGGAAAAAGGTTTTCCAGCTCCTGTTGCGGCTTCTATAGGGTGCCAAATTTCCGAGGTCAAGCAAGCAGTGCATTTCACCGCAGAAATAAACGAATCCACATTTGGCACATCAGGTTAATGCCACGCAGCATTTTTTGCCAGACAGCCTTGATGCCTCGCCACCTCCTATGGGGGCCTTGTGTTTTAACCACAACCTATGGCGTGAACAAAACTAGAAAACGGCTTGAATAGCGATTCGGGCGTGTTCCGTTCCCTCTTGGAACGCTTGGTTAATTTCTTTAACGCTTGCAAGAGGTTGCCGCGCGTAGTTGATTAACCATAGTCAGTTGAAAGTTAATTTTAGCGGTGACTGAATACCGTGAAGCAGCATGGTTTCGTATTGTTGGACAGTCAAAAATTTGCTTCACTCTACAAAACCAAAGGAACAAAAACTGAATCTGAGGTGAATAGCGATTCGGGCGCGGTTCGTTCTTGTTTGAATCCAGAGGTTAAGGAGTTGGCTCAATTTGAGGCACTTAGTTTGGTGTAATGTTTTGATTCAAGTGGAAGACGTTGTGCGGATCATATTTGCGCTTCACATTTTGCAGTCGCGCATAAGCATCGGCCCCAAACGCGTCGTGCACCAGGTTGGCACCTTCACCGTGGCCGGGGAAATTCAGATACATTCGTCCGGTTGAATGGCGCTGCATATCATTCCAACAACTGCGCGCCCATGTCATATTTGCGTCATCATCGGCGGGGCTTGACCATACTGCGTCAAAACTCAGCATATAAGGCATAGAACGATCACCGAAAGCTGTGGCAGCAGCATCAACACGCTGCACCGCTCCGCCAAATTGCCAAATCGAAGCAATTGTTTTTTCTGAGGGGCGCTGAGCCACCAAAGTTGTGAAATCAGTGATCACTGCGTCGTCGAGCCCTTTGATATAGGTGGATTTCCAATAACACCGATCCCGCCCTTTGGGGAACAACGCATCATAGGCTGTTTGAATGCTGCGATAAGACATCTGACCGCTGAAATCGAGCAGCGGTTCGCCGAAATGGCGCAGTGGTTCAACAACGCGCTCGCCTTCATCCGCCGGACCATCATAAACATGTGCAAGCGCCAAAACGCGTTGGCCCCAAGTGTGTTCGGGATAAGCTGGATCTTCTGGGATCGTTGAAAACTCAACAAGACCACTGAGCTTATCTGGTGCAGACTTCATAAAATCACGCCACAGGGGAATAATTTCATTGGCCCGCTCTTCAGGATAAGCTGGAGCGCAGAACATGAGATTGGGTTCAACGGGATGAATCTTAAAAGTGAAACTCACAACCACGCCGAAATTGCCGCCACCGCCGCGCAAGGCCCACAGCAAATCCGCGTTCTCAGAAGCATTGGCGTGAACCAATTTACCTTCGGCTGTCACAACATCAGCTGCAAATAAATTATCACAGCTCAGCCCATGGCTGCCCCGCAACCAACCGATCCCACCCGAAAGGGTGAGTCCAGCAACACCCGTTTGTGAAATCAGACCTCCTGGAGTTGCGCGATCAAAAACTGTGGTTGCGGCATCCACATCGCCCCAAACCGCACCACCCTCGACGGTGGCCGTCTTAAGATCAGGGGCAATACGAACTCCATTCATCAATGAAAGGTCAATCATCACACCGCCGTCACAAACAGCATACCCCGCCACATTATGTCCACCCGCACGGATGGCGATGGCCAGTCCGTTGTCACGGGCAAAGTTCACCGCCGTTGCCACATCTCCAGCATTGCGACAGCGCGCAATTAACGCAGGCTTGCGGTCGATCATGGCATTCCAGATTACGCGCACCTCTTCAAAAGTTGCACTGTTTGCATCCAGCACTTCGCCGTGCATGGTCGCTCGCAAAGCTTCAATCTTTTCGGATGAAATCTTGTGGGCTTGGGATTTCGTCATGGTCGCATCCTCCAAAATTGAGAAAAGACTAGATTGAAAAGCGCACAAGTCCTAAAGTCGAAAAAGCTGATAACTGGTCATTTCCGCCATGATGACACTTAAAGAGCCCTTCAACGTTGCCATTCTCGCTGTACCTGAAGTTACGGCCTCGGCCTTGTATGGCATGTTCGACTTGTTTTCATCCCCGGGTCGTGATTTCAGCTACATCACCAAGGGTGTCGCGGGCGAGCAAAAAATGCGGCCCTATATCGTCGCACGCGACACTGAACCATTTAATGCCGCCAATGGAATATCAGTTTGTGCCCATTATGATTTTTCAAATTGCCCACCTCCCGACATTGTGTGCATTCCCGATTTCTATGTTGATCCAAATGGCAGTGTATCAGGGCAATATGAGCCGGAAGTGATATGGCTCAAAAAAATCCATGGGGATGGGGCAATGATGGCCAGTGCCTGTTCGGGCGCGGTGCTGCTCGGCGAAGCGGGGTTGTTGGCCCATTGTGAAGCGACCATACACTGGGGTTATGCCAAGATGCTGTCGCGCAACTATGATAATGTTAAAGTGACACCCAATCAGTCTCTGGTTTTGAGTGGATTATCACAGCGCATTTTGACAGCTGGTGGTGGTTCAAGCTGGCAGGATTTGACGCTTTATTTAATTGCTCGTTTTGTAGGGTTGAAAGAAGCGATAGAAGTTGCCAAAGTTTATATGTTGCAGTGGCATGATCTTGGTCAAAAGCCATTTGCGTCTCTGCTCTATTTTCGACAATCCCAAGACGCAGTCATCCACAAATGCCAAGAGTGGGTGGGGCATAATTACAAAACGCCTTCCCCAGTGGCGGTTCTCACCAAACTTTCTGGCCTCTCGCCGCGCAGCTTTGAGCGGCGTTTTAAATTGGCAACGGGCATGAAACCACTCGACTATATCCACGCCTTGCGACTGGAGGAAGCAAAGCAAATGTTAGAGACGGGTGATCTTTCCATTGCGGCCATTGCCAGTGAAACAGGCTATGAAGATGCCAGTTTTTTCAGCAGGCTTTTTAGCCGCAAAGTGGGTTTGACACCCGCCCAATATCGCAAGCGCTTTGGCTCGCTGCATAATGCTCTAAAAACACATAAAATATTTTAGATTTGCACGAAGCAAATTTCCTAACTAGTTTGCATCCATGCCACCACATCGCCCCGTCACTGCCGTCCTGGGGCCCACCAATACCGGAAAAACCCATCTCGCTGTCGAGCGCATGTTAGCGCACGGCAAAGGCATGATAGGTTTGCCATTGCGCTTGCTGGCGCGCGAAATTTACGACCGCGTACGGGCCAAAGTGGGCGACCTTGCCGTGGCACTGATTACAGGTGAAGAAAAAATCATACCGCCGGAGCCTCGTTACTGGGTGTGTACGGTGGAGGCGATGCCACCTGATATTGAAGTGCCGTTTTTGGCGATTGATGAAGTGCAACTCTGTGCTGATTTTGAGCGCGGTCATATTTTCACTGACCGTGTTTTACATCGACGCGGAACAGAAGAGACAATGCTGCTGGGCGCTGCCTCAATGCGACCGATCTTGGAAAAGATGTTGCCGCACTGCACATTCGTTACGCGTCCACGTCTTTCAACATTGGCTTATGCCGGCCAGAAAAAGCTTTCGCGCCTGCCGCGCCGCACAGCCATCGTCGCCTTTACGGCTGAAATGGTTTACACGGTTGCTGAACTCATTCGTACCCAGCGCGGTGGTGCTGCCGTGGTCATGGGCGCACTCAGCCCCCGCACCAGAAACGCGCAAGTGGCGCTCTATCAATCCGGCGATGTGGATTATTTGGTGGCCACCGATGCAATTGGCATGGGCCTTAATATGGATGTCGATCATGTGGCCTTTGCCGCAACGCGGAAATTTGATGGTTTTCAATTTCGCAATCTAAACCCCGGTGAATTGGGCCAAGTTGCAGGCCGGGCTGGGCGCTATATGAATGACGGCACATTTGGGGTGACGGCGGAGGCCGAACCGTTTGATCAGGACATGATTGATCGCCTCGAAAATCATAATTTTGACTCGGTGCGCAATTTGCAATGGCGAAACCCAGATTTAGATTTTCGCTCGCTGGATGGTTTGCGCAAAAGCCTTGGCTACTTGCCAAAAATTTCGGGCCTCACCCGCGCACAGGATGCCCCCGACGTGCGGGCGTTAGAAGCAATGTGCCGTGATAGTTCTATTGTGGGGTTGATCAAATCACTCAAAGATGTGCGCCGCACGTGGGAGGTGTGTCAGGTTCCCGATTACCGGAATATCTCGCCTGCTGAACATGCCTATCTGATTGGCCGGATTATTCATTATCTGCACACTGGCAAGGGTTTCATCTCAGAAGATTGGTTTTCCAAGCAGCTGGCACTCAGTGATAATATGGAAGGCGGCATAGATGCATTGTCCACCCGCATTTCGCATGTGCGGTCTTGGACCTTCATTGCCAACCGTTCTGACTGGCTGGAAGCCCCTTTTTATTGGCAAGCGCGGGCCAAAGAGATTGAAAATAAATTATCTGATGTCTTGCATGAAAAGCTAACTCAGCGTTTCATCAATCGCAGAACCAGTGTATTGATGCAGCGGCTGGCGCGGAAGGAAGGCTTGATGACGACTGTTGAAGATGGTGGGGAAGTGAAGGTCGAAGGTGAATTTGTGGGCCGTATTCAAGGCCTCAACTTCACAGCCGATAATGCCGAAGCCGCTGATATCCGCCTGCTGAAAACTGCAAGCCTTGCTGCTGTGACAGAAGAAATTGGCAAACGCGCCAAATCACTGGCCATGACCACCGATACGGATTTGAAACTCAACCGCAATGGTGAGATTATTTGGGCGGGCAATGTTGTAGGCCGCGTTCTGGCTGGCGATCATGCTTTGCGGCCTCGGGCTGAAGTGGTGGCTGATGATGTGTTGCAAGGGGCGCAGCGCGAAGAAGTGCGTGAGCGCCTGCAGAAATTCACCCAGCGTTATTTAGCGGCTTTGTTGGAACCCCTGACCAAGTTGGAAGATGCCGAAGGCTTTGAGGCTTTGGCGCGGGGTATGGCGTTTCGCATTGTCGAGCATTTTGGCGTGTTGCCGCGGGAAAGCGTGATTGAAGAAGTTAAAGCTCTGAGCCAAGACGACCGTGCCAAACTGCGCGGGCTTGGCGTGCGATTTGGTGCGTTCCATTTGTTCTTACCCGCTCTCTTAAAGCCAGCCGCAACCGATATGCGATTATTGCTATGGTGGCTGCAGAAACATCAGACTGAAAATGTTGCGGCTCCGCCTGCTAATGGTCTCACATCCACGCCCGCTGACACTTCAAAGCCAGAGGGCTTTTATGCCGTCTGTGGCTACCGCGTCTGCGGCAAGCGCGCCGTGCGGGTTGATATGTTGGAGCGGCTCGCCGATCTTATTCGAGACCGCGTATTTTGGAAGCCGCGCATTCCTGAGGAACTACGCCCAGCAGGTGCTGTTGAAGGCGGCGGCTTTAGTGTGGTTTCTGATATGATGTCGCTGGTTGGGTGTTCTGGTGAAGAATTTGAAGAAATTCTGGTGAGCCTCGGCTTCAAAGCACAAAAAAAACAGGTGGCAAAGCCGGTTGCAGTTGTGGCACCAGTGGTTATTACTCCGGTTGAAAGTGAAGTTGTGCCAGTTGAGTTGGCAGTCGAAACCGTTACGACTGAAGTTCAACCACCTGAAATGATTGAGATTAATGTGTGGTGGCCAAAGGACACCGGGCCATTTCGCAAACAGCCTGAACGGACTCCACGCCCAGTTTTCCAAAAGCGTGAAAAACCAGCTGATGGTGTTGAAACGAAACCAAAATTTAATCACCGCGATAAATATAAGCCCAATCGTGCGCCGGAGCCCGTTCGCCCGCCACCCCGTCCACCCAAACCCGAAAAGCCGATGGACCCCAATTCTCCTTTCGCCGCCTTGGCCGCTCTTCGAGCGCAAATGAAGCAGGGTTAAAACTGGCCCAGCGTATCGACAAATGGTTGGTTTATGCGCGGTTCGTGAAGCACCGCAGCTTGGCTGCTAAACTGGTGGAAGCAGGGCACGTTCGCCTCAATCGCGTGCGTCTCACCAAGCCGAGCCATGTGGTGAAACCGCAAGATGTGCTCACTATTGCGTTGCACAATCAGGTGAAAGTGGTGCGGGTTTTGGCTGAACCGACCCGCCGCGGCTCTGCACCAGAAGCAAGTCTGCTCTACGAAACTCTCAATGCTGAGGCTATGCTTGAAAAAATGGGTGCATTGGATCAATCCCTCAGCTAATTGATTTCCCAACAACCAAAATAGTGGAATGAAATGACCTACATCGTCACCGAAAACTGCATCAAATGTAAATTTATGGATTGCGTGGAAGTGTGCCCCGTGGATTGCTTTTACGAAGGCGAAAACATGCTTGTGATCCATCCTGATGAGTGCATTGATTGTGGTGTTTGTGAGCCGGAATGTCCGGCTGATGCGATTAAGCCAGACACTGAACCCGGCCTTGACAAGTGGCTGCAAGTGAACACTGAGTTTGCGCCAAAATGGCCAAACATCACCATCAAGCGTGATGCCCCAGCCGATGCCAAGGAATTTGACGGTGTTGAAGGCAAGTTTGATGCTCATTTCTCAGCCGAACCGGGCGAGGGCGATTAATTCTAATTAACCATAATCGCCAGAATCCACATAAATCAGCTCTGGCAACCCTAAATTCGACCGTACACGGATGGTCTCGTCTTTAAATATCCTTAAATTTGTGATATGGTCTCCCCATGTAGTCAAAACCGCACAGTTTTGTCATCCGGGCGTTCGCGCTCGGATTTTTTAACGCCCAATTCAAGTTGGGCCCTGTGTCGGCAGCGAACAACGAAAAAAGGGCGATAAACAGACATGCCGACTTCAAAATCCAAAAAAGCTCCTGCCGTCAAGGTAAAAGCAAAAGTAGTGGTGAAGACCAAAATTAAAGCTAAGGCCGCACCTGCCAAAGCTGCGCCAAAATTGAAACTCAAGGCCAAAGTGGCTGCCAAGGTTGCTGCAAAACCTGTTCCCAAGGTCGCGATTAAGCCCGTTGCCAAAGCTGTTCCTAAGCCAATTGTGAAGCCAGTGGCCGTTAAAGCGCCAGTTGCCGCGCCAAAGCCAGTTGCGGCTCCCGTTGCGGCAGCTAAACCCGCTGTGGCTGCAAAGCCTGCTGCTGCACCTGCAGCAAAGAAGATCAATTTCAAAATTGGTGAGTTGGTGGTGTACCCTGCGCATGGTGTTGGCCGCATTACCAATGTGGAAGAGCAAGAAATTGCTGGCACCAAGCTGGAACTTTACATTGTCGATTTCGAAAAAGAAAAATTGCGCCTCAAGGTGCCGACCAACCGTGCCGAACAAAAAGGCATGCGTCATTTGGCCGATCGCTCTTTGATCGAACAAGCTATGAAGGTGATCCGTGGCCGCGCCCGCATTAAGCGCACCATGTGGAGTAGGCGAGCTCAGGAATATGATGCAAAGATCAATTCCGGTGACGTGATTGCTGTCGCTGAAGTGATCCGCGATTTGTATCGTTCGGATCGTCAGCCGGAGCAGTCTTATTCGGAACGCCAATTGTTCGAACAAGCGCTGGCTCGTTTTGCTCGTGAACTCGCAGCGGTTCGTAAAGTGGATGAAGATCAATGCATTCGTGAATTGGAAGACTTTCTTGCTAGAAACGCCAAACGCGGCGCTGCTGTTGGTGAAAAAGTCGAAGAAGATTCAGCCGAAGAAGCGGCGTAATATAAATGCCCTTCCCCCTCTGGGGGAAGGTGCCCGAAGGGCGGATGAGGGCCCTACCCCTCCAAATAATCCATGCTCCGCGCCAACTCACGCGCGATCATCTTGCTCTTATGCACTTCGCCCGCAAATGGCTCGAACGATACATAGCCCTTATAGCCAGCAGCCATCAGCTTCTGCACTTGGCCACGATTATCAATCATATCATTCGCATCAACCAACACCCGTTGCGCATCGCGCATGGTGTTGATGGTATATTTTTTATCAGTAACACCGGATACATGGATGAGCCCCGTGCGATCCGCAAAAACCTCTTTCTCACCCGCCACAAAATGATGGAACGTATCATGCGTTACCTTAAAGCGCTTGGCTCCATTCACAGCGTCGATAGCTGCAATGGCTTCGGCCTTGAGACGCAGCGAACATTCAACAAAACCCAATGGCTCCACACAACCAATCAAACCATGATCTTTCAAAATGGATTTGAGCGCATCTAAAGCCACGCGAATGCCTTCCAACCGCGCTTCATGCTCAGGCTTGAACTTCGTGTCATTGGTGGGAACCAGAATCAAATTCTTCGCACCCGTAAGCGCCGCATATTCCGCCAGCTTCTTGGCCTCATCAGCCTTGGCCTTGCTCCACTGGTTCCAGCGCTGCAAAGCATTTACATTGATAATTGTGATGCCTTTTTCCTTGGCCAATTTGCCAATGAGCTTCGCATTCTTGTTTCCCATCAACGCGGTGGGAATATCACTGCGAATTTCCACGGCATTCACACCCAACCGCAAAGCGAGATCAAAAAATTCGGCATAGCCAAGCTTGGGGGCAACCATGTGATTGAGTGAAAACTGCATGTGAGATTCTCCCGCTGAAATATTGCCAGCGCTCCTAGCAGGAGTTTCGGGGTGATTCATCAGATGGAGAAATTATGTTGCAGAAACTTTCATAGGTATATTGCTTAACTTGAAGTGTATATACAATTGGTGTATACAAACACAATGACCCAATCCACCGTGTTCAAAAACAACAAGACCCAAGCCATCCGCCTGCCCAAAGCACTGGCCTTCCCTGACTCTGTGAAAAAGGTGAAAATCACCCAGCAAGGCGACAGCCTTGTCATAACACCGATCAAAACGTCTTGGGAGGAATTTATGATGGGGCCACGTTTGGACGCTGATTTCGAACGATTACCTCAACCAGCAGCCGAAGAGCGGGAAGAGTGGTAGATTGCTGACACACTTAATTGACACCGATATTTGCATCTATGTGATGAAGGCAAGAGACCGTGGTCTCGCTCGGAAGCTTGAAGGTCTGGTCGGCAAATGCGCGATCAGTGATCTTTCGATTTTAGAACTTTATGCGGGTGCGGAACGATATGACCATCCGAGCAAGCGGATCAATCTGATTGAAGACTTTGTATCGCGCCTCACTGTTTTACCGTTCAATACACAAGCGGCGCGAATTGCGGGACCAATCCGGTATAAGTTGCTGTCTGCAGGTCAGATGATCGGCGCCTATGACCTTTTGATTGCAGCCACTGCATTGAGTAAGAATCTGACTGTGGTGACAAACAATCTGCGCGAGTTTGAAAGAGTTGAGGGGTTGAAGGTGGAGAAGTGGGAATAGGATGTTTGCAGTTTTTAACGATGCATTGGGTTCAAATGAAACACACGAGATCAGCGAGGCCGAATTCAAGGCGATTGGCGCAGCACGCAAACAATTAAATGAAGCCAACGAATTTGAAGAACGGTTTTGGGTTGTCTGCGAACTCTATCGCGAACTCGAAGAAACATGTTTGCAAACTGTTTTGAATTACGCCGTCTACCCCAATCACAATTCTACTGATTTTGTTTTGGCGAGAAGCCTCATCGGCATGAGGGTGTTTTCATTTCTATCAGCATCTCGCCTTTACCTCGATACTTGCGGAAGTAGCGCAATTAAAATTACGCTCGGAAAGGTCAGGGCGAAAGCTGCCCGAAAAGTTACGAGCGAAGTGTATGATGGTAATTTTGAATACAGATTTTGCTGCCACTTGCGAAACTACGCCCTACACAAGTCAATACCTGTTCATGGAATGGCCCTAAATCTTTCAAGGAAAATCGAGCTGGATTTATGGGATCACAAAATTGAGTATTCCATTCCGATTGCGCCTTTACTCGTTTGGAAAAAGTTAAACCCCAAGTTAAAAGAAGAACTAAAAAAAACAACCTTTCCAAGTGTCAATTTGAAAACGAGCATTCGAAAATATTTTTCTTTGATCTGTGGCATTCATAAACAAATTAGAGAAATGATAGACGAGTCCGAAACATTCGCCGAAACCACGCTTAAAAACGCATACCCTCACTCTTTAATCGGTGAATTACCTCCCGGACTTTGCGCCTGCGAACTCGACGATGAAGGATTAAAAATTCCGGGTGGAAAACCTATTTCATTGGCCGTACCAGATGACAATGTAAGAAATTTCATACGACTTAGGGCGTGTCCTCAATTAGGGGATTCGCAAATCAGTTAAACCGTGATTCATAGGGAACCTTCTTTGGAGGGCTTTGAGATGAAGCGTTATGGTTTGCGCGATGATCAATTTTCACGGATCGAAATGTTGCTGCCG
>JANPGD010000013.1:0-3897 GCA_031423845.1 Hyphomicrobiales bacterium | reverse complement strand
GTGTAGTTTTGTTTGGGGTGCAGCATCACCTCATCGGGCGTGCCTTGCTCCACCATTTTTCCATCCTTCATAACAATGATGTGATCGGCCATGGCGCGCACCACGGCGAGATCGTGGCTGATGAAGAGGTAGGATAAATTGTTGGCAATTTGCAAGTCACGCAGCAGGTCGACGATTTGTTTCTGCACTTGGCGATCCAGCGCTGAAGTGGGTTCATCCAGCACAACGACTTTTGGTTTGAGAATTATTGCACGAGCAATAGCTAGACGCTGGCGCTGGCCACCAGAAAATTCATGCGGGTAACGGTTGCGTAAAGCAGGATCGATTTGCACCTCCTCCAGCGCTTGTGCGGCTCTGGCATCACGGGCGGCACTCGACATGGCGGGCTCATGCACGATCAAACCTTCGGTTATAATCTGACCTGCCGTCATACGCGGTGAAAGCGAACCGAATGGATCCTGAAATACGACCTGCAATTGTTTGCGCAAAGGGCGCATGGCTTGCTTATCGAAACTTGTGATGGTTTGGCCGTTAAAACTGAGCGCGCCCTGACTGGGCAAGAGGCGCAATAAGGCTCTCGCCAATGTGGATTTTCCGGAACCGGATTCACCGACAATGCCGATGGTTTGGCCTTGCTTGAGTGAAACGGAAACATGGTCCACGGCTTTGAGTTCAATGGCTGGACTGCCCATGAAGCCGCCCCCGATTTTGAACGTGACACGGAGATCATCACCTGACAGCATCACGGGCGCAGCTGCTGCGGGTGGGGCTTTGCGGCCTGTGGGTTCAGCTTCGAGCAAGGCTCTGGTATATTCATGTTTGGGTTTGGCGAAGATTGCTTTGGTGTCGCCCTCCTCCACCACCTCGCCTTTGCGCATCACATAAACACGATTAGCAATGCGCTTTACGATGCCGAGATCATGGGTGATGAAAATCATCGCCATGCCAAGGCGGCGCTGCAAGTCGGCCATCAATTCCAAAATTTCAGCTTGAATGGTGACGTCTAATGCGGTGGTAGGTTCATCAGCGATGAGGAGTTCGGGATTATTGGCAAGCGCCATGGCGATCATCACGCGCTGGCGTTGGCCGCCCGACATTTCATGCGGGTATGAACCCATGCGCCGCTCAGGCTCTTTAATCTTCACCAGCTCCAGCATTTCTATAGCGCACTTGCGAGCGGCGGCGGGGTCCATTTTCAGGTGGTGCATGATTGGTTCAATTAGCTGTGCGCCGATGGTGTAAAGCGGATCGAGCGAGGTCATCGGCTCTTGGAAGATCATGCTGATCTTGCGACCCCGCACGGTGTTCAGTTCCGCTTTCTTCATGGCCAACAGATTTCGACCATCATAAAGCACTTCACCCTCCGCGCGACCGTTCGAAGCGAGAAGGCCCATGGCCGCCATCATCATTTGGCTTTTGCCGGAACCAGATTCGCCTACGATGGCGATGGTTTCTCCGGCATTCACATGAATACTGGCGCCCTTAACGGCTTCCACTTCGCCATCCAATGTTGAAAAATGCACTTTGATATTATTAACCGACAGAACGGGATTGCTCATCTCAGCGGTCCTTCGGATCAAGTGCGTCACGCAAGCCATCGCCAATAAAATTCAGGGCGAACAGCGTGGAGGTGAGGAAGAAAGATGGATAGAACAACAGCCAGTTTGCATAGGGAATATTCCGTGCGCCTTGCGAGATGAGAACCCCCCAACTGGAATTCGGCTCTTGCACCCCAAGGCCTAAATAAGACAGGAAGCTTTCCAAAATAATCACCTGGGGCACCAGCAGTGTCATGTAAATCACAACAGGGCCGAGAAGATTTGGAATGACGTGGCGCAACAGAATGCCGCCGCGTTTCACACCGAGGGCTTCAGCTGCTTGCACATATTCTTGCCGCCTGATCGACAGCGCTTGGCCCCGCACAATGCGGGCCATGTCCAACCACATCACACAACCCACAGCAAAAAACATAAGCACAAAGTTTCGCCCGAAAAACACCACGAGCATGATGACGAAAAACGTGAAGGGCAGCGCGTAGAGAATATCGACGATGCGCATCATCACTTCGTCAGTCTTGCCACCGATGAGGCCTGATGTTGCGCCATAGACGACACCGATGAATACGGCCACCAATCCGGCGAGCAGACCAATGGCCAATGACACGCGGCCTGCAATGAGGGTTCGGGTGAGAAGGTCACGGCCAGAAATGTCGGTGCCGAAATAGAAATATTCCTTCTTCACTTGTGTACTGAGGACGAGTTTTAATCCATCTGCCGATTTCTCGGTAACAGCAGAACCCTCAAATGAATCGGAACGATCTATGTAGCGCGTTACGCGCTCATCAATGGGGGTTGGCGAGGTGAGTGTTACAAAAATTTTGCCGTCTTTTTCTTCGAAGCCAGCATAATCCACCTTGGCGCGCTTCACCGCATCCTTCAAAGCTTCTTCAATTTTATCCGCTTTGGGATAGGCGCTGAGGCTTGGGGGCACGCGGTTATAGTTTTCAAAGATGGTATCAAAATCATGCGGGGCCACCCACGGGCCAACGATGCATATCAACGTCATTAAGATGAGATAGTAGCCGCTCCACACAGCTGCTTTGTTGCTTTTTAGGCGCAGCCATGCATCGGCCCAAAGAGAACGGCCTTTATTTGGAATGTCAGTCATAACGCACCCGTGGGTCAAGCACCGCGTAGAGCAAATCAACAACGAGGTTGAAGACGATGGTGAAAAGCGCAATCACCACTACGGTGCCCATGACTAATGTGTAGTCACGGTTCAATGCCGCATCGACAAAATAGCGGCCAATTCCGGGAATGGCGAAAATACTTTCGACAATAATTGAGCCTGTAACCAATGCTGCAGCGGCAGGCCCTGCATAAGAGACAATCGGCAATAAAGCGCCGCGCAAGGCATGGCGGATGATGATGGAATAATCAGAAAGGCCCATGGCCCGTACAGTTCGAATGTGATGAGCGCGCAGCGATTCAATCATGGCACCGCGCATGAGCCGCGCAACGATTGCAAGCTGTGGCAACATAAGAAC
Source organism: Hyphomicrobiales bacterium (assembly GCA_031423845.1). Lineage (GTDB taxonomy): Bacteria > Pseudomonadota > Alphaproteobacteria > Rhizobiales > Aestuariivirgaceae > Aestuariivirga. The sequence continues at coordinate 851 of JANPGD010000013.1, read as the reverse complement.
GATGACTGGACCGACCATCACTTTCCAACCACCACCCGTCCAACCGCCAACTGGAAACCATTTCAGCCCAAGTGCGAATGTTAATTGAAACAAGGGTGCTATCACGAATGTGGGAATGGTGCTGCCTGCAGTAGCGGTGGCCACTACTGCATAATCTGCGGAACGATTTTGATTGAGAGCGGCGATGATACCGAGAATGCCACCCAAAATAAGAGCAAATGTTAGAGCCACTACGCCCAATAAAATCGAGACCTTTAAACCGTTGCCAAGAATTTCAGCCACAGTGAAATCAGGTAAATTATAGCTGGGACCAAAATCGCCGTGGAGCAAATTCCATAAGTAATCGGCATATTGCTTCCACAACGGCTGATCGAGATGATAAATTCGCTCCAAATTGGCTTTGATAATGGGGTTCAATCCCTTCTCTTGATTGAACGGACCACCGGGGGCCACGCGCATCAACAAAAAGGACAACGTTACAATGATAAATAACGTGGGAATAGCTGTGAGGAAGCGCTGCAAAACATAACGCAGCATGAGTTCACCTGTGAATGAGAGGAAGCACTGCTCTCAGTTTGCACTGAGAGCAGATTGATCCGTATGCGGATTAGTCCTTGCTCATCCAGCGTGTTGGATGGGAATCCATCACGTTAATGTCCCATCCATGAAGTTTGGAGGACACGATGTTGTGGGAGCTGTAATAAAGGAGTGGTATTACGCATAGATCGCGCGTCACACCAATGGCTTCAGCATCGGCCAAATCTTTCATGCGGGCATTGGCATCAGCTGCGGCGGCGGCCTTAGCCATCAATGCATCATAATCTTTGTTGGAATATTCGGCGTAGTTGTTG
>JANPGD010000012.1:0-2442 GCA_031423845.1 Hyphomicrobiales bacterium | reverse complement strand
GCCATGACGTGCGGGCGGGGCTGGTGGTCAAGCGGAATGGGTATTCCTCGTTGGCCACCTCTATTGCTGTGTAATAATCCGGCAATTCTGGCAAATCTTCATAAGGACCAAGTTGCCCAGTGGGCGACAAGAATGACGCCTTCTTCCAATCAGGCTTGAAATGATACTTGCCATCGGGGTGGCCGAAACCTTTCACATAATGCGCAGTTTCAAAATCAGGTTGCACATCAACCCATTTTTCTTCGTCGAGGACATCGAGGCCGGGGCGACCTGTATCGCGCAAGGTTTGGTCAATAATCTCACGCGGGCTCATCTCAAAACCTTTGTGAACCGCGCCCACGCGTTTGGCGATTTCTGAAATCACTTCATGATTGGAACGGCATTCACCTGGCTCATTCACAAGCTTACGACCAAATAAAATATGCTGGTGGCCGCCGCCTTGATAAATGTCATCATGCTCTAAAAACATGGTGGCGGGCAAAAGCACATCGGCATATTTTGCGGTCTCGGTCATAAATTGCTCATGCACGCAAACAAACAAATCCTCGCGCGCAAAGCCTTGCTTCACGCGTGTTTGGTCCGGTGCAATTGAAACCGGATTGGTGTTTTGAATGAGCATCGCCATCACCGGTGAGCCGCCTTGCAAATCCTGCGGATTGCCCAGCAATGCTTCGCCCACGCGGGCTTGATCCATCACGCGCAGGTTTCCGCGTGCCGCGTCCTTGCCTTCGATGAGCGTTTTATTCCATTTATAAATGCCACTGTTGGAATGCAGGGCACCGCCACCTTCATTCAACCAAGCGCCTGTGATGGCTGAAATGGAGGTGACAGCATGCATATTCACAGCCCCATTGCGCGAACGAGCAAAACCATAGCCAATGCGGAAATAAGTGCGCGGGGTTTCACCGATGAGTTTGGCGAAGGCTTCGATTTCAGAAACCGGACAGCCACAAATCTCCGCCGCCCATTCCGGTGTTTTATCTTTCAGATGCGCTTCAAGTTCGCGCGGATGATCCGTATACTGATTAAGATAGTCCCAGTTGGCATGGCCATCACGAAACAGCACATGCATTAAAGCGCAAGCGAGTGCGCCATCGGTGCCGGGCTTGATCAGCAATTTAATGTCCGCAGCTTTCATCGTGCCAGTTTCATAAATATCCACGCAAGCCATTTTGGCACCACGGGTTTTACGAGCGATGCCAATATGCGTCATCACATTCACTTGGGTGTTCACCGGGTTGCCGCCCCAAACCACAATGAGATCAGATTTCTGCATCTCGCGCGGGTCCACCCCCGCAATGCGGCCTGTGCCTGCAAAGAATCCTGCCCATGACAGCGCAATGCACACGGTGCCATACATGCCGGAATAAGATTTGGCGTGGCGCAAGCGCTCAATGCCATCGCGCATCACCAACCCCATGGTGCCCGCATAGTAATAAGGCCACACGGATTCTGAACCATGTTCTGCTTCAGCTTTGTTGAAGGCCGCCGCTGTTAAATCCAGCGCTTCGTCCCAAGAAATGCGTTCAAATCGGCCGGAACCTTTTGGCCCCACACGCTTCATCGGGTGCAACAAGCGATCAGGGTGGTGAATGCGCTCAGCATAGCGCGCCACCTTTTCGCAAATCACGCCCAACGTATAAGAATTATCTTTGGCACCACGCACGCGACCAATGGTGTTTTCGTCGAGTAGTTCCACCTCCAGCGCACACGCCGAAGGGCAATCATGCGGGCAGACGGAGATTCCGGTTTTTATGTTGGGGCTGTGAATGTTCATGGACGAGACTCATATCCTAATTTATAGAGCTCGTCATGCTCCCCATCTCATCCTTGCAAAACCCCACGATAAAACTCATCCGCTCGCTTGAGCAAAAGAAGGAGCGGCGCGAGGCTGGGCTTTTTGTGGCTGAAGGCTTTGCCATGCTGGAACGTGCCGAAGCTTGCGGCTGGGTGCCGGAAACGGTGTTGGCCACCAAGCATGTGGATATGTTTGATGAGGTGAAGCCCACATTAGTAACCGACAAAGTGATGGCCGAACTTTCCGGCCAGAATAACCCGCATGATGTTTTGGCCGTGTTCAAACAGCGCTATCAACCGCATCCTTCAAAGGATGGCTTATGGCTGGCGCTGGATGAGGTGCGTGACCCCGGCAACATGGGCACCATCATTCGCACGGCTGATGCTGTGGATGTGAAAGGCATAATTCTGGTGGGCGATTGCTGCGACCCCTATTCGCCAGAATGCGTGCGGGCCAGCACGGGTTCGATATTTGCAGTCACCCTTGTGCGCATGACGGGTGCTGGGATTTTGGATTTAGCAAAAGCTTGGCCCGGCGATGTCGTGGGCACTTCAGGCACCGCGCGTAGTGATTTCCGCAAAGAATATCTGCACCCAGTTTTACTTGCCATGGGAAGTGAGTCACGTGGCCTCAGTGCAGAGCTC
>JANPGD010000011.1:0-19219 GCA_031423845.1 Hyphomicrobiales bacterium | reverse complement strand
CCCATCGAACTTAAAGTGAAATTGGAGATTCTGAGCGACCGCATTATTTCTGATTTCACTGGAACATCAGGTCTCGATAAAAAAGGTATCAACGTGCCGCTGGTCTACACCAAGGCCTATGCCTGTTACGCATTGAAATGCGCTATCGCACCAGAGATTCCAAACAATGCGGCTTCCCTTGCGCCATTCGAAGTAGTGGCTCCTATCAACTCAATTCTCAATGCCGTGCATCCGGCCCCCGTGGCGCTGCGCCACGTGATTGGGCATATGATTCCAGATACGGTTTATGATGCGCTCGACAAAATCTTGCCGCATCTGGTGCCCGCCGAAGGCGCTGGCTGCCTGTGTAATTTTCAAGTGTCGTTGCGTCCGCGCATGGACATGCCAGCACCAGAGGGCACAGTGCGGGCTGAAGTTCTCACCTTTAATTCCGGTGGTGCAGGGGCTCGCCCCACTGTCGATGGTCTCAATGCTACGGCCTTTCCATCTGGCGTGATGACCATGCCGATTGAAGCCACTGAACACACAGGCCCCGTGATTATCTGGCGTAAAGAATTTCGCCCTGATTCAGGAGGAGCAGGAAAATATCGTGGCGGCCTTGGCCAGTTCATGGAGGTGGGCGCTTCAGAAGGTCACGAGTTTGATTTTCAGGCGATGTTTGATCGTGTTGATCATCCCGCGCGTGGCAGGCAAGGTGGGGCCAATGGAGCGGCCACCACTATTGGTCAAGATGATGGTACTAAGATGCGCGGCAAGGGTAAGCAATTCGTGGCCCATGGTCGCCGCGTGATGCTCGCATTTCCCGGCGGTGCGGGCTATGGCAAAGCGAGTGAACGTGACCCAGCTTTGGTGAAGCGTGATTTATCACGTGGATATATCTCACCCGAAGCAGCTGCGCGGGACTATGGATTGAATGATGTTGAAATCAAATCTATTCTTGCTGCAGTGAAACGCGGAGAGGCGGTTTAATGTCTGAAACAACAATAAGAATGGCCGAAGTAAAAGACGAACAGCGCTGGCGTGATTTATGGGCAGGTTATGTAAAATTCTATCGCGCTGAAGTGAGCGACGATGTGACGGCCCATACATGGAAACGCATTCTCGACTCCACCAGCAACATTGATGCTTTGGTGGCTGAACGCGATGGTCAAGTCATAGGCATTTGCAATTATGTTTTCCATGATCACACATGGAGTAAGCAACAGATTTGCTATTTACAGGATTTGTTTGTTGACCCGAATGCCCGCGGTGGTGGCGCAGCCAAAATGCTCATTCTGGCTTGCGAAGAAAAAGCCAAAGCAAAAGGCGCTTTCCGCATTTATTGGCAAACCCAAGAGTATAACGCAGCGGCTCGATCACTGTACGATACCATTGTGCCGCGCTCATCCTTCATTGTCTATCGCAAAGGCCTCTAATGTCATGCAGGCACCGAAACAGAAATCCTATGATGTGGTGATCGTTGGCGGAGCCATGCTCGGTTCGTCCATCGCCTGGTTCTTGTCGAACAATAAGGACTTCACCGGAAAAATTCTCGTTGTGGAGCGTGACCCGACTTATGAATTTGCCGCAACCTCGCTCACCAACAGCTCCATTCGCATGCAATTTAGTGAACCCATCAATGTGAAGATTTCACAATTTGGTGCAGATTTTGTAAAGAATTTTAAAACCTATATGGGTGGCGGGCCGGACTTGCCGCAACCTATCATTCAAAGTTTTGGCTATATGTATTTGGCTGACACGCAAAGCTTTGCTGATCAATTGAAGATCGATCAAAAAATGCAAAACGAATGTGGCGCTGGCACCAAGCATATGAGCCATGATGAAATCGCTGCTGCTTACCCTTTCTATCAACTCGACGATATTATTGCAGGCAATCATAACCTGATCGATGAAGGATATTTTGATGGTGGCACATTGTTTGATTGGTGGAAGCGCAAAGCCAAGCAAAATGGCGTTGAATATATCCACAATGAAGTTGCTGCCATGGAGCGCAGTGATAATCGCATCGCGTCGGTCACTTTGAAAACAGGTGAGATCATTTCCTGCGGCACTGTCGTAAATTGTTCTGGCACTCGCGGCAGATTAACGGCGGCGATGGCTGGCATTGAAATTCCAGTTGAGCCACGCAAGCGTATGACGTTTATTTTCGATGCGGAAAAGCCATTGGACCGTGATTTGCCGCTGACCATTGATCCTTCCGGCGTTCACATGCGCTCAGAAGGAAAATATTATATGACAGGTGGGCCACCCGACGATGACCATGCTGTGGACTATGATGATTTCGACATGGACCATGGTATTTGGGAAAGCAAAATATGGCCCGCAGTGGCCAACCGCATTCCACAATTTGAAGCGATCAAGGTAATCAATTCGTGGGCAGGTCATTATGACTATAATGTTCTTGATCAGAATGCGATTCTTGGCCCCCACTCAGTGATAAAAAACTTCATGTTTTGTAATGGCTATTCCGGCCACGGTTTTCAGCAATCTCCTGCAATGGGCAGGGGCATGTCTGAACTCATCACCTATGGTGAGTTCCGCACGCTTGATCTCTCGCCATTTAGTTTCAACCGTATTGAGAGCAATGAGCCGTTCTTGGAAAAAGCCGTCATATGAAAAAAATCGTTCTCACGGGTGCAGCTGGCCGCTTGGGTTCTTACCTGCGCGAGCCACTATCCAAAATGGCTGATGAATTGGTGTCGTCCGATATCGTTGCAGATATTGGCACGCTCTATAAGAGCGAAAAATATGTCAGCGCCGACCTTGCAAACTATGCTGAAATTCATGACCTCCTAAAAGATGCTGATATGGTGGTGCATTTTGGCGCGCATCCCGACGAAGCGCCGTTTGAGCAATTGCTCGGCCCCAATTTCATCGGCGCCTATAATATTTGGGAATCCGCCTTCCAAAACAAAGTACGCCGCGTGGTCTATGCCAGCTCCATTCATGCCGTAGGAATGTATCCAAAAACTGAATTCATCGGCACCGATGTTCCGCATCGGCCTGATTCATTTTATGGCCTTGCCAAATGTTTCGCGGAAGATTTAGCCCGCATGTATTGGGAAAAGCGCGGGCTTGAAGCTGTGTGTCTGCGCATCATCTCCTGTGCGCAAGTGAACAACCCCCGCGCCTTGGGAACGTGGTTGTCTTACGATGATCTCATTCATTTGGTTGAGCGGGCAGTGGACACACCCATTACCGGCTTTTCCATCATCTATGGTGTTTCAAACAATGATCGTGCGGGTGTTGATAATTCCAAAGCCACTTTCCTCGGCTACCGCCCGAAGGATAACGCCGAACAATTCGCAGAAAAGGTTTTAGCTGAAGCGCTGCCTTCTGATCCAAGCGACCTTGGCCAACTGTGCCACGGTGGTCCCTTTGCTGCGGTTGAACTGGGCCAAAGCGGAATGGCCAAGATGAACATCATTAATGATGCTAAAAAAACCTAAAACAACCATTCTCGCCGCAGGGTAATTTGGAGCTTGCAGGCCAAGGGGTGATTTTGTATGGAATGCCCAATGTTGCTGTTGTAGCTCAGTGGTAGAGCACATCATTGGTAATGATGAGGTCGGCAGTTCAATCCTGCCCAACAGCACCAGTTTCCCCAAACTTATTTTTTGGTATTTCCAAGGGCACCCGCCGTCACAATGCTCAGCAAAGCAAGTGGCAAGCCGATGCCGTAGGCCCATTGAATGCCCAAATGTTCCGCCACGTATCCCAATAGCGGAGGCCCTAAAAGAAATACCGTAAAGGCGATTTGGACTAGCGATGCAACGTTGACGGCTGACGAACGATCAGTGCGTTGTGCAGCCGCTGACACGGCCAATGGAAATATTACACTCGTCCCAATTCCGATGAGGCCAAATCCAATGAGCGAGATCAAAGGAGACAGAGATAAAAACACGCAGATAATTCCCGCGGCGAGAATCCAAAGAGTGAACCTTGCAACTCCGCTTGGCGAATGTTTGTCGACAAATCCATCGGCAAAGTAGCGGGCGACGGCTTGCGATAGCGCAACAATAGCAACGGCTGATCCTGCCATGAAAGGGCCAGAAGAAAACACACTGCGCATATAAATGGCGGACCAATCAATCCCAGCGCCTTCCATCAACATGACTGATACTGTGACGCTGACCAAGACGAGGATCGACCAGGTGGGCCTTGCGAACCGTGGCTTATCTGCTCCGTCTTCACTGACACGTGTTGGTGCGGGGTGAAATTTTCCAAGGAATAGCGTGACAGCCATTACCGAAAATACAACCATCAATGCCAGTTGCAACTGTGGTGAAACGCCCAGGTGAGCCATCGACGCCCCGAACAATCCTGCACCAAAAAAGCCAATGCTCCAGAACGCGTGGGCGCGGTTCATAATCCGTTTTTCAATCAAGGCTTCCACACGGTCGGCCTCAACATTGATGATGATCTCAACGCAACCAATCAGCAGGCCAACAGGAATGAGCAAGAGAAAAAAGCCGAGAGGATTCATGGCATGAATGGCGATTGCGTAGGCCGCTGTGACGAGCGGTAACAGCGTCATCAAAGACTTACGAAATCCAATGCGCTCTAGAATAGGTGCTGCAAATGTCAGGGCGATCAACGTGCCAACCGGCAGCCCAATCAGGCTAAACCCTAATGTTCCTTCACCCACACCCATGGCCGCTTTGATGTCTGGCATACGTGGGAAAATGCTGCCCATGCCAATCGCGTGAACGGCAAACGCTGCGAAGATGCGATGTTGAGGGGGTAGAGTAAGACCAAGGGACATTTGAAACTCTTTGGGCGGGGTTGAGTGTGATCATGGTTGCACAAACGTGCAAATCATGCAATAACAATTATAAACGTGCAGAAATTCAACATGCTCACTGATGAACGGCATAATTTTATACGCAACGAATTGGCTTCCAAAGGCCGGGTTCTCGCTGGAGAATTGGCGGCACGATTTGGCGTGTCCGAAGATACGGCGCGGCGCGATTTGCGCGAACTTGCAAAGGCCGGTGATTGTCGCCGTGTCTATGGAGGGGCTGTAGCGCCTGTTCCACAGGAGCAATCGATAAGCACGCGGCTTGCCACCGTCAGCGCAGAAAAACTGCGCCTTGCCGCTGCCGCTGTAAAATTAATTGCGCCGGGGCAATCGCTCTTTATTGATAGTGGATCGACAAATATTGCAATAGCCAAAGCCATTCCCTCTCACATTGAACTCACAGTGGCCACCAACTCATTGGGAGTTGCCACAGCATTGGCTGCGCATCAGCATGTTAAATTGATTGTCCTCGGCGGCGTTCACGTTCGTGATTTGGGAGCCTGTGTTGGTGCCGATACCTTACGATCAATTTCTCAGTTCAATGCTGACTATTATTTCCTCGGCTCCTGTGGTGTTGATGCGGTGCGCGGTGCGACGGCTTTCGATGCAGCCGAGGCTGAAGTGAAACGGGCCATGGCTAGAAATAGCACCAACATCGTTGTGATTGCGACAACTGATAAATTAGAAACAGCAGCGCCATTTCGCGTCGCGGGGCCAGAGGCTATCGGACATTTGGTTGTTGAAAATGATGCGCCAATTGAAGTGCTTCTGAAGTTCGAAAAGCAAGGCGCGCATATACATCGCGCCTGATGGGTTTCAATCTGGCGGCAATGGCCCAAGTTGACTTATATCACTATTCACACTGCGTTGACGCTGGCGATAAAGCGCCGGCTCTTCAAACTGCCCCGCCCACAAGCCGCGCTTGGCTTGGCGAGCTTGTTTTTCAACCAACACATAATCAGCACCATATTGGATAAAAGCCACAGCCCAACCCAGCGCCACCATTTCACGGTTAATCTCTACAGCGCCAACACGGCAGGTGGAGACTGACCGACCATAACGGTCTTTTTCCAGGCTTACGCACTTCACTTCTGCGCTGTGGATCAAACTGCGCAAGGCCTCAGCGGCGCGCTTGCCACAAGGATAATCCTTCTTTGACTCATCCAAACACGTCTGGCGATATTCTGGCGCATCAATTCCGTAGAGCCGGATTTCAGTATTGCCTTCGCGCAGTGAATCGCCATCAATCACCACCACGTTACCCGGTGCTACATCCACCACACCCGATAATTGTAGCGTCAATAAAATGACAACAAACAAAACCAAAAAAGCGAGCGCATCGATCAGTGTGCGCCACAGTGGACGAACTCGGTTCACTTCTCTTCAGTGTCCCAACGCGATGCCGCCAGATCATCGCTGGTTTTTGACTGAACCCAACTAGTACCAGCATCACCGGATTCTAGTTTCCAGAAAGGCGCTTTGGTTTTCAACCAATCCATTAAAAATTCACAAGCTGAAAATGCCGCTTCTCTGTGAGGAGAGCAGGTGATGACCAAAACAATATCTTCGCCAACCTGCAATGTGCCGTAACGGTGTATGACCAAACAATCATCAATCGGCCAGCGATTGCGGGCCTCAACTTCAATATCGGCCAGTGCTTTTTCAGTCATGCCGGGATAGTGTTCCAGTGTCATGCTTGACACCTGTGCGCCTTCCGAAAGGTCACGCACTGAACCAACAAAAATTGCTGTGCCACCAATGTCGGTGCGGCCGGCTTTGAGTGCGGTCAATTCCGCACCCACATCAAACGCCGCTTGTTGCACTTTAATCATGGAGCATTCATGCCTTTAATGCAGTGTGGGAGCAATTGCAGAAATTTTTGGCTTGTTCCAAGTCCCATTGAGCAAAACTTTTTGTTTTGAAATAGGTTCAACGCTCAGTGCAAGACTTTGCCGCAAAAGATCAATGTCTCCCGCAGCCGCAATTGAAAGACCAGTTCCTTGCAATTGATTTTCAGCGAAGGTCGCAATGCCGTCTGCAACACCAAGTTTAACACTGGCGATTGAAAAATCTGTTTGACCCCCATTCCAACCTTCGTGTGCAGTTGGCAATTGACTCAAATTTACGCCAACTATTGATCCACTTTTCATTTTTGCATCAACAGTACCACTAAGATTTGAAATCATTTCTGCTTGGCTTTTGCCGTGGGCTTTCAATTCAGCATTCAATGTAAGAGACCCCCGCAACCAATTCTGTCCGGTCAAAGCAGGCACTATGGCCTTAGACTCCGCCTCAGTTGTAGCAAGCGCGACGGTCAATGCGGGCGGCACTTGACCAGCATCAAAAGTCAGTTGAGTGACATTCACAACATCGCTTGTTAAACTCGCAGTAAGAATAGAATTCTTAATGGAACCGACGATTTTTGTAGGCCCCAAATTGCTTACTCCTACATTAAACTTCTTTGCAGAAATATTAAATTGCGCATCGACGTCTTTGATAGTGGAAACATTAATTGGAACCTCACTCCAAATCTCAGCTTTGTTATTCTGGCTCAGATGAAGAGTTTCAAAATCAAGCTGCATCACAAGATTGAGCTTCTCGGCAATCTTTGAGATTGCAATATCGCCAATGGCTTTCATGTCGCCAAACTGCAATGAACAGTGGTTCAATCTAAACGCCGAGCCTTGTGACTCGAATGGTCCGATCAAGGAAAATTTCTGATTTTCATTGAGCGCTACAATTTCTAAACCCAACCACTTAAAAAGTTTTTTCGTATCAGAGCTTTCGATTGAACCTTGCCCCGCTAAATTCAAAGCCGTGTTGGTGGCCAGCCTGCCTGAGAATGAAAAAGCATGGCCCTCACTATCTAAATTGAAATCAAACGGAGATCCTTCGCCAAACATGCGCTCCAGAGACTTTAGATTACCTGAAAAATTGGCATGGCGCTTATTAATTTCGGCTGATCCTATAGCGGTAACATTGCCATCGCCGTCAAACTTAAATTCACCAGAAATTTGTGGGAGTATAAATTTGCTGCCATCGCGTTCGTCGGCATAATGAAAAGTGCCAGTTTGAATCTCGAACGCAATCGGCATTAGGGCAGTGGCATCGGCATCAGTTTTGTTTGCATCGGGGCCAGTTTCTATCAATACATTAGAATGGCCCTGTGCATTAAATGCCAATGTCAAATCTGCATCAATAAATATTGGAACGACATTGTCGTCCAAACCGGCAAGCAGACTTTTGATCGTCAAGGGAACAAATAGCGCCTTGGACATCAAAACCGGATCTGCCAATGAAGACGAACCAGCCAAAGTGATGTCGTATAAATTCAAACCGAACTCGGGCGATAGCGCTAACCCAGACCCGCCTGCAATCTCAAAATTGCGACCAGTTTGCTGCTCGACAAATTGCTTCAGATTGCCCGCCAATTGAGAGGGGAGTAACATAAGCCATCCCCCGATCAAAAAAATGATTATAAGGCCAATCAGTGTAATGGGGTTCAATAAAATACGGTTCATAATGGTGGGGTTTTGATCAATTTCAAGGCTGTTTAATGGCGGGATCACTTAAGCTGCGCGACAATAATATAACAGGCAACAATCCCACGAATACAATTGCAAGTGCTGGAACTGCGCTGTCTTCAAGTTTTTCAAGTGAAGCGAGTGTAAACACCAAGGTAGCGAGTGTATCAAACCCAAATGGGCGCATTAAGATTGTGGCGGGAAGTTCTTTCATCGCATCAACAAACACCAGAAGACCGGCCGCCACTAAAGCGGGCCGCATCAGGGGTAAGTGAATATCCCCAAACACACGAAGCGGCTTCCGGCCCAATGTGCGGGCCACAGCATCAACATTGGGTGTAATTTTTTGCAAGCCGTTTTCAACCGTCCCAAAGGCGATCATCAGAAACCGGGCTGTATAAGCCAAGGCCAAGGCCGTAATACTTCCCGACAGCAATAGCCCCGTTGAAATGTTGAAATTGGACCGCATCCAACTATCCAATGTGTTGTCGAAAAGCCCCAAAGGCACCAAAAGGCCAATGGCCAGCACGGTTCCAGGAATCGCGTAGCCAAGCGTTGCAAAATTAGTCAGCATACGGACGAAATGAGAATTGGATAGTCTGTTCGCATAAGCTAAAAGCAATGCTGAACCCAATGTGAGGGCGCAAGCCAATCCGGCCATAAGAAGCGAGTGTCCTAATGAATCCAGAAAAGCCCCCGAACTGATCACATCAAAATGACGCCAAGCGTGAATGAGCAGGAGGAGTGCGGGCAAGAAAAAACCAATGAGAATAGGAATGAGTGCAATAAGAAAAACCAACCATCCGCGTAAACCGTGCAGTGCGTGGCGTATAATGGGTCTGGGGCGCTGCGTAGTGTGGAGGCGTTGATCATAGCGCCGTGAGCGTTTTTCTACAAACAACAGCCCCATCACAAACAACAAGAGGACAAATGCCAATTGCGCAGCACCTCCCAAATTGCCTTGACCAAGCCATGCAGAATAAATGCCGAGTGTGAGCGTTTGAACGCCAAAGAAACCAACAGCGCCAATATCGTTCAAACATTCCATAAGAACGAGTGAAATTCCCACCACTATGGCCGCTCTGGCTTGCGGCAACACAACGCTGGAAAAAACTTGTAAAGGTGATTTGCCCAACGTCCTCGCCACATCAATTTGGGTCATCGGTTGTTTAAGAAATGCAGCCCGTGCCGTGAGATAGACATAGGGAAAGAGCACAAAGCTCAACACAACAATGGCACCGCCCAATGATCGAATTTCAGGAAAATAATAGTCGGTGGGTTTTGTCCACCTCATAATGCTGCGAAGGGCTGATTGCAGAGGCCCCGCATAAGTCAAAAAATCTACAAAAGTATAAGCGACAATGTAACCAGGCATGGCGAGAGGTAGAAGCGCCATCCATTGCGTGATTGTCCTTCCCGGGAACTCATAGAAAGTCACCAGCCACGCCAACGCAACACCAATGAGAAACGTTAAAAATCCAACGCCGAACAACAGCAAAATAGTCTGCGCGACATAATGCGGGAGCACCGTAGAAATGAGATGGGGCCAAATATTTTCACTGGGTTCTAAAGCCAGCACCACAATACTCAGCAGCGGCAACGCCAGCGGCAAAGCCAGAACCAGAGCAATAAGGCCCCAATAAAAATGATGTTTTTTATTCAGCAAGGACACGAGTCGTGGGGAAAGTGATCTCAATCAACGTGCCTTGTCCGGGTTCGCTTGCGATGTTGAACTTCGCCCGGTTTGCTTCAACCAACGCTTTTGTCAGCGGAAGCCCAAGACCTGTGCCTTGGGTTTCACGGCCTAATGTTTGGACGCGTTTGAATGGCTCCAAAGAATCTTTCATTTGGTTGGCATCCATACCAATGCCAGTGTCTTTAATGCGAAGTATTAGCTCACCCGATTTTGCAATTTGTGCCGAGATAATCACCTGCCCACCGGGGTTGGTATACTTGATCGCATTTGATAAAATATTCTGCATAACCTGACGCATAGCGCGCAAATCGGCCACCACACGCGGTAATTTATCTGGAAAAGATTTGCGCACCAAAACACGACCGCGTGTTGCAGACTCTTGCAACAGGCGCATCGCTTCTTCGGTTGCATCAACAATATTCACGGCGGTGAAGTTGAGCTCCATCTTGCCGGCTTCAATTTTTGAGAGATCAAGAATATCGTTGATCAAGGACAGCAACTGTCCGCCACTAGTGTGAATATCATTGACATAGCCACGATATTTTTCATTTTTAATTTCGCCAAATTGCCCAAGTCGCATCACTTCGGAAAATCCGATGATCGCATTAAGGGGCGTACGAAGTTCATGGCTAATGCGTGCGAGAAAATCAGATTTTTGACGGCTTGCTTCTTCAGCGGTTTCTTTTGCCTCGCGCAACTCTTTTTCAGTGCGCTTCCACGACGTGATGTCACGCACCACCGCGCAGAAAACCGCTTGCGACTTGCTCGATTGCATTCGACCAAGGGTGAGGAACAGCGGCACAGTTCCGCCTTGCTTGACGACGGCATTAATTTCACGGCCATCATTAAACACGGAAGCTAAGCCTGGCCCATCAAGCCCCGCCAGATAATCACGCAACAATTTGCGGCTGTCTGGCGTTAAAAAATCCTCGAGCGGTCGCGCTAAAACTTCAGCGATGCGATAGCCAAAAATCGCCTCTGCACCAGCACTGAAGCTTAAGATTTTTCCGTCGCGGTCGAGCGTGATGATACCGTCTGATGCAACATCGAGAATGCTCTTGAGATCATCTTCAGCCCCTGTAACAGCGATGACTGAAGGGGTGGATTGAAGTTGTGGCGGCGCTACTATTGGAGCTGTTAATTCTGTGGTGACCGGAGCAATCCTAGAAGGAACCGCCTTCAACAAAAATTGTTTGGCTGGACCATTGATCCAAGGAATTGACGAAATATCAACGCGAACGGTCTTTGCTTCGCCACTTGCAGCATCAAGTGTTGTAGTTACGCTCGGGCCTTCGAGACCGCTCAACGAATTCCAAAAATTGAGATCATTAAAAAGGGCTGATACAGAATCGTGTCCCAACATTTGTGAAGTTTTTGTGGAGGCAAACATCGCTGCACCATTTTGTATGATTGCAATGGCCGCTCCCGTTTGCTCCAGGGCGTCACGGATGGTTTTCGGAACAACGGGGGGAAGCAATGCCTCGCGTGCAATCGAAGTTACGATGTCGTCTTTCGCTAAGGTTGGAAGACGAGTTTGCGTTGCAGCCTTTAACGTGCGCGCCAACGTTTCAAAGGTTTGAGCATCATCTGGAGCCAAATTCATTTTTGGCGGCACTTCAGCATTCATTTGGCGCTCGGCGGCCCGGCGTTCGGTGATGTCTTCAAGTAACATCAATGCATATGCACCTTCAGCTTTATCGAGCCGCTGCAATGTGAGCCGCGCATCGCGTTTGCCAATGAGGCCTGAGATTTTCTCAATCGAACTCACGAGTGAAGTGTACAAAAGTCTTTGCAAAAGGGCAGCAGCCTGATCCGGATTTTGGAACAGGCTTTTCAAAGTGTTGGCGTTAAACAATTCTTGCGCCGCACTATTGGGATTCGAGATATGCCCATCTTGTGAAACCAGGGCCGCAGGGAAAGGCATTTGCGCAAATACCGAGGCATAGAGTCCGCTTGGAGCTGAAACCGCCGTTTGACGTATGATGGCCAAAACGCCAGCGCGACCGTCTGCTAATGCATGGAGCGAACACTGACAATCGAGCGGCACCGTCTGGCCAGTCGACGGAAAATGCAACAACGCATTTTGCCTTTCTCCGTGTTGCAATTGCTGGGTCAATTCCGCAATGCGTTCAATCCCCGGCTCTTTAGGGTCGAACTTGCGATCGATCAGATCAAACACCGATTGTCCGTCGAAATGTTCAATTCCTGCCGCATTGGCCCAAACGATACGCCCTCGTGCTCCATCCCACAGCCAAGCAGGGGTGCTGGCATGTCGTAAATCTTCAAGAGTTTGGACGGCGTGTCCGGTCAAAACGCAAAATCCTCATTGTGCGGGTGGAAATTTGAACTAATCAAGTTTTAGCCATTTCGTCCACCTTTCATTAGGGCTTTGGTAACCAAATGAACACAAATCGACGACCATAAGATGCTGCGCCGCAGCAATTTTGCGCATAATTGTCCAATTTCTGAATTGCGGGTTGAAATTCCGCCTTTCTAGCGCTAGGAGCAGGCCATGTTGCCGCCATAGCTCAGTTGGTTAGAGCGCTAGATTGTGGATCTAGAGGTCCCCCGTTCGAGCCGGGGTGGTGGTACCATTTTACACAAAAATCATGGCCTACGAAGTTGAATAGGCCGGAATTTATGTCCGCGCAAATTAGTTAACGCATCCTGAAGAGTATGCTCCAATTTGAAAAATAGAATCGCTTTCGAAGCGAAAAAACGCTGAGATTTATCAAGCGTTAATGCCAAATTTCAATTTGGTAAACGAATTGTGTCAAAACCCTACAACCTTTCGCACTTTTTAAGAATTCATTAACCACTAAAATTTAAGCCCTAATCAGCGCTCTCAAAGAGGTTTGGCTCGACATTTCGGGCAAATCGCTTTGCGGTGTTGCCATTGTGGCTTTGCGCCGTTGTCGCTTGCCCAAGTTTTGGCTGTCAGTTCGCGTTCTGATTCCAATTCAAAGGGTATTAATCTGCTCAAGGCCAACCATAATTTTCAGGTTTTAGATGTCGCTGTGCAAACGCTGCGTAGGGCACGGCCACCCTTTGCCTTGGCGCTACCGCTGAACGCGACTTCGGATTTTCAGCAATGACCATACATCACACCCAATTCAAGCAGCGAAAACGAAGGCGAAGAAAACGCCAGCGCGGGGGGCCGCCATCTTGAAAACCGCAACAATTTCAAATTTTAAAATTCGCAACGGAGCACTATTATGAAAGACAACCCTGTCCCTGATTTTAATTTCAGGAAGCATAAAGCCCTAAGGCGCTTCGGTGCCTCAACCACGGCGTTATTGGTGTTTGCAGCGCAAATCACTCCAGCACTTGCGACCATCGACAACACAGCGACGGTCAATGGTACTTATGGGGCAAGTCCCGTGACGGCAACGTCCTCACTTGTTACTGTGCCAGTTGCACTCCCAGTTTCCACAATGACCATGGTGAAATCAGCCGGTCTGCCGACGACGGCAGGAGGCACCGATTCTCTTATCGTCGATGCGGGTGATACTATTGCCTACACCTACGTTGCCAAGAACACGGGCAACGTAACCCTCACTCAAGTCGGTTTGACAGAAGCTGGGCCAACGTTCAATTCGATCGCTGGCACCGGAACTTTCGGCGCTTACTCACCTTTGTTGGGAACCGTCACATTAGCGCCAGGCGCGTCACAAACTTTCACTGTGACCTACACCCTATCGGCACTGGATGTTTATCGGGCTGCCGGCATCGCTGCTGGGGTTTCGAACTCGGCAACGGCAAATGGTCTAACACCAGCTCTTGCTACAACAACATCACCAGCCAATGTTGCAACGACGACCATTGCCGCCGGCGCAAAACTCGCAGTGCTTAAAACCAAGGTGCTCGACGATACCAACGGCACAGTGGCAGGAAGAGCCGAAGTCGGCGAAATCGTTAACTACACCTACGCCGTAACGAACACCGGCAACGTGGCCATTTCGGGTATTAGCATCACCGACTTGCACGAAGGTGCAAACCTTGCTGCAGGCACAGTCAAAAACGAAACGCTCACAACTGCAGGCCCAATGTCAGGCTCGGTGGATACCACGTCGCCGCTTAACAACGGTGTCTGGACCACGATTCAAGCTGGGGCGACTGTCACCTTCACTTACGCCCACACGGTCACACAGGCCGAAGTGGACGGCGGCTAAGCGGAACAATTGGCCGGCGCATGACTCCAAATCGTGCGCTGGCAATTTCGATGATGAAAAAAACCAACAGCCATATTTCCAAAAGCTCAAACCCAGGCGTCTTCAAGGTGCTTGGGTTTACGGCTGTTTTGGGGTGGGCTGTTTTAGCGCTCAGTTCAAGTGCGTTTGCAGATATTGATAACCTCGCAACTGTGAATGGGACCTATGGCGGAAATCCAGTTTCTGCACAGTCTTTGTTGGTCACTGTTCCAGTTGTCACAACCAATTTGCACATGTCAGTGACCAAAACGGCCGATAAAATTTTGAATGTCGTCGCCGGAGATGTGATCACCTACACCTACAAAGTTCTGAATGATGGCAATGTCACCATCCAAAATATTTCACTGGCCGATGTGCACAATGCAGCAAGTCCAGCACCAATTCCGGGTTCAGAGACCCTCACCGATGTTCCGCCCTTGGGCAACTCCACAGATGTCACACCGAGCGACGGTGTGTGGAGCACTTTGGCCCCCGGCGACACCATCACATTCACCGCGACTTACACCGTCACGCAGTCTGATGTGGACAATCTGCAATGACGAAAAAATTAGATTCAAAGGGGTTACAAAATGGAAAATAGAAACACTATCGAACACCAAGGTCGGGCCCTTTTAAGGGAGTCTGCTCGCCAGATTCGTAAAACAGAAACCTCCAAATTTCGCCGCATCTCGGCAGGCTCCTTGGCCATGGCCGTTGTGGCAATGCAAGTGTTGCCAGCCTTCGCCACCATCGACAACACGGTGACTGCAACCGGCACCGGCCCCGGTGCGACAACTGTGACAGGAACAGCGACGGCCAATGTCGACGTCGCTAATGCTGCACCGACAATTTCAGTCGTCGAAACAATGGTCATCACCACAGACGTGAATGGCAACGGCAAAGCCGACCCCGGCGACATCATAACTTACAGCTACCGCGTGACAAACACGGGCAACGTGACGCTCAAAGATATTATCCCAACCGAAACAAACGACGGTGCCGGCACAACGCCAGTGATGGTCGTTCCATCGGCAGTAACCACAGACAACGGCACCTCAGGTGACTCAAGTGATGCCATAACGACGGATAACAAATGGGGCGTCTTGGGGCCTCTGGATGTAATCACTTTTAGTTCTACTTACACCGTTGTAACGGCCGATATTGCAGCACTCGGCGGTGGTACAGGCACAGGCCTCAGTGGAAACCCTGAGGCGGACAGTTTCCTTGACGACAGAATTTCAGTCGCGGGCACCTACACGAACACGGCTGCTGCAACCACAACACCAGTTTCCGGCACAAGCCGTGCCAATACCCCACTCAATATTATCAATAAGCTCGATATTACCAAGGTGCCAAACGTTTCAACCAACGTGGCTGCTGGAACAGTGGTGATTTACACCTACACCGTTACCAACAACGGCAACACGCCGATCACCGGCATCACACTTTCGGATGTCCATAACGGTATTGCCGGTGGCTTGGTTCCAGCCTTCCAGTCCTTCACCACCAATGTTGGTGGCCTGTCCACCAATACCGGCAACACCATCACCAAGCTGATGCCGGGTGACGTTGCAAGCTACACCGCCAACTACACCGTTACCCAAGCTGACGTTGACAACCGTCAATAACAAAACCGAAAGGCCGCATGTTCAACAAGCAACCATATTCTAACACAAAGACCCAAGGGTCGTGGCAGCGCAAGCTTTCCACAACCCTTTTGGCCGGCGTGTTTATGGTTATGCCTTTGTGTGCCGCCAACGCGTTCATCACCGACACGGTAACGGCAACAGGCACCGCGAGTGGAGCTCCGATTTCGTCAACAGCATCGGCAAACGTCGATGTGCAAGATGCGGTGCCGACAATAACTTTAGTCAAAACTGGTACGCTGCAAGATGGCGGCGACGGCAGCGCCGATGTTGGCGACAGTATCACCTATACCTTCACGATCAGAAACACAGGCAATGTTACGCTGCAGAATGTTACAATCAGTGACCCTACAGCCATACTCACCGGAACGCCCGTCGCAAGCTTGGCTCCGAGTGGCATCGATACGCTTTCCTACACCGCTGTGCATGTCTTAACGCTCGCTGACATTTCAGCAGGGCTCTTCACCAACATTGCTGTGGTCAATGCCCGCGCCGCTTCGGGTCAGAATATTTCAGCAGGCGCTATTGAAAAAACACCGCTCAACCTTGTGTCCTCAATGTCGCTTTCAAAGACTGGCGTTTTAAACATGGGCCCTAATGGCCGTGCTGACGCTGGTGATACAATTACCTATAGCTTCGTCGTGACAAATACCGGTCCATCGACACTGCATGATGTGAAAGTGTCCGACCCCTTGGTCAACATGGCAAGCTTGGCGAGCCAGCAAACTGTTGTGGCATTGCTTGATACTGCCCAACTGCCCAGCGACCCCATTGCAACGGCATCGCTGCCCACAAAAACTGAACTTGTGAAAGCTAGGTTCAATCCGCTGGTGCCGCCACGTGTTCCTCCGCAGTCAGCAATGAATGCTCATTTGAATGTTGTGCGTGAACTCGTGCGCATGTCGGGCAGCACTGAGGATGTGAGTGCAGGTGATAAAATTGGCTTTATCTACAAGCTCTTTAATACTGGCGATGTTCCGCTGACCGCCATTACTGTCGATCAACAAAATGCAATCGCCTATGGCGATAAATTGGATATTCTGGGAGCGAACAATCAAGACATTGCAAGCATCATTTACACCCGTGAGGTGACAGATGATGAAATAATGTCGGGTGAAATTTTGGCACCCGCAACAGTTTCAGCGCAGGCCCATGGCAACACCATTTCTCAAATGGTCGAAGATAAGCTTCCTCTGTCTGGCATCAAAGCCTATGAAGACTTTGCTTCAGCCAGCATTTCTCCGACAAGCTTTGCCACGTTAGCGGCGGGTCAATCGACCACTTTTAGCGCCACCTATATATTGACGCAGGCCAACATCGATGCAGGCGTGGTCAATAATTCGGCAACAGCCACTGCAAAAAATGCTGTCGATCAAACGCTCACGTCATCGGCAAGCTACAGCCAGTCAATTGTGCCAGCGCCCGCTGTTGCGCTGATTAAATCTGGTAATGCCGATTTGGGTGCAGACAATGTGGCCTCACTCGGCGATATTGTGACTTATAATTTTGATGTAACCAACACTGGTAACGTCACACTTTACAATGTGATTGTCACTGATCCTAAAGCAACTGTTTCAGGCGGGACCATTCCAAGTATCGCTCCCGGCGTTACCGTGAGCACAATAACAGCCACACATGTTTTGGTACAGACCGATCTTGATGCTGGCCAAGTGGTGAACCAAGCCACAGTTTCTGCTTTGTCGCCAACCCTTGTTCCTGTAACCGATTTGTCTGATCCGACGAGCCTCACAGGCAACACTCCAACCATTGTTTCCTTGGCTCCAAGTGCCGCTATCGCATTGCTGAAGACTGTTGCGGCTGTGACCGACGTGAACGGCGATGGCATGAACAATAGCGGTGATACAATCACCTATAATTTCACTGTCAAGAATGTCGGCAATCAGACACTAACCGATGTCATCGTTACTGATCCTAAGATCACGGTGCTCGGTGCAGCATTGCCAACGCTGGCTCCCAACATTCAGGACTCTACTCACTTCACAGGCACCTACACAATTACACAAGCCGATATGGATTTGGGTCATATTGACAACACCGCTGAAGCCGACGGCACAGCGCCAAATGGAACTCATGTGAAGGATTTGTCTGATCCGGGTGTCTTCACGCAAAATGCTCCAACCATCACCACGCTGCTACAACAGCCGAAAATCAGTTTGATCAAGACGCAATCGTCAATCACTGACACGAACGCCAATGGTGTGACTGATGTGGGTGATGTCATTCACTATGCCTTCACATTGACCAATCCCGGCAACGTGACTTTGACCAACGTGAACATTGTTGAAAATCTTGCTGGTGCCACCGTTCAGGGCGCAACATTGCCAAGCTTTGCGCCAAATGCGCCCCCCAATACCAGCTTTACGGGCGCCTATACGATAACCTTGGCTGATCTGAACGCAGGTCGCGTGACCAACCAAGCCACCGCCAACGGCACGGCCCCTTCAGCGGCCGTCGTCAGCGACCTTTCTGATAATCTTGATCCCACAAAGGACAACCCAACAATCACGCCTTTGACTGTTCAGCCTGCCCTTGCCGTGATCAAAACATTCGTTGGCATCACTGATACAGATGGCAGCGGCACCACAAATCAAGGCGATGTGGTTTCCTATAAGTTCAGCGTGAAAAATGTGGGCAACGTGACGCTGACGGATGTCTATATCACAGACACGAATGCGACCATGGTTGGCGCCCATATCGCATCACTGCCTGCTGGCAATCAAGATGACACCACATTCACAGCAAGCCATGTGATTACGCCGAATGATGTGATCGACGGCCAAGTGAGCAATCAGGCGCAAGGCATTGGTACAGCACCGGCTGGCACTTCAGTGACCGATCTCTCTGATGATTTGAGCTTCACTGAAAATGATCCAACCGTCACCTCATTCAGCAATACGCCCACGATTGCCTTGGTTAAAACTGTAACCAGTATTGTTGATACCAATAGCAATGGCCTGAATGATGCAGGTGACGTGATCAACTATGCACTTGCGGTGACAAACACGGGCAACGTGACATTAATCAATGTGAGCGTCACTGATGCGAATGGCGTAATTTCAGGTGGACCGATCGCGAGCTTGGCGATTGGTGCAACTAACGCAACCACAATCTCAGCTACCCATGTTCTCACAGCACTCGATGTGAGCGTTGGATTTGTCACCAATCAAGCGGTTGCCCATGGCTTCACCACGCAAACATCTGGCGAAGTTACAGACCTTTCAGACAGTGCAAGTGCCACGGGCAACCAACCGACTGTCACACCGTTGTTGCAAGAGCCAGCGATTGCGCTCGTAAAGACCATCAAGAAAATTACCGACACCAACGGCAACGGCCTCACGGAT
>JANPGD010000010.1:0-18758 GCA_031423845.1 Hyphomicrobiales bacterium | reverse complement strand
AAGCTATCATAATTATCAATGAGTATGATCATTGAGCTCTCCCGGCGCGGCCCGCAAAGCGCACCGCTTCTTCAGCGGCGCGAAACAGGGCTTTGGCTTTATTGATGCATTCTTGATGTTCGTTTTCAGGCACTGAATCCGCCACCACGCCAGCGCCCGCCTGCACATACATTTTGCCGTCTTTTACAATTGCGGTGCGCAGAACGATGCATGTGTCCATTTCTCCGTCGGCACCGAAGTACCCAACACAGCCACCATAAATGCCACGTTTGTTTTTCTCAAATTCGTCGATGATTTCCATGGCGCGAACCTTTGGTGCGCCAGAGACTGTGCCCGCAGGAAAGCCAGCGCATAAAGCG
The DNA here is from genome assembly GCA_031423845.1 of Hyphomicrobiales bacterium. GTDB lineage: Bacteria > Pseudomonadota > Alphaproteobacteria > Rhizobiales > Aestuariivirgaceae > Aestuariivirga. The sequence continues at coordinate 18,399 of JANPGD010000010.1, read as the reverse complement.
TCTATCACATCGAATTTTTTATCCAACTTACCTTCAACGTTGGAGACGATGTGCATCACTTGGCTGTAATATTCGAGAATGAACTTATCGGTGACTTTGATCGAACCAATCTCGGCAACGCGGCCCACGTCATTGCGGCCCAAATCCAGCAGCATCAGATGTTCTGCGCGCTCTTTGGGATCGGCCAATAATTCTTCGGCAAGTGCTTTGTCTTCGGTGGGAGTAGCGCCCCGGCGGCGGGTTCCTGCGATGGGGCGGATGGAGACTTTGCCTTCGCGCACCCGCACCAAGATTTCAGGACTGGAGCCAACCACAGCGAAACTATCGAAGTTCAAATAGTAGAGAAATGGCGAAGGGTTGACGCGGCGCAAAGCGCGGTAGAGCGAGAAGGGGGGTAGGGCAAAATCGGTTTCGAACCGTTGTGAAAGCACCACCTGAAAAATATCGCCCGCTGCAATATATTCTTTCGCCTGCAAAACCATAGCCCGATATTCATCGGGTGTGGTGTTTGAATTGGCGGCTGAAATGGGCGGCGTATCAATTTCACGGAGCGCCATATCAATTGGGCGGTCGAGGGCATCGACCACTTCTGAGAGGCGTTCCGTCGCTCTCGCGTAGGCAGCTCGCGCAGATACTCGGCCATCAATATAGACCGCAGAAGTGACCGTCACTTCATCACGCACCGAGTCAAAAATCGCCATCACCGTGGGGCGGATCATCATGCCATCGGGCAGACCCAGCGTGTCTGGGTTTGGCTCGGGTAAATCTTCCATCAACCGAACCATATCGTAGCCTAGATAGCCGAACACGCCTGCTGCCATGGGCGGGCAATCTTCGGGCAGGTCGATGCGGCTTTCCGCCAGTAGGCTGCGCAAGCTGGCTAATGGATCATGGCCGGCCCCTTCAAAGGGACCGTCAGAATCGAGCAAGGCTTTGCGGTTGATGAAAGCCTGTTTACCAGCCACTTTCCAAATCACATCGGGGTTCATGCCAATAATGGAATAGCGCCCACGCACGGCTCCACCTTCAACTGATTCCAGCAAAAAGGAATAGCGCGCATTGCGCGACAATTTGAGCATAGCAGAGACAGGCGTTTCCAAATCCGCCACCAGCCTGGTGGAGACGATTTGGGCTTGGCCCTGATCGTAGGCCTTGGCAAAATTTTCGTAATCAGGTGAGACAATCATGGGAATGAACTTTATGGGTTTTCAACGGGTGCTTCGGTGCCTGTGTTCTGTCGCCATAATTCTTCATTGATTGTTACATTCGCATTCTGCCTAACCGCTTTTATGAAGCTTTCGGACAAATCACGAGACAGGCCTTGGGCAGCCTCGTCTTGCAACTTCTTGGTGTCAGGCGATGTCGCCATGACGGCAGGAATATTAATTTTGGTCACTTGCATCACACGCGCCGTTTTACCATCACCCTCAAGCGACCAGGCAAATTTTTGATCGCCGACTGCGAAGAGAGCAACTGAAGCGGTGCCATCAAATGTCTCTGAGGTTTCATTGCGCTTGAGCCCCGATGCTGTTTGAACGGTAGTCTTTGCTTCGCTTGCCAAGGCTTCAAGAGTTGCGCCGCCTGTGGCTCGTTCTACGAGTTTTTTGGCTTTTTCAGCGGCTGCGTCGCGCAGTTTTCCGGCGACAAAATCCTTCGTTACCTCCGCTTTGATGGCGTCGAGTGGTTTGAGTGCTGACGGAATAACTTGGCGCACTTCATACCATGCGTAACCATCGCCCACAGTGAGGGCATCATCAACATTGCCAACATCAGAAGCATAAGCTGCTTTCAACACTTCATCCTTGGAAGCAAGGGTCACTTCCTTTCCGTCTTTATCCATACCTGTTGCACTGACAGCGGGGATTAATACGAATGGCAATCCAGCCTTTGAGGCAATGTCTTCGAATTTGGTTTGCTGACCGCGGGCGTCCTCAACTGCATCATAAGTGGCTTGAATTTCATCTTTGGCTTTTTCAAGCTGCAGACGTTTCGTGAGTTCGACTTTCACTTCGTCTAACGTAGCTTGCTTTTCCTGTGTGACTGAAACAGCTTTCAACAGAGCAATCGCAAGGCTGCCTTCAACGGGTTCGCTCACATCACCTTGTTTTAAGGCAAAGGCAGCGTCCGCAATTTTTTCATCAAGGAAGTCACCTTTCTGACGATCCTTCAATGTCACATCAGATTCTTTTGCACCAATTTCCGTAGCGATCTTCATAATGTCCTCGCCAGCAGTGATGCGGGCTTTGGCTTTTTTCGCGGCGTCGAGAGTGGGGAAGGTGAGTTGCACAATGGTGCGCTTTTCTGGGGTGAAATAATCCAGTTTGAACTTCTCATATCCGGCGGTAATTTCTTCTGGCGTCACCGTGATTTTTGACGAGATATCCGAAGGATCGACTTTCATAACTGCTATCTGGCGGTACTCTGGAGCGGTATAGGCCGCCGGAGTTGCTTCATATTGCTTCTTCAACTCGGCATCGGTTGGGGCGGTTACATCGCTCTCATTAGCGGTCACCGTGAAATACTTCGCCTCACGGGTTTCACCGCGATATTGCGCCAAAGCTACACTTAAAACTTGCGGGAGCTTGATTGGCGCTTCGGCTACGCCTGTCACAGTGGCGCGCAAACGGTTTTGTTTTTCGGAAGCTACGAAGCCTTCTTCATTCAAATTATTTTGCTGCAGCACTTGGCGGAAACGATTGGGATCAAACTTGCCAGCTGTGTCTTGGAATATTTTGTTCTGCGCAATATCGGCTGCGATGGTGTTTGAAGATATGGCCAGTTGCAATTTATCTCGCTGAGCATCCACGGCGGCACCCGCAATGAGGCTATCAAGCACTTGCTTGTCGAGGCCCATGCTATGGGCTTCATCAACGGTCACGTTGCGGCCTGCCTGCTGGGAAATTGTCTTCAATTGCCGTTGCAGCGCGTTGGTATATTCAGGCGCCATAATGGTTCTGCCCGCCACGTGAACCAAATCTTTCGGCCCGAATCCGGTCAACGAAAGAATGTCACCCAAGAACGAGGTGGACACATCCTTGATTCCCCAAATGCCGAAACTCATGACGAGGAGCGCCATTAATAGTTTTGCAACCCAAGTTTTGGCCGCATTGCGCAAGAATTCCATCAATAGTTCCTTTCAGGCGTGGGTATTTCGAATTTCATCATAGGTATCTGTGTTTCCTCTCGCAAGTGCGGGAGGTGTTTGCTAATACACCACAACATCACAGACATAAGAGGAAAAAATGACATTGCAGACAATTAAGCCAATGGTGGCTGGCAACTGGAAAATGAACGGCACGACAGCCAGTTTGAAGGAGCCACGCTTGCTAGCCGGAATGCTGCGTGATGTGAAGTTAAAGTGCGAAGTGATGGTGTGTCCTCCCGCAACACTCATCCGCCGAGTAAAATCCGTGATGCGCGGTAGCAAGATTAAGGCGGGCGGGCAAGATTGCCATGCCGCAGTGAGCGGTGCTCATACGGGTGATATTTCGGCTGATATGTTGAAGGATGCAGGCGCTGTTGCTGTCATCGTGGGCCATTCGGAACGCCGCACCAATCATAAAGAAACGGACGCTATGGTGGCTGCCAAAGCCGTGGCTGCTCATAAATCTGGCCTCAATGCCGTTATCTGCATTGGTGAGACCTTGGACGAACGCAAAGGCGGCAAGACTTTGGAAGTTTTGACCAGCCAATTAAAAGGCTCCGTTCCCGCAGGCTGCACCGCTGCCAACACTGTGATTGCCTATGAGCCCGTGTGGGCCATTGGCACCGGATTAACACCAACAGTCGCCGAAATCGCTGAAGCGCATGCTCACATTCGCGCTGAGCTTTCCAAAGTTATGGCCGAAGAGGGTGCAGGTACGCGCATTCTTTACGGCGGATCAGTGAAGCCTTCCAACGCCGTTGAACTGATGGCGATTGCCAATGTGAACGGCGCTTTAGTTGGTGGTGCCAGCTTGAAGGCTGTGGACTTCATCGGTATTATTAAGGCTTATATTTAAGTATATGAAATGAAAGAACTTCCCACCCTCACCAAACGCCGCCTACAGGCTCAAGTTATCGGGCCGATTTATGATGAAATGGTTGCAAAACTTGGTGAGGTTAAGGCAGGCGAGATTTTGGATGCGGCCATTCGGAAGGCCGCAATTGCTGAGGGCAAGTCTTTCGCAGAAAAAGCGCCGGGTGGGGTTACGTCTATGGCCGATTTCATCAAGCTTTATGAATTGTGGACGGCGGATGGTGCTTTAGAAATGGACGTACTGGAAGCCAATGACACCACATTCAATTTCAACATCACGCGCTGCAAATATGCTGAGACTTACAAAGAAATGGGCCTCGGCAAAATCGGTCATCTGATGTCGTGCAACCGCGATGGCACGTTTTGCGAAGGCTATGACAAACGCATTAGTTTGGAGCGCAAACAGACGATTATGGAAGGAGCGAGTTGTTGTACGTTCCGGTATAGCTATAAATAATGGTTCTTGCGTGGCGGTTGCATCGCTCCCATGTAAGGGCTAAAGCCGCTTTATAAATTCAATTGGACTCCTCATTTCATGCAACTAGTTCTTCTCGTCATTCATCTTATTGTGGCAATTTTGCTCATTGGTATCATCATGTTGCAGCGCTCGGAAGGTGGAGCATTGGGCATTGGTGGTGGGTCTGGCAACTTGTTTTCGTCTCGCGGCGTGGCCAGCGGTTTAACCCGCACGACAGCGATTTTGGCGGCTTGTTTCTTTGCAACTTCGGTGGCGCTCACTATGTTGGCCAATAAGAAATCAGGCGGATCGATTATGGATCAGGTTCCGGTAACTCAGGAAGTGCCTGCCGCTGGCGGTACTGCGCCTGCAACTGATACGGGCGGTGGCAGCCTGTTGCCGAAATTGGATACAACCAAGCCTTTGGTTCCAACCAACTAATTCAGCGCCGTGAAACCCCTGTTTCACGGCTTTCCACAATAATTATGGCCGAAGCGAAGCTAGTGCTTCGAATCATGCTTGCGGTTAGGTAGGGTTGTTTCCCATGGCGCGATATATTTTCATAACTGGCGGCGTGGTTTCCTCTTTGGGCAAAGGTCTTGCTTCAGCCGCTTTAGGCGCGCTGTTGCAAGCTCGTGGCTATAAGGTGCGGCTGCGCAAACTTGATCCCTATCTCAATGTCGATCCAGGCACGATGAGCCCTTATCAGCATGGCGAAGTGTTCGTGACCGACGATGGCGCGGAGACAGACCTTGATCTTGGCCACTATGAGCGTTTCACCGGACGCCACGCAAACAAGAACGACAACATCACCACCGGCAAAATCTATCAAGACATCATTGCCAAGGAACGTCGCGGAGATTATCTGGGCGGCACCGTACAGGTTATTCCGCATGTGACCGATGCGATTAAAGATTTCGTGAAACTCGATACGTATACGTTTGATTTCGTGCTGGTCGAAGTGGGCGGAACGGTGGGTGATATTGAAGGCTTGCCCTTCTTCGAAGCCATTCGTCAATTTGGTCAAGAACAACCACGTGGTTCATGCATATACATCCATCTCACTTTGATGCCCTATATTCCAACTGCAGGTGAGTTGAAAACTAAGCCCACGCAGCATTCGGTGAAAGAACTGCGTTCGATAGGTATTCAACCCGACATTCTGATGTGCCGAGCTGATCGTGAAATTCCTGAAACTGAACGCCGCAAGATTGCGCTGTTCTGTAACGTGCGACCATCGGCGGTTATTCAAGCGCTCGATGTGGCCAGCATCTATGATGTGCCCCGGGCTTACCATGCTGAAGGTTTGGATGATGAAGTTCTGGCAGCTTTTGGCATTACTAATGCTGTTCGGCCCGACATTTCAAAGTGGGATGAGATCACCAATCGTGTGTCGCATCCTGAAGGCGAAGTGACCATTGCTGTGGTTGGCAAATATACAGGCTTGCTGGATGCTTACAAATCGCTCAAGGAAGCTCTTGTGCATGGTGGCATTGCTAATAAGGTGAAGGTCAATCTGGAATGGATTGAATCAGAGATATTCGAAAAGGAAGATCCCGCACCCTATCTTGAAGGTGTTCACGGAATTCTCGTTCCCGGCGGCTTCGGTGAGCGTGGGGCTGAAGGCAAAATTAAAGCGGCCACTTTTGCTCGTACACGCAATGTGCCTTATTTTGGCATATGCTTCGGCATGCAAATGGCCTGCATTGAAGCAGCGCGAAATCTCTGCGGTATTGAGAATGCCAGTTCCACGGAATTTGGTGACACTAAAGAACCAGTGGTCGGCACCATGACTGAGTGGATGAAGGGTAATGAGCTTGAAATTCGCAAATCAGGTGGTGATCTTGGCGGCACCATGCGGCTGGGTGCTTTCGATGCCAACTTACAAGCAGGCAGCCATATTGCTCAAATTTATGGCGACACGCATATTAGTGAACGCCATCGCCATCGTTATGAAGTGAACACGGCTTATCGGGCGCGGCTCGAAAAGGCTGGATTGAAATTTGCTGGCTTGTCGCCCGATGGTTTGCTGCCAGAAACGGTGGAATATCCTGATCATCCTTGGTTCATTGGCGTGCAATATCACCCTGAGTTGAAATCTAAGCCGTTTGAACCGCATCCACTGTTTGCTTCGTTCATTCAGGCCGCCATCGTGCAAAGTAGATTGGTGTAGCCATGAAATTTGGCCCCAATCTTCGGGCCGTGCTCACAGCATTTGCGCTGCTGCTTCAGCTTGACTTTGCCCAAGCCTATGATGATGCCGGATTGCTCATAGCCGAACGTGAAGCAGCCGGAATGCGATCAGATTTAGAGCGTGTTCAATCCGTTCTTGATCAAGAGGGTGTGACCGACGAACAACTGATCGATCAGCGCAGCAAGGTTGAACAGCTTCGACTTGATACAGTAGGGGAGGCCACGAAACTCTCGGCACCGCTTGATGATGTGAAGCAGCAGCTCAATCAACTTGGGCCTCTCCCTGCGGCGGGCCAAACCGAAGCTGCAACAATAGCCGAGCAGCGTAAATCACTAACTGACGCCGTAGCCCGGTTTACTGCAGCAAAGAAGCAATTTGAATTGGTTGGCATTGAAGCTGAACAATTGTCTGCCCGGGTTTCTACCAAGCAACGCACACAATTTTTTCAACGCATTTTCAAAGCTGACAAGTCCATTTTCAATCCGCAATTGTGGCGTGACACACTCGTTGGTGTTGCGTTATTGTTTACTAGACTTTCTAGTCTCCTAACCATCTGGTGGCAAAACCAAGCGGGCGGCGCGCAATGGGCGGGCCTGTTACTCTTGCCTGCAGTTTTTGTTGCGCTGTGGATGGGCTACCGGATTTTCAATTCAAATTTGGATAAGAAGTTTCCGGATCGCAAACTGGATCAGAGCACTCTTTCGCCATTGCGCAGACTGTGGCGGGTGGCATTGGGTCTCTTGGGATTGGTGGTTGGCATCGGACTCTTAAATGTGCTCGTTGTGGCTTCGCTTGAAGTCTCCAATCTTGCGACGCCGCGATTTTCGATTGTTGTTGAAGCAGTTTTAAATGTGTTCTCGTTCTGCATATTAAATTCCGGACTGGCCTATTTAATTTGTGCTCCACGCCAACCTATGGCGCGATTGATTGCTGTTGATGATAGGGCTGCACGGCTTATTCCGGTGTTTGTACTTTTGGCTACACTTGTGGAGTCAATCGCAACGCAAGTAATTGTGTTGTCTGATCAACTTTTATTACCTGTCAGTTTGGTTGCGGGGCAATCGGCATTTGCGGCAGCGACGCTCATTGGGTTGGTCGGCCTCATGTTGATGTTGCTGAGGCGGCAGGCCAGTGCTCCCCCAAGTAATGTTCCCGAACCACACTATTTGTCTTGGTTCGTTAACTTTATGCCCGTTCTTTGGTTGCTTCTCGCTGTTGCAATTTTTGGATTGGCTTTCGGATATTTGGCACTCGCTTATTTTGTGGCGGGAAACATTTTAGACACAGTTTTAGATGTTGTGATCATTGTGATTATCCATCATTTGATCGATGCACTTTCCGACACATTGCAGAATCCGGCCTCGTCGATCGGGCAGCAAGTGCGGCGCATGTCGAATATAGGAGATCGTGGCATTTCGCGACTGTCATTGGCTTTCAGAACACTGGCCGATGTGCTGCTGGTGATGATTGGTATTCCAATGTTGCTGGCTTTGTGGACGGTAACTTGGGTTGATTTTCGCTCACTGTTCAATAATGCTTTGGTTGGATTTCACATCGGCAATGTGAATATTTCGCCACTTAATATCGGAAGTCTTTTAGTCATTCTCGTATTTGGCATTCTACTGACGCGGTTCATCACGGGTTGGCTGGATCGCCGTGTGCTCACCCAAACGCGCCTTAACAAAGGTGTGCAGGATTCGGTGCGCACTTCCGCAAACTACGTAGGCTATATTGCGGCAGGGGCCTTTGCGCTCAGTGCCACTGGTTTTGATTTTTCGAGCATTGCCATCGTGGCCGGTGCACTCGGCGTGGGTATCGGTTTTGGTTTACAGTCCATCGTCAATAATTTTGTGTCTGGACTTATTCTCTTGGCCGAACGTCCGGTGCGGGTTGGTGATTGGGTGATTGTAAATGCGGGTGAAGGCATTGTTAAAAAAATTAATGTGCGCTCCACTGAAATTGAGACGTTTGACAATTGCACAATTATTTTGCCTAACACCATGTTGATTGTTGAGGCGGTTCGCAATTGGACGCATCGCGACACGCTAGGGCGCTTCCATGTTAATGTTGGTGTGGCCCATGGCACTGATGTTGATGTGGTTGCTAAAACTTTAGCTGAAATTGTTGCAGCACACCCCAAGGTACTGCGTTATCCGCCACCGCAAGTTCAGCTTATTAAGTTTGCGGCGGGCTCGATTGATTTTGATATTCGCGGCCACGTGGCAGATGTGTTTGAAGCTACTTTTGTTGCCAGTGATTTGCGCTTTGCGATTTCAAAACGCTTTGCAGAAAAATCACTCGTTATTGCCGCCACGGCTTAGAAGAGATTGACCATGAGTGAAGATGCCAACCAAAGTGCCCTTGCCGTGAATGAAGATTTCAATGCTCTCTCAGGCATAGAATTTTTGCGCAAGCAAATGTCGGCAACCGACAAAACGCCCATGGCTGCACTCCTCAATCTTTCCATTGTTCATGTTGAGGATGGTTGCGTCAAAGTGCAGGGCATTCCCTCCACTCAGTTTTACAATCCCATGATGCGCATTCATGGTGGCTTCACCGCGACATTAATCGATACAGCGTTGGGATCTGCTACTTTGTCGAAGCTGCCAAAGGGAACTGGAGTGGGCACCATTGCTCTCAATATCAATTATGTGCGTAAGATTGATGTGGCCACAGGCCCGCTGATTGCTACGGCCACTGTTCTTCATGCTGGCCGCACAATGCTCACTGCTGAAGCCAAGGTTGAAGATGTGGCCGGAGTGCTTTATGCGCATGGAACCGGAACTTTTATGGTCTACCCGAAATGAAACCTAATTCGATTGTTGCCGCTGGCAACGTTACATTTTCAAATACTGCTCAGATCTCCCTGATTGCTGGCCCTTGTCAAATGGAAAGCCGCGATCATGCTTTTATGATGGCGGAAACGCTCAAGGAAATTTGTGGTCGGTTGGGCATTGGCCTCGTTTACAAATCATCATTCGACAAGGCCAACCGCACCAGTTTAGGTGGCAAGCGCGGCATGGGTTTGGAAAAATCATTGGCGGTGTTTGCCGATATTCGCTCGAAGCTTGGGCTTCCAGTGATTACTGATGTGCATGAGATCAACCAGTGCGAAGCGCTGGCACCAGTGATTGATATTCTCCAGATCCCAGCGTTTCTTTGTCGCCAAACTGACTTGTTGGTTGCGGCGGCAAAAACTGGCCGCGTGATCAACGTGAAGAAAGGTCAGTTCTTGGCCCCTTGGGACATGAAGAATGTGGTGACCAAAATCACTGAGTCCGGCAATGCCAATGTGATGCTCACTGAGCGGGGGGCAAGTTTTGGCTACAATACTTTGGTGTCGGATATGCGCTCATTGCCGATCATGGCAGAGACGGGTGCCCCTGTTATTTTCGATGCCACTCACTCTGTGCAACAACCGGGGGGGCAGGGCACTTCAACAGGGGGCGACCGCCGCATGGTTCCCGTGTTGGCGCGTGCAGCTGTTGCAGTAGGGGTGGCGGGTGTGTTTATTGAAACTCATCAAGACCCCGATAACTCACCATCTGACGGGCCCAACATGGTGCCGCTCGATCAGTTGGAACGCTTGTTGGTTAAACTTCTGGCTCTGGATAAAATAGCTAAGGCTTGAGAGCCAAGCTTCTTTCGCGCAGAAAAATATAGAGACCTGAGCCGATAATTAAGGCTGCACCGATGAGCGTTGTGAGTTCAGGCACATCATGCCAGATCACAAAGCCAGCAAGTGTGGCCCACAGCAATGAGCTGTAGGAGAACGGTGCCACAACTGAAGCCGGTGCTGCTTGGAGGGCGTTGATTAAACAAAGGTGCCCGAGGCAACCCGCTACTCCGCTTGCCACCAGCAACACCCAGCCGAAAGCGTCAGGTGTTGTCCAATACCATGGCAGGATGAAGCTGCTCACAATGGCACCCGCAGCTGCAGTGAACAGCAAAGATGTGAGCGGTGAGTCATGGCGCAGTTTACGCGTAGCAATTTGATAGCTCGCATTGGTCAATGCAGCGGCCAACAGAAACAGTGCGCCAAATTTCACTCCGCCAGTGCCACCATCCCACACCCGCATCACAATGAGTGCGCCGGTGAATCCCAATATAATACCAGCCCACCTTCGAAGCCCAACATGCTCACCCAGCACCACAATCGAAAGCAGAGTTACAAGAATGGGGCTCATGAACATGATGGTGGTACCAGTTGCCAATGGCACACTCATTATGCCAGCATTGAACAAAGCGGTTGTCGTCATCAATAACACAGAGCGCAGAGATTGAATTTTTGGAGAATGGCTAATTGCATGCTTGGGCAAGTTCTTGCCACACACGGCGATGGCCATAATTGTTGCAAAGAAAAATCGCGCCCACGTTACTTGAACCAGTGAGTAGCTTTGTAGACTATATTTCATAATCGCATCAAGCGTGATGAAGCAAAACATAGTAGCGAGCATCCAGAGGATGCCAACTGAGCGGTTTTCGACGGTGGTCAATGGACTATCCTAAAAGTGGAAACTCAGGGGCATTCATCACATCACCATGTTGTAATGTAACGCCACGAAACGGCGGCGAGGTTACAACACCTTCTCGGCGTGCAAAACGCACATCATCGCCTAGCAGCCTCAACGAAAATGCGCGGCGTTGCGAGGTGGAGCTGCCGTTGGCTGGTGCGCCGTGCAAGGTTTTATAGTTAAATGCCACAGCATCGCCCGGTTCTAACGCCCAACCCAAAATATTATAATCGGCGCGATTGCCGTTAATATCGGGCACAGCTTCAAGCCCATCATTTTCATTGAGTGGCGTTTTGTTAAAGCGTTCAGGCCTGAAATATTTACCCCAGGCTTGTGACCCGCCGACAAATTCTAATGTCCGTTCGCGTGGAATTTCGTCGAGGGGAATCCACAGGCTCACAGTCTGGTTGCCATCCACACAATAATAGGGTTGGTCTTGATGCCATGGGGTTGCCACATCTGCACTGGCCTCTTTCACCAACACATGCTCATGGAACAGGCGCACCGAGTGACTGCCCATTAATTGCCGACCAATATCAGCGGCGGGTGAGTTAAAAATGAAATTTCGATATTCAGGAATGCGGTCCCAGTTGCAATAGTCTCCAAAGAAGCGGCCTGCACCTTTTTCACCAGTGTAAATCTTTACGTCAGCACTGGGCTCGGCCATGTTGCGGGCGATGCCTTTGCGCAATATGTCTACCCATTCGACAAAGGCACCATGAATAACGCAAGCCCCATCGCGGTTAAAGTCGGCAATGGTTTCAGGGTTTAGTCTTGTGTCGATCATTTCAATTTCCCTTGAAGCTCGTCCTCAATATGGATGCGAATAATATCCTCAAAATCCTTATCAGCTTTAAAGCCTAGCGCCAATGCACGTTGCGGATTGAAGTTGCGCGGCCAACTGGAAACTATTTTAGAAATCACTGGATCGGGCTCACGACGGATCAATTTGGCGCTTTCTGGGCCTGCGACTTTAACCATGGCCGCGATTTGTTCAGCCACCGTGCACGATACCCCGGGCATAGTGACGGCTCGCCTTGGGCCAAGTAGCGCGCTGTCCAAATCAACGGCGTGGAGTAGCATGTTGATGGCCGTGCGGGGCGCTGCATGCCAATGACGAACATCATCACTGACGGGCAGAGCGGCTTCGAGACCAATCAACGGTTCGCGAATAATGTTTGAAAAGAAACCGGAGGCAGCTTTGTTGGGTTTGCCCGGTCTCACGCAAACGGTGGGCATCCGTAAAGCAAGACCGTCGATGAAACCTCGCCTCGAATAATCGGAAATCAATAACTCACACATGGCTTTCTGGGTGCCATAGCTGGTGAGCGGTGTGGTGAAATACTCATCATTGATAGCATCAGGGAAGGGTGAGCCAAATACGGCAATGGATGAGGTGAACACTAATTTTGGGAAATAGCCTCCACCGATTAGTCTTATGGCCTCCAATAATTCGCGGGTGCCATCGAAATTGACTTGGTAGCCTTTTTCAAAATTGGCTTCGGCTTCTCCGGACACGATTGCAGCAAGATGAAAAATAACGTCAGGCCTATCTGTTAATAGCTTTGTCGCCTCACCCTGTTTTGAGAGGTCGCTCATTTGAGTTTCTATTGCAAAATCGGAACTGGCGGGTGGTGGAGCCAACACGATGTCCTGCCGCGTGAGCTTAGAAATCTTGTGCCCAGAAAATTGACCGCTATTTGCAAGCGCGGAAGTCAATTTGGTGCCAAGCATGCCACTGGCACCGATAATTAGAATATGCATTCAAACTTCCACTTTAAGAGGTGCTTAAAATCATTAAAGTTCATGGCAATGATAACCCATGTGACCATGCCGCAGAGAATCACTTTATACAAAATGTTCAACACCAAAAGTGTAGCCGATCGTTTTTAGCTGATCAAATACACAGTTTTTTGGCTGTTAACCTTTATTAACTTTATATGGTAGTATCAAGGACTACGGGGGAAGAATTGGAGACTGCTTTGGAACTTGGGGAAGAGAAGCATCCAGCGGATGAAATTGCATTGGCGCTTTCGCGAGCAGGGGGCATTTTATCATCGCTTTCACATTGTTATGATGCTGCAAATACAGATTTTGCAATTGGCGCAGTGTTTTTGGCAGAAGCCATAAAGACCACGGAAGAAATTTTGTTTAAGGCCAATGAGAGCCTTACGCGACTTTATCAAGATTACAGTCTCGCGACTTTGCAAGATGAGCAAGCCGATGAGTTGGTTCGCAGAGCATCTGCTTCGTTTGGATCAGCATCAGAGAACAATTCTGATCTCGATTTTGTTAGCCTTAGACAGAATAGTGGTCGCTCGAACTATAGATCACAATCAAAATTGGCTTCGGTGTCCGCTGAAGAGATCAACGACGATTTGGGTGACCAATCTGAGGATGAGACAAGTGCTACGGTTGAGCAAATGATTGAGCAGCCCGCACAGTCTTATCAAGAGCTGTTGGAAAAACTGACATCAATGGTTGATGCAGCCTCCTATAGGTCCATGGATGATGACAGCCAATTGTTGCCAGTGTTGGAAAGTCTTCGGTCAGATGTGATGCGATTGAAGACCGCGTAGCTATTTCTTGTAGCTTGGGTCAAGGTCATCAAGAAGTAGCTTCATTTCAGCAAAATGGGCATGGAATTGCTCACGATCGTCCGACCATTCTAGGGCCGTCTTCTCCGCGACTTCAGCACTCATCTCGTGCAACTTTTGTCCTGTTTGATAGGCCAACACCAAATTCTTGCACGACCGCTCTAGATAATAGGTGAGGTCAAAAGCTTCGGCCACTGTTGCAGCACAGACGAGAATACCGTGGTTACCCATCATCATAATGGATTTATTGCCCATAAGGGCCGCCAGCCGGTCACCTTCTTCGTCGGTATTGGCCATGCCTCCATAACCCATGTCGATTGCAACGCGGTTGAAAAACCGAGCTGTGTTCTGATCAATCGCTTTAATTTCAGGATTAGCCAGAGATGCAATGGCAGTGGTGTAAGGAGGGTGGAGATGAATAATACAGCGCGCTTGGGGCAAGGCCGCATGTAATCTGCCGTGCAGCGACCAAGCCGTAAGATCTGGTGCGTTGTCTCGTTTCATGGTGCTCTTGTCATCGCTATCCAGCAATAGAAGCTCAGACGCTTTAATTTTTGAGAAATGCTTCCACCTTGGATTCATCAGGAATTGTTTGCCGTCATTGGAGACCGCCACGCTGAAGTGATTTGCCACTGCTTCATGCCAGTTATAATGAGCTACAAGCCTAAATGCTGCCGCAAGATCAACACGTAATTGCCATTCGTCTGCATCAGAAGTTGATTTTGCGGTCCTGAAACTTGTAACATTGCTCATATTCGCGCTCCAATTTGACTATAAGCAGTGTTATACCAGTCAGCCGCGATCAAAAGAAATAAGTATTTTGTATCTATTGAGTTGAGAAATTTTGATGAAGTCTTTGTTAATTTCACCTGTATTCTTTTTGTCACTTTTTGGTGGTTTAACTTTTGCTGAAGGGGCAACTGCGGATGGGCTTTGGCTTTTGTCCAACGGCAAACTTACCGTGAAGGTGAGCACTTGTGGTGAAGGTCGCATTTGCGGTTCCATAGCAGCACTTGAACACACATTGAATGATGACGGAACCGAGAAGCTCGACTTTAAAAATCCAAGCGCATCCTTGCGCTCGCGTCGGGTTATTGGATCGTCGGTATTTAATGGTTTGGTTCCTGCAGGTGAAAATCGTTGGAAGGGCAAAATCTATAGTGCAGATGACGGTGGAACTTATCGCGCAATTGCGACTTTAAAAGGCAATGCTTTTGAAGTGAAGGGTTGCTGGTTGGTGTTCTGCAAAGATCTAAATTTCAAACGTATCCAATAAGAAGCTTTGAACAGGTAGTCTTGATGCTGGTGACTTTGCGTTTTGTATTAAAAATGATGCTAGCTACAGTTGTGGCACTCAATATTTCTGCATCTTGTTTTGCAGTAGATGCAGCATTAGCCAATTTGCCTTTTGCCAAAAAAATGCAATTGGCAAAAGCGGGTGATCCAGATGCCAAAATGGCTGTGGGTGAAGCATATGAATCTGGCCAAGACACTAAAATTGATCCAGTGCGGGCTGCAAAATGGTACCGCGAGGCCGCTCTAGTCGGAAATCTTGAGGCACAATTTCGCCTTGCTAAACTGGTGATCAAAGGTGCGCCGGGTCTTAGTTCAGATAAACCGACAGCGATCAAACTGTTGCAAGCCGCAGCAAAGTTAAATCACGCAGCGTCGCAAAATTTATTGGGTTTGATGCTGCAAAATGGGGATGGCATTGCCAAGGATGAAAAATTAGCGGTGGAATTTTACCAAAAAGCTGCAGCGCAAAATCTAGCGGTAGCAGAGACAAATCTTGGTGTGATGTATCTCAAAGGCGCGGGCGTTGAACGCAATCTGGATGATGCATTTAAGTTATTTGAGCGCGGCGCTAAAGATGGCGACGGTTGGGCGATGAACAATTTGGGTGGCATGTATGAAATGGGTTGGGGCACAGCCAAAGACTTAGCCAAAGCCAAAGACTATTATAATCAAGCGGCCGCCAAGGGCATTGCTATGGCCACGCAGAACCTAACGCGGCTTACAACGCCTGCAGGGACTACTGCTACTATCGCCCCTAAGCCTTGAAGTTAAGGGTTCGCTAACCAACTAATTTGACTCAAATTTTACGCAATCGCTGCAAATAACTCTGGGCTGGTATTTTTACCACGGGAGTTTGTTATGCGTAGAGTTTCGATTGGAAAGTTATTGTTGGTGGCCGGTGCTTTGTTTTTAGCGGGTTGCAGCCACCATGATTCAAAATCAAACCACGGCTTCAAATCAGCAAAACTCGATCCATTCGCAGGCAATGGAAGCCCCTATTATAAAAAGCGTGGGCCTATCCCATTTGGCGGCGGCAAATATCATATAGGCAATGCTTATCAAGTTGCTGGCCGCACATACACGCCACACGAACAACCAGGTTATGATAAATCTGGCCTTGCCTCTTGGTATGGGGAAGCCTTTCATCGTCGTAAAACTTCAAATGGTGAATGGTTTGATATGGAAACATTAACGGCGGCGCATCCAACCATGCCACTGCCAAGTTATGCGATGGTCACAAATTTGGAAAATGGCAAACAGGTGGTCGTTCGGGTGAATGATCGCGGACCATTTGTGGACACGCGCGTGATGGATTTATCAAAACGGGCCGCGGATGTTTTGGGTTATCGTAAAAAGGGTATTGCACGTGTGCGTGTGCGCTTGATTGGACCCGCACCCCTGCGCGACAGCAATGCCCACATGATGGCGATGAATGATGCCATGAACAATGGAGCCTCCCTGCAGCAGATTGCATCGATGGGAAGTGATAGCAATATTCAAGTTGCTGCCGCCGCACCTAAACCCAACAAGATTGTTGATGACGGAATTCAACAAGCAGATTATGTTGCACCGGATATGCCTGTTGCAACGGCTGGCTATGTCGTGCGCGTAGCCATCTTCCATAATTTTGACAATGCTAAAAGTGCTTATGAGAATTTATCGAGTTTTGGACCAACTCAAATCATCAAAGCAGTGGGTGCCAATGGGCCGCTTTACCGTGTGCAAATGGGACCACTCGACAATGAAGCAGATGCACAAGCCGCATTGCAAACCGCCATTTCTTCAGGCTATGAAGACGCACGAATTGTAGAAACACAAATCACCCAAGTGTCTTCCAATTAAAGCGAGGAGCCATGCCCCATCTGAAAACACTTCATGTTTGGGCATTGTTAGGTTTTTTGACCACTGGGACGGCAAACGCCTCGGTTTTTCTAGAAGATTTAACGTGGACTGAATTGCGCGACGCGGTTGCCGCTGGTTCAACCACTGTGATTATTCCAATTGGTGGCACCGAACAAAATGGTCCTGCCATAGCGCTTGGCAAGCATAATTTACGGGTCAAAATTTTAGCAGGTAAAATTGCTGAAAAACTGGGTCACACCATTGTGGCCCCCGTCGTCTCATATGTGCCGGAAGGCAGCATTGATCCGCCAACAGCCCACATGAAATTTCCGGGTACGATAACCATTCCCCGTGCAGTTTTTGATCAAGTGCTCGAGTATGCTGCCAAAAGCATGAAACATGCTGGTTTTAAAAATATCGTCTTCATTGGTGATCATGGCAGTTATCAAATGGATGAAAGTTTGGTTGCAGGAAAATTAAACAAGCAATGGAGTGGGCAGGGGGCATGGGCCTATGCGGCCCTTGAATATTACACGCTTTCACAAGAGGACTATGTGGACTTATTAATTGCCAGAGGCATTCCAAAAGCTGAAATCGGCACCCATGCGGCCTTGGCTGATACATCCTTACAATTGGCTGTGGCACCCCAAATGGTGAGGGAAGATCGCATTATCAACGGGCCGCAGCTGAGTTCTGCAGTTGGTGTTTATGGTGGTGACCCAAAACACGCATCAGCTGAGCTTGGCCAAATGGGTGTTGACCTTATTGTGGATGGCACGGTAACCGCTGTGGCGAAGTTCATCGCTAAAAAATAATTGTCCAAGGGTTCACAACGTGTCTAACCGCTTTGTATCTACATTGGCAGGGTTCCTATTCCTGTGTGTTTCCAGCGTATCAGTGCAGGCCTGCACAACTGACTGCGATAAACCAATTGTGAATATTTACAGTGAAATTGGCAGCGACAAGTTGAGCCCAGTGGTTGCCCCTGCCTTGCGCCGCGTCTATGTTCCCAATCACTCGTCCAATACTGTGAGCGTTATTGACCCGGCGACACACAAAGTGATCGATACGTTTCGCGTTGGCAAAGGCCCACAACACATCATTCCCTCATGGGATTTAAAAACCTTGTGGGTGGCCAATACGGCTAATCAAACTACCGATGGCAGCATGACGCCTATCGACCCTGTCACTAGCAAGTCCGGCAAAAATATACCTGTCACTGATCCTTATAATGTCTATTTCACGCCTGATGGTTCGTCGGCGATTATTGTTGCCGAAGCTTATGAGCAATTGGATTTTCGTGATCCGCAGACAATGGCTCTAAAGTCCACTATTAAGACGCCGATATGCAAGGGGATTAATCATGCTGACTATTCAGCGGATTTTTCATTCATGGTTTTCACCTGTGAATTTGGGCAAATTAGTTTGATTAAGATCGATATGAAGACGCAAAAACTAGTTAGCGGCCTCGTGTTTTCAAA
>JANPGD010000009.1:0-8963 GCA_031423845.1 Hyphomicrobiales bacterium | reverse complement strand
AAACGATATGTCTCAACACTTTTTACTTTCACGTTCCGCCAAAAGCCTGAGTCTCTCTCAGATATTCCGCTTGACTGATTTGGAAGCCGAAACACTGTTTCGCAAAGTGCGTTGGACTGAGACGGAAGGCCAAGCGGTTTGCCCTCATTGTGGTGGCTTGGATGCCTATGAATGCCGTAGGGCGAATGGTTCGCTCCGCTTTCGCTGCAAGGCTTGTCAGAAAGATTTCACCGTCACGTCCGGCACATTGTTTGCCTCACACAAAATGCCCTTGCGCTCTTATCTCGCCGCGATTGCCATTTTCTGCAATGAGGTAAAGGGCAAATCCATGTTGGCCATGAGCCGTGACCTTGGCCTGTCTTATAAAACGGCTTTTGTGTTGGGCCACAAAATGCGCGAAGCCATGAGCGAAGAATTGAAAGGCCGTCATATGGGCGGCGAAGGCCGTGAAGTTGCGATAGATGGTGCTTATTTTGGCGGCTATGTGAAGCCAGCAAATCTCAGGACAGACCGTAAGGATCGCCGCAAGTGGCAGAATAAATCTGGCAAGCGCGAAGTCGTGGTGATCGTTCGTGAACGTGACGGCAACACATTGCCATCTGTGTTTAAGACAGAAGCACAAGCCTTAAACTTTATTCAATCGCGTGTTGCCAAAGGCACAATCATTCAAGCGGATGAGTCAACCGCTTATGATGAACTTCATGCCCGCTATGAAATGAAGCGTATCAATCATCAAGATGCTTATAGCCTAGATGGCGCTTGCACAAATATGGCTGAAAGCTTTTTCTCTCGTTTACGCCGTGCTGAGGTTGGCATTCACCATCATATTGCAGGGCCTTATTTGTTGCGCTACTCGCAAGAAATGGCGTGGCGCGAAGATCACCGCCGCACTCCAAACGGCGAACAAGTGAACCGCGTTGCTCACCTTGCTATGGTTCGCAAACCTTCTGTGGACTTCTCAGGATATTGGCAGCGCCACAAGGCTGCATAAGTTTCCAAACACAAACACCCTTGCGGCGCTCACTGCCATCAATCAATCGGCGCTTTGCTCTCACACGCAAGGTTTGAACCACGCGCAAAGCAATGGTTTGGCATAGAACCTTGTCTGCAACATCAAGGCCCTTTTTGTTCATCAAACGCAAGGTGAGTTGGCGCGTATCTAACGGACCTTCGTCTCGCAATGTGTTTAAACAGAATTGAGTTGTCTCCCCGCGTTGGAACACGCGGTTCAAATCCACATAAGGTGGGAATTCTTCCGGCTCACCACTGGCTTCAAACAAACGCAACGCCGCATTCACATGAGCAAGATCGGCTTGTGCTTGATTAAGTCGGACTTCATAGGCCGCTATGGTATCTCTAATTTTGTCGCGCTTCTTTTCTAACATCGAAACGCCAAGTGGTTTTCCCATAGAGGAAAGATAACATTTTAGAGTTCACAAATCTTGGTGCGTTTGATACATAATGCCGAATGATTTTACTCATTTGACGCTTGTGTCTCGCGCTCATTTTCGCAAGCGCGCTTGGAATCGAATATTAAATATTCCTTGCCATTTTCACCTTCACTACAGGTGCGGGCGGGCACATCGGTGGAGGTATTTGATTTAGGCTTGAGATCACAGTGAAAACGTTTTGATTTTATTTCACTGAACAATGGCCCAGCAATTTTCGTACATTTGGTGAGCGCGGGATCTGCGCGCCAATTGAAAGCATATTTTCCTTTCAATACATCAAGCTCCCCAGCTTGAGCTGAGACCGATAGAAAGAACACAGTGAGCGCAGATACGCCGTAGCTTTTCCAAAGCATCGCAAATCTCCATGGTCGTAAAAGACCATTTCATTTGAACACATTTTTGCAAGAAAATAAAGTGAACCGCTGCCAACTCATTTCAGCATAAGGCAACCCGTTGCCCTTCTCCATTTCTTCCCATAAGCTTTCCCGAAACAATGGGAGACAGAAGCGATGACCACCGAACGCAAACTGGGGTTTGATACTTTGCAAATTCACGCGGGCACAGCACCCGACACCGCAACGGGTGCGCGGCAAGTGCCTATTTATCAGACAACGGCTTATGTGTTCCGCGACAGTGAGCACGCGGCGAAACTGTTTAACCTGCAAGAAGTGGGCTATATTTATTCGCGTCTCACCAATCCCACAGTGTCGGCACTGGCCAATCGCATTTGTGCATTAGAAGGCGGCAGTGGAGCCATTTGCTGTTCCTCCGGTCATGCCGCGCAAATCATGGCGCTTTTTCCGCTCATGGGACCTGGCAAAAATGTGGTTGCCTCCACGCGGCTTTATGGCGGCACAATAACGCAATTCAGCCAAACCATTAAGCGCTTCGGCTGGTCTGCCAAGTTTGTCGATTTCGATGATCTCGATGCTGTTAAAGCAGCCATTGATGACAACACGCGCGCGGTGTTCTGCGAATCCATCGCCAACCCCGGCGGCTACATTACAGATTTGGATGCCATCTCGAAAATTTCTGACGCAGCGCAAATTCCATTGATCGTCGATAACACTTCGGCAACACCTTATCTGTGCAGACCCTTCGAACATGGCGCCACAATCATAGTGCACTCTACTACGAAATATCTCACAGGCAATGGCACAGTGACGGGTGGCTGCGTGGTGGACTCAGGCAAATTTGATTGGGCCAAATCCGGCAAGTTCCCATCACTGTCGGAACCCGAGCCCGCTTATCACGGCTTGGTGTTTTACCCTACCTTGGGCGCCATGGCCTTCACCTTCCATTCCATCGCCATTGGCCTTCGTGACCTCGGTATGACCATGAACCCGCAAGGTGCGCATTACACATTGATGGGCATTGAAACCCTCAGCCTGCGCATGGAGCGCCATGTTGAAAACGCCATCAAAGTGGCTGAGTGGCTGGAGAAAGACCCGCGCGTGGAATATGTGACCTATGCCGGATTGAAATCATCGCCCTACTTCAAACGCGTCGCAAAAATCTGCCCTAAAGGTGCAGGCGCATTGTTCACGTTTGCATTGAAGAGCGGCTATGACGGCTGCGTGAAGCTGGTAGACCACGTGAAGCTGTTCAGCCACGTGGCGAATTTAGGCGACACAAGATCGCTCATCATCCACTCCGCCTCCACAACACATCGCCAACTTTCGCCAGAGCAATTGAAAGCCGCCGGAGCCTCCCCCAACGTGGTGCGCCTGTCGATTGGCATTGAAGATGTGAGCGATATTATTGCGGATCTGGATCAGGCGATGGGGTGAGGGATTTCTAAGACTAGTCTACAGTAGTTTGGCAATTTGAATTGGTGCAATGTAAGCACAATTAGTAACAAAAAAGAGAAAAATATGGCCACCAAGAAAGTCGACAATCAGGACCAGAAACACTACCAATCACTTTTTAATTTGACTAAGAAAATGATAGATCGGGGTGAAAAACACATGACGGCGCTTAGCAAAGTGAGCCAAAGCAAAGTTAGAACCGATCTGATTGCATCTTCACAAAAGTGGGTTATGAAATTACAAAAGGAAGCTGATAAGCTGGAGAAATTAGGTTGGCCAAAAGAGTAGGTTACTAAATTGGATGGAAAGTGCTTTCTATCGATGGACTACTGTGACAGTGCATTCTATCAACCACAGATCAGCAGCACTTCACACCGTCCAATCTTCAACCACCAAGCCTTTCGCCTGCTTAAATGCCTTATCAGCAGTCACCAGCATCGCTTCAACACTCAGTGCGTGGCTGGCGATCAACATGTCGTTGGGCGATAGAGTCTTCCCTCGCTTTTCCAAATTGGCGCGCAAGTTTCCATAATGTTGCGCGGCAATACTATCCCAAGGCAAAGTTTCCACGCGGAGCAGAAACTCATTCACAGCGATGCGAAGTTGCTTTGCTTCAGGACGCCGCGCTAAACCAAAAAGCAATTCACCTTCAGCTATTGCTGAAATACAAAGTGAGGACATGGGCACAGCAAGCAAGCGCTTCGTTATTTTTGGTTGGCGGCGCAGAAAATGGCTCACAGTGTTCGTATCGAGCATGTAGAGGCTCACTCGCTGTAGCCTTCAAATGGATCACGCGTTTCAGGGGCTTGGCTGCGCTCTTTCGCATTCAAAAAATCATCCGGCACATTGGCACCTTTGAGCGCCTCAAAAAATCCATCCCACGATGCTGGGCGGCGCGATAAAATTACGTCTCCGGTTTCGGCATCTTGGCGAATGAAAACTTCTTTCTCAGCAAATCGAAAGGCAGCAGGCAAACGCACCGCTTGGCTTCGGCCATTGGTAAATAATTTTGCGACTTGGCTCATGATAAAACCTCCATGATAGATACCATAGTATATGCCGTTTTTGGCATATATCAAGGTCTATGCAAACCAATCCCCGCCGCCACCCCGCTGGCCCACGCCCACTGGAAATTATAGCCGCCTAGCCAACCGGTTACGTCCACAGCTTCACCAATCACATAAAGGCCTTTGACCTTGTTGGCTTCCATGGTTTTGGACGAGAGATCATCGGTGGCAACCCCGCCCACCATCACTTCGGCCTTTGCATAGCCTTCGGTTCCGGCGGGGATGATGGTCCAATTTTTCAGGCGTTCGGCCAACTGCACAATCGCATCACTCGAAAATTTTTCCATTGTCACATCAGCGGCCAAAGCTTGCGCCAAGCGCTGTGGCACCAATTCATTGAGGATGGTTTTTAGTTCTGCCTTAGGCCGTGTGTGTTTGCGCTGCTTCAAATGCTGCGCCACATCAATGGTGGGCACCATGTCGATCCGCAGGGGTTCACCTGTTTCTAAATAGGATGAAGCTTGCAAAATAGCAGGGCCAGAAAGGCCGCGATGTGTGAACAGAATATTCTCGGCAAATTTTACTTTACCGGCATAAGTAATTGCGGGCAGCGAGACGCCTGAAAGATCGGTGTAAAATTGCAACTCATCAACAGGGGCACGAAGCGGCACAAGGCCCGGCTTGTGTTGCACCAAGCGCAAGCCAAATTTCTTGGCCACTTCCAACGAAAATCCTGTGGCCCCCATTTTCGGACTCGAGAGGCCGCCCGTGGCCAGCACCACTGAAGCACTTTCAAATTTGCCTTGCGATGTCTCCACCACAAAGCGATCCGATTTGCGCACATCGGAAATTTTTGCGTTGAGAACAATTTGCACACCCGCTGCCGCACATTCATCCAGCAGCATTTTCACAATCTGTTTGGCCGAACCATCGCAGAACAATTGCCCTAAAGTTTTTTCGTGCCATGCAATGCCGTGCTTGGCGATGAGCGCCATAAAATCGGCAGGCGTATAACGGCTTAAAGCTGAACGTGCGAAATGCGGGTTTTGCGAAATGAAGTTGGCGGGGGTTGTGCCAATATTAGTAAAATTGCAGCGCCCGCCACCGGAGATTAGAATCTTAGCTCCAGCGATATTATTGTGATCGAGCAGAACAACGTGCAAACCGCGCTGGCCCGCCGTCATCGCAGCCATAAGGCCTGCGGCCCCAGCACCGATGACGACTACATCAGCGATGCTGGGCGAAGACATTAGGCTTGTGGCACAGCCTTACGAGCCATCAACGAACCAATGACAAGGCCAGCACCATGCAGTGCAGCAGTCGCAGCCATAAAGCCAAGTGCATAAGTGAGGCCCGCAGCGTCCGTAGGCATTTCCATGCCATGGGCGTAACCGTGAAACACCGCAAAGAAACCACACAGCGCCATGGCGGCATAAAGTGAAGCATTCCAGCGCAGCACAGCTACACCCGCCAACACGACAACCGAAGTCATAATACCAATTTCAACAAATGGCAGCGGCATTGCCGCCATGCCCCAAGCACCACCCGCAGCCATCATGGCAACGAATGTTGCTGGCACTGCATAACGCGCCTTGCCACCCAGTGTGGCCGCAAAAAAACCAACTGAAACCATCGCTACAATGTGATCAAAACCCGAAAATGGATGCAGAAAGCCGGGCACAAAACCAAGTGAACCATGGCCGGGATGGGCTTCAGCCAATCCTGTCATGCTAACTAAAACCAATGCTGCTAATAAAATTCTCTTCGTCATCTGCTGCTCCTTTGCTCTAGCCGCGCCACGATTGTGGTCGCGTTGTGACCCGCCTCACTTAGCACGACGGTACCATTTGGCCAGAGTGTTTGCGCTCACTCATCAACAAATTACGGCACCTTTAAAAGAAGCCCGCAGGCTTGGCTTTCTTAAACTCCACAGCATCCTCATAAGTCGCACAAATGCGCAGCACGCGCCCATCTTCAAACATGCGGCCCACCACATGCAATCCGACAGGCAGGCCCGCTTTCGTAAACCCGCAAGGCACACTGGCGGCGGGCTGCTGGGTGAGGTTAAAAGGATAGGTGAAGGGCGTCCAATTCACCCATTTGCCTTTAGCGTCTGGATCAGCCGGTTGCAGTTTGCCCGCTTCAAATGCGGGGATGGGCAATGTGGGCGTGATTAATGCATCGTAAGGCTCCATGAACTGTCGCATCTGACTGCCGAGCGCACCACGCAATTTGGCGGCTTCCAACATCTCATCGACGGTGATCGAATTTGATTGCTCAATCACATCAGCCAAGGCTGGTTCCAGCAAAGCCAATTTCTCTGGCGGTAAGCCGCCCAAGGCCGCCCTCGCCCCACTCCACCACAATATTCTGAATATCACTGCAGGGTCGCCAAAGCCCGGATCGATCTCGGTAACTTTAGCACCCAATTCTTTGAGCGTATTGACTGCATCCCGCACCAGCTTGGCTACCTCGGGGTCTACATCAACATATCCCAGAGTGGGTGAGAAGGCGATTTTCATACCCTTCACGCCTTTGCCAAGCTTTGCTGTGTAGTCCACTTTATCATAAGGCAAGCTCAGCCAATCACGCGAGTCAGGCTTGGTCAGCTCGTTCATCATAAGGGCAGCATCTTCAACACTGCGCGTCATCGGGCCGATATGGGCCACGGTGCCGAATGGCGATAGCGGCCAAGCCGGCACTCGCCCAAAGGAAGGCTTCAAGCCAAACGTGCATGTGAACCCTGCCGGAATGCGAATGCTGCCGCCGCCGTCAGTGCCCATTGCCAACGGTCCATAACCCGCCGCCAAGGCCGCAGCCGAGCCACCAGAGGAGCCCCCAGGTGTCTTGGTTAAATCCCATGGATTGCGCGTAACTCCGGTGAGCGCTGAGTCGGTAACCCCCTTCCAGCCAAACTCAGGTGTGGTAGTCATTCCCAAAAATACGGCACCAGCTTCGCGCAATCTCGCCACACTTGGCGCATCATTCACCCATTTTTGGGTCGGATCGACAGTTTTAGAACCGCGCAAAGTGGGCCAGCCTTTAACCAGCAGAATATCTTTGATCAGGGCTGGAACGCCATCCAGTGGACCAAGTGCCTCACCCTTTTTCCAACGCTTTTCACTCTCGCGGGCCTGTTTTAATGTAGCCTTTTCATCAACTAAGCACATGGCGTTCAAAGCGCGGTCGTGCCGTGAAATCTGCGCCAAACAGGCTTTTGCCGCATCCACCGGCGAGGCTTTACCCTTGGCGTAAAGTTTGGCCAACTTTGTGGCACTCATCCAGTTCAAATCATTGGTCATTCACAACAAGTCCCTAATTCCGGCCAAATTCAAAGGAACTTTTATCACAATCCGCCGTTAAAAATACATCCAACCAGGACGGCAAGATAAACGGCAGATGAACAGCCCATTCAGGTTGGGTTCCACTTCCCTCCGCTAATCTCTGTTCAAGATCGAAACACAGACGGGAGACTAAATAAAATGATCCGCACAACTTTAATCGCCATCGCAATCGTAGCCACCGCAGCAACAGCCATCGCAGGCGTATCGGCAAACTTTTCAGCACCCAACAAAGTCGCCATCGAAATGAACGATGTGGCCCGCACTTCTGGCCCGCTGGTTGTTGAACAATGCGCCGTTGAAGACTGCTCGGACACCCCTGCAAATTCATAACAAATAGGCCTCTCTGGTATCGCCCCCACCAGAAAGGCTTGTCGGAACCGGGGTGAACTTGAACATCTTACGCAACCCCGCCCCTCAGCCTAGATTTTCACTTCAAGCCGGTTCCACCCTTTTCCCAAGCTAACGGTCCCCTGCAAGTCTCCGCTAGCCACTTCAAAAACCCCGGTTCTCCCACCGGGGTTTTTCTTTGGGAACCATTTGGGCGCTGTGCCGTTATATCACCACAACACAACAGTGCGCCATTCGCAGCCTGCTCCTCGCGAGCAAACTCAGCGAATCTAAACCGAATATGAACGTCCCATTCAGGTCTCATTCCTATTCGCTGGCGCAATGTGTTTTCAAGTTCAACGCATAACCTCACAGGGAGTGAGCAAAATGAAAACCTTAATCAGCGTCGTCATTCTCACCGTAGCGTTTTTATCAGCAGGCGCTTTCGCCGATCAACCTGTTCAAACTCAAAAAGCCAACATCACAGTAGCTTACAAAAACCAAGCGTGGCCCGTGAAAGGCCAAATCGCCATCGACAGCTGCAGCATTAACACCTGCACAGATATTTGAATTTCATCTCAAGCTGGATGAATACAGCAGTGGTGCAACCGGGCTTGAACATCGCCCCCTCTCAAGGACTGGTTGTGCCACTGTTTTTAAACTACTTTTTCCAAGCAAAAAAATTGAACCTATGTCACTAACCAGGCCAATTGAAGGTTTGGGCAGCACGCACCATGGCCGCCGTCGCTGGGCTGTATTGACGGCCAGGAACACTCACTAGCGAAATCTTGCGCGTCACCTCGGGTTCGATCAACGGACGTTGCAGCAGTTCAGGCAGTGTCACGGAACATTCCGGCATGAAAGCAAAGCCGATGCGAGCTAGTACCATAGCCTGTACCCAATCTTCGCGCTCTGATCGGAAGCGGGCATAGAGATTGATACTATTGTTGTTGCAAACATTCATCACAATCTCGCGCATCTCGCAAGATAAGCGGTCGACATACGCCTCACCCGCCAGATCGCTGA
>JANPGD010000008.1:0-6096 GCA_031423845.1 Hyphomicrobiales bacterium | reverse complement strand
GGCTACAAAGCCGAAGATCTGAACAACATCACTTGGGATAAATTGATTGAAATCGGTAAGGCCGTTGAAGCCAAAACCGGCCACAAGATGCTGGATCTTGACCTGAATGACGACGGTATATTTCGCATCATGCTGCAATCCATTGGTGGATGGTTTTTCACACCAGATGGCAAATCTGACATCACCAGCCCAACCTTCAAAGCCGCGCTAACAGAATATGCCAAGCTTTTACAATCGGGCATCTACAAGCCAATCTCTGGCTGGGCTGAATATACTGGTGGCTTCACCTCAGGCGAAATCGCCGCTACCGTTACTGGTGTTTGGATCGTTGGTACTATTAAGACCAGTGCTGACCAATCTGGAAAATGGGCCGTGGCCGCAACACCTCGCATCGACGGTGTGAAAGGCGCTGCCAATGCCTCCAACCTTGGCGGTTCTAGCTGGTATGTATTATCTTCAGCTAAAAACAAAGCCACTGCGATTGATTTCCTCGCCCAAGTGTGGGGCAAGGACGAAGACTTCTACCAAAAGATCCTGGTTGGCCAGGGCGCATTTGGCACCTTCCTACCAGCACGTGAAGGTGATGCGTTTAAAGCCAGTGACGCCTTTTTTGGTGGAGAACCAGTTTGGTTGAATTTCAGCAATTGGCTTGCTCAGATTCCGCCTGTCAATTTTGGCACCTTCACCAATGAAGCTGATGCGGCAGTTGCTGCTCAAATTTCTGGTCTTGCCAAGGGCGGTTCAGTCGATGATGCTATCGCTGCCATTGATGCGCAGTTGACTCAGCAAATGCAGTGATCCTCCCAGGGGCTGCGCGGTGAAAGCCGCGTGGCCCCACCCTTTTTGAGTTCACGTGATGGCGCAGGCTCCAAACAAAACCACGCTCACAAGTTGGCTTTTCACGGGCCCAGCTTTGACGCTGCTTGCCTTTTTCATGGTCTATCCGATCTTGTCGTCCCTGTGGATGAGCTTGCAGGTCGGCAAAGGCATGAACTTTTCCTTCGGCGGCTTCGCCAATATGTGGCGCTTGACGCAAGATGCCGTGTTTCAGCATGCGCTTCTCAACACGCTGACTCTGCTCGTCGTGCAAGTGCCGATCATGATTGCGCTGGCTATGCTGCTGGCTGTAGCGCTGAATGACCCAACCCTGAAAGGTCGCGCGATAATTCGTACCGCGATCTTTTTGCCCTGCATCACCTCGCTCGTCGCTTATTCCGTCCTGTTCAAGTCAATGTTCGCGG
Source organism: Hyphomicrobiales bacterium (assembly GCA_031423845.1). GTDB lineage: Bacteria > Pseudomonadota > Alphaproteobacteria > Rhizobiales > Aestuariivirgaceae > Aestuariivirga. The sequence continues at coordinate 4,855 of JANPGD010000008.1, read as the reverse complement.
TCGACGGCGTGGTCAACCGCTTTCTTGAAGCCCTGCACATTATGGATCAGCCGATCCCATGGCTTACCGACACATTCTGGGCGAAGATTTTGATCATCCTCGCCATCACATGGCGCTGGACCGGTTACAACATGATTTTCTTTCTGGCGGCGCTGCAAAACATTGATCCATCGATCTATGAAGCAGCACGCATCGACGGCATTCCATCTTGGGCGCGATTTACAAAAATCACCTTGCCCGCATTGAAACCGGTCATCCTGTTCACGACCGTCACATCAACGATTGGCACGCTTCAGCTCTTTGACGAGGTCAATACCATCACCTTGGGTGGTCCGGCGAACGCAACACTGACACTTTCGCTTTATATCTATCAGCTCTCCTTCAAATTCATGCCGAGCTTCGGCTATGCGGCCACCGTGTCCTATGTCATCGTGGTACTGGTCATGATCCTCAGCTTCTTGCAGTTTCTCTTCGCAAGAGAACGGCGGCGCACATGACACTGCGTTACGTCCAGCGAGGCTTTGTCTATGCCTTACTCAGCATTGCAGCTTTCATTTCGGTTTTTCCATTCTTCTGGCTAATGGTTGGCGCAACCAATACTTCGTCCGATATCCTCAGAGGAAAAGCCAGCGCTGGAGGGGCTCTTTTCGCCAACTTCTCCAAACTCATACAGCAAGTTGATTTGCCGATTTTGTTTTGGAACTCCTCGAAAATCGCAGTTATTGCCACGGCTCTGACTTTGGTCGTCGCATCTCTTTCTGGCTACGCCTTTGAGATTTTCCGCTCCAAATTAAGTGACCGCATATTCGCAGGCCTCTTGGCCATGCTTAGCATTCCTTTTGCAGCTCTGATGATTCCACTTTTCGTCATCATGGCGAAGTTGCATCTCATCAACACACACACAGCACTTATTATTCCGACAATTGCCTCGATATTTATGATTTTCTATTTCCGCCAAGCCACAAAATCATTCCCCACCGAACTGCGTGACGCAGCCCGGGTCGACGGTCTAAATGAATGGCAGATTTTCTTCTATATCTATGTGCCGGTGATGCGATCCACTTATGCTGCCGCCACCATCATTATCTTCATGGCAAATTGGAACAACTATTTGTGGCCGCTTATTGTCTTGCAAACCAATGAAACCAAAACTCTTACGCTGGCTGTTGCCTCGCTACTTTCAGCATATGTACCAGATTACGGGGTGGTGATGGTCGCCACTACGCTGGCTACTCTTCCCACACTCTTCATCTTTTTTGTCTTGCAGAAACAGTTCGTGCAAGGCCTTTTAGGATCATTAAAATGAGCGGCCTTAAACTACGCAACCTGCGCAAATCATATTCCGCCCTCGAAGTGATCAAGGGTGTTAGCCTTGATATTGAGCCCAAAGAATTTGTCGTATTCGTTGGTCCATCGGGCTGTGGCAAATCCACATTGCTGCGGATGATTGCTGGCCTTGAAGAAATATCTGCCGGCGATCTTGAAATCGGTGGCCAGCGCATGAATGATGTGGACCCATCAAAGCGTGGCATTGCCATGGTGTTCCAATCCTATGCGCTTTATCCACATATGAGTGTGCGAGAGAATATGGGTTTTGCATTGCGCTTTGCGGGTGTGCCGAAAGCTGAAATTACCAAACAAGTGGATGATGCCGCCCGCACCTTAGAGCTTGGTGCATTGATGGAGCGGCGACCCGGAGAGCTTTCTGGCGGCCAGCGCCAACGCGTGGCCATTGGGCGGGCCATTGTGCGTCACCCAGAAGTTTTTCTGTTTGATGAGCCATTGTCTAATCTTGATGCAGAGTTGCGCGTTCACATGCGGATTGAATTGGCGCGGCTGCATAAATCATTGGCGGCCACGGTGATCTATGTAACCCATGATCAGGTGGAGGCGATGACGCTGGCTGATAAGATTGTAGTGATGCGCGATGGTTTGATTAGTCAAGTGGGTTCGCCACTCGATGTTTATGATAGCCCTGACAATGTGTTTGTTGCAGGTTTCATTGGCTCGCCAAAAATCAATTTTATCAAGGGCGTTGTGCAGAGCGTTTCAAAAACCGCTGTCACAGTATCTTTGCCGGGTTATGGCGATGCAAAGATTGGTTTTGTGGCCAAGGCCTCGCAGCTTAAAGCAGGTGAAAATGTTACTGTTGGTTTGCGGCCCCAGCATTTTGGGGCAACAGGCAAATTGAAGTTTAAACTTAATGTCGAACTCGTTGAACATCTGGGTGGCGAGTCATTTGTTTATGCGGGAAATGGCAATGGCGATCTGATTACGGTTGCCACGCAGACGGGCAGGGGCCTAAAGACCGGCCAGAAATTTGAAGCTTGTATAGATCCCACCAAAGCTCTGCTGTTTGATGCAGCAGGCTTGCGCGTGAGATAATTTTAAAATGGAGAATATTATGAAGCGCACGCGCTGGGGAATTTTAGGGCCGGGCAATATTGCGCAAAATTTTGCTGATGGATTGGCGCAAGCCTCATCTGGCGTACTCAGCGCAATTGCCAGTCGCTCTGAGGAGCGCCGCAAAATTTTTGGCGAACGCAACGGTGTTAAACTGGAAAAGCGCCACGCTACATATGAGGCTTTGATTGCCGATTCTGAAATCGATGCGATCTATATTTCCACGCCACACCCTTGGCATGCTGAATGGGCCATCAAAGCCATGCGCGCCGGCAAAGCTGTATTGGTTGAAAAGCCAGCGGGCATGAATGCGGCTGAAGTTGTGGCCGTTACAGAAGTGGCCGAGCAATGTGGCACATTTTTTATGGAAGCCTATATGTATCGCTGCCATCCGCAAATTGCGCGCATGTTGGAGATTATCAGCTCTGGCGAAATTGGAACGGTGCAACACATCAAAGCAACATTCGGATTCTCAGCCTCCTTCAATGCCGCCTCGCGCCTCTATGATCGCAACTTGGGCGGCGGCGGCATTTTAGATGTGGGTGGCTACACCACTTCATTTGTAAGATTGGTGGCTGGTGCAGCGCGGGGATTGCCAATTGCCGAACCTATCAAAGTTAAAGGTGCTGGCATTGTTGGCAAAAGTGGTGTCGATGAAGTGGCCTATGCGCTGCTCACATTTGCCAATGGTTTAACAGCTGAAATTGCCTGTTCAGTGGCGCGCAACATGGCCAACACCGCGATCATCACCGGTGACAAAGGCGCAATTGAACTATCAAACCCTTGGGTGCCGGGCCGCAATGAGGGGCCATCAGACAGCAAAATTCTGGTCACTATTGCTGGCAAAACCCGCACCGAAGAAATCAACAATCCAAATCAACTTTTCTCGTTTGAAGCAGAGGTTGCAAGTCGCGCTATCGCAGCAGGATTAAAACAAGCACCTTATCCGGCAATGAGTTGGGCCGATAGCATTGGCAACAATGCCACCATGGATAAGTGGCGTGCCGAATTGGGTTATGCAACTTTTTCTGAAGATAAAAAGCTCAATCGTGTTTTACCGAATGTGTTGCCAAAGGGCCTGCCCACAATTCCAAAAATTAAAATCGCCGATCTTGCAATGCCCATCAGCCAGCTGGTGATCGGTTGTGACAACAAGGATGATATTGCATCGGGCGCGTTAGTTTGGGATGCGTGGATGGAAGCGGGTGGCAATGCTTTTGACACTGGTTTTGTTTATGGCGGTGGACACCATGAAAAAGTGCTGGGCCAATGGATCGCCAATCGCGGCGTGGCCAAAGACATCGTCACAATCGTTAAAGGTGCCCACACGCCTTATTGTCTGCCGCGCGCTATTGAAGCCCAGCTCAACATTTCGTTAGAAAGACTGGGCTTAAATTTCGCGCCAATCTATATTATGCACCGTGACAACCCCAACGTGCCCGTCGGTGAATTTGTTGATGCTCTCAATCGTTTGAACAAGGCAGGTCGTATAGGTGCCTTTGGTGGTTCCAACTGGTCGGTTGCTCGCATGAAGGAAGCCAATGCCTATGCCGCAGCCAAAGGCCTAAAGCCGTTCACCATGCTCAACAATAATCTTTCTTTGGCAGTGATGGAGCGTCCGGTTTGGGATGGGTGTGTTACATCAAACACGCCTGAGACTTTGAAATACCTTCGTGAAAGCAACATCACGCATGTCAGCTGGTCATCACAGGCCAGAGGTTATTTCCTGCCTGAAGCATTGCGTTCGCGCCTTCCTGCAGACACCAGCCCCGAAACTTGTTTTGGCAGCCCCGCCAATGCTGAGCGTCGCATTCGTGCAGAAAAACTAGCCAAGGATCATGGCGTGTCTCCGCATAATATCGCTACAGCCTGGGTGCTGGGTCAAAGTTTCCCATCACTGGCGCTGGTTGGTCCGCGCAGCCCCGGCGAAATCGCTTCAACCCTGCCAGCGCTCGGGCTTAAGCTCAGTCCTTCTGAAGTGGCTTGGCTCAACCTCGAAGCCGATGAGGTCGCGTCTGCCTGATCTTATATTTATAAGATTTTTTATTTCGTTCGAACCAGAGAGACGGATTATCAAACACCTCCGAACTGTTTATGGTGGCTCAATGTATGAGCAGTGACCGGATGGATTTTTGGGTGTTATTTTGATCAAAAAACAAGAGCGCAGACTTAATGTAGGCATACTGGGGTGCGGGCCGATTGCGCAATTTGCCCATTTCGAATCCTGCCAGAAAGCTCGTAATGCAGAGCTCTATGCAATTTGTGATATTGCGCCTGATCTGGTGGATCGGATGGCTGCGATCTATCAACCTCAACGCAGTTTTTCTGACTATGATGCAATGTTGGCCGACCCTGCACTTGAAGCTGTCATCATCGCAACATCAGACCCATTTCATGTTGAGGCAGCGCGTCGGGCCCTGAATGCTGGCAAACATGTGCTATGTGAAAAACC
>JANPGD010000007.1:0-26639 GCA_031423845.1 Hyphomicrobiales bacterium | reverse complement strand
CAGATCTATCCCCGAGCAAAAATGCCCTTCGGTGCCAGCCAAAATCACTGCCTTCACACCCTCAGGTGGTTTGCGAAAAAAGCCATCGATGGCCTCCAAAAGCGCATCACACATGGCATTGCGCTTTTCAGGACGGTTCATCGTCAAGATTGCTATGGGGCCTTCAATTTCAATTCTAAGCAAAGTCAATTTCCTTCAGTGTAGCGTTAACGTGGTGGCAGACGCACTGCGCCGTCCAACCGAATTGTAGTACCATTCAAATACGAGTTTTCAACAATATGTGCCACTGTCAGTGCATATTCATGAGCGTGTCCAAGGCGGCTTGGAAATGGAATCTCCGAAGTAATTTTTTGGCGCACATCATCGCCGAGAGTTTCCGTCATCGCGGTTTCAAATAGCCCAGGTGCTATGGTCATCACCCGAATGCCGAACCGCGCAAACTCTCGCGAAGCAGGCAAACACAGAGCAGCAATTGCCCCCTTTGAAGCAGCATAGGCCGCTTGGCCAAGCTGACCATCCTCAATTGCGACAGAGGCCGTGTTTATGATCACACCCCGCTCCCCATCAGCGCCCAATGGAGGTAGCTCCATCATGGCCCGCGCTCCATGGCTCATCATAAAATAAGTTCCAAAGAGATTAACCCTCATCGTTGTTGCAAACACATCAGAGGAAAGTTTGCCTTCGCGCCCCACAATGCGGGCGGCCAAGCCGATGCCAGCGCAATTTACAAGAACCCGTGGCCCAGAACCAAATTCGGATTGAACCCTGTTGAGCGCCCCTGCAACTGAACTTTCATCTCCTACATCAACGGCAATTGCACACCCATCAATCTCCTTAGCAACTACGCCAGCTTTGATTTCATCACGGTCCAAAACCGCAACCTTGGCACCCAGCGTCGCCAAGTGACGCGCTGTTGCCGCACCTAACCCACTCCCTGCACCTGTGACAATCGCGACTACGCCAGACACATTCATAATGTTACACCAAAATTGTTATTGCAAATAATAGATATAGAATGTTACTATAATTATCAAGCGCAAACATCCAAGCTGAAAAGAGATGAAACGCAACGTGTTAAGCGGGCATTTGTAAGCGCTCGCAACTGCTCAACCAACCGGAGGAATATGAGATGTTTTCATTCAAGAAAATTATATCGGGTCTCTTTGCTACAACCATTCTGTGTGGGTCAGCCCTTGCTGGCGACAAAGTTGTTCATGTTTATTCATGGCCGGGCTTTATGCCACAATCAGCACTGGACGCATTTACCAAGGAAACCGGCATAGCAGTAGAAGTTACACCTTATGACAGCGTGGAAGCCGCTGAAACCAAGATGTTGGCGGGCGGATCGGGTTTCGATTTGGTCCTCACGGCAGGGTTCACAATACCACAGCTGATTCAGGCCAAAGCTTTGGCGGAACTTGATCATTCAAAAATGCCAAACATCGGCAATCTCGACGCGGATTTTCTAAAAAACAAGTTGAGCAAACTCGATCCAACTTCAAAATACTCAGTGCCGGTTGATATTGGTGTGACGACAATAGCCATCAACGAAGATAAAGTCCGCGCCATCTTGGGCAAGGATGCACCACTTGACACACTTGGCCTGCTCTTTGACCCCGTTACCTCAGCAAAACTGAAAGAATGCGGCATTTCATTCCTCGATTCCGGACTTGAAGTAACTGGCTTAGCCTTCCTCTACAATCATGCGGCAGATCAATTCCACCCAACACAGGCGGAGCTTGATATGTCCGGCGAAACCCTGAAAGCCGTTGCTGGTAATGCAAAATATTTCGATAATCTGCGTTACGTCGATGATCTCGCCAATGGTAATTTGTGTGTTGCGATGGCCTGGAACAACGACATACTTCGCGCCGGAAAAATTGCGATCGATGCTGGGAAACCAGTGAACTTGAAAACCATCTATGCCAAGGAAGGCGCTTTGCTGTGGTCCGATCATCTGGTCATTCCAGTTGATGCACCTAACGCAGCAGACGGTTTAGCATTGATGGATTATTTGCTGCGCGGTGACTCAGCAGCAGCTTTCACCAATGGTTTGGCCCTGGCCACACCAAACACAGCTGGAAAAGAACTGATTGATCCAGTTTTTGCTAACAATGAAGGCGTTTATCCACCCAAAGCCTGGCTCGACAGCATCATGCCAAATGACACCTTCACACAAGACGTGGCCCAAGCAGCCATTAAAATATATGCACGTGCCAAGGCCGGAAACTAACTCCCCAAAGTATCAATGCGTAAAACTTGCGGCTGGTGAAACTTTTCACCAGCCGTTTTTTATGGTAAAACTATGAGACGTAGTTAAACTCGTGATACGCTTTGACGCTTAGCTATCAGTGACGCAATAATGGTGCCAATCAACACAGTGAAAATCACAATGGATGAGAGCGCATTGATTTGTGGACTAAGACCAACACGAAGTTGTGAATAGACTTGCATGGGGAGCGTTGAGGCGGTTGGTCCGGTTGTGAAAGATGATGTGACCAAATTGTCAAGCGACAAGGTGATTGCCAAAAGCCACCCGGAAACAACAGCAGGCGCAATATTAGGAAGGGTTACCCGCATGAAGGCTCCAAATGGAGACGAGCCCAAATCAAGGGCCGCCTCTTCCAGCGAAATATCGAATGTCGCTAATTTTGCAGAAACAACAACCGCAACAAAGCACATTGAAAAAGTTGCGTGAGCAATGATGATAGTTATCATGCCCCGATCCATTCCAATTGCAATAAACAGCAACAATAGCGACAGTGCTGAAATCACTTCGGGCATAATGAGCGGAGCAAAATTCATGCCCATAAACAAAGCGCGGCCGCGGAACCGACGATAGCGCACAGCTGCAAACGCGGCCATGGTTCCAAAGACCACGGCAAGTATTGATGATGCAAAGGCCACGCGCAAGGTAACCCATGCGCCAGTCCAATAGGGCTGATTGTGATACAGGGCCACGTACCATTTGGTCGAGAAGCCAGCCCAAACGGTAACCAGATTTGAGGCGTTGAAGCTAAAGACGATCAAGATAAGCATCGGCAAATACAGAAATGTAAAGCCAAGAACGATCGACGTTGCGTTAAACCAACTGAATCTCATGTTTGCCTCTCATCCTTTTGAAACCACAGGAACAAGGCAATGGGCACCAGCAACAGGCCGAGGAGCACAACCGCAACGGCTGAAGCGGCAGGCCAATCCTTGACCGAGAAAAATTCATCCCAAAGCACACGGCCAATCATCAAGGTTTTGGAACCGCCCAACAGGCTGGGAATAACAAATTCGCCAATCACTGGAATGAAAACCAAGAAGCAGCCAGAGATGATACCGCGCAAAGAAAGCGGGAACGTAATCAACCAAAATGCACTCAATTTCGAACACCCAAGATCCGTGGCAGCCTCGATCAACGAAACATCGGATTTCTCAAGCACTGCATAAATCGGCAAAACCATGAAGGGCAAGTAGGCATAGACAATGCCTATATAAACCGCAGTTGGTGTATTCATGATGATCAGCGGTTGATGTATTATTCCAACCCATAACAAAAACTGATTGAGAAAACCAGCATCTGCAAGAATGCCCATCCACGCATAAATGCGAATAAGCAATGACGTCCAGAACGGCATAATCATCAACATCATCAGAAAACCACGCCAATTCGCCGGAGCACTGGCCATGCCATAAGCCAGTGGATAGGCGACCAAAAGCGTGAGCAGTGTTGCAATAGAAGCAATTTTCAAGCTGGTGAGATAAGCTGAAGCATAATAATTATCGCTGATCAGGGCTATGTAGTTGTCAAAATCGAAGCCTGAGAGAAACTCTTTGATTCCGACCCAACCATGGCCTGAAACATAAACCGGCACGTAGGGGGGCACCGCAAAAACCGAGTCAGAAAGTGAAACTTTAAATACAATAAGAAACGGGATCAGAAAAAATATCACCAACCACACATAAGGTGGCGCAATGACCAAAAGTCTACGCAGCTGAGGTTTCATTTCACTCCAGTCTCCATCATGTCAATCCTTCAACAGAATTGACGACGAATGATCCCAACTCAACCACACCTTCTGACCCGCATTAAAGTGCAAAGCGAGATCGCGTCCACGATTGGTAACCTGGGCTGTCATCATCTGTCCGGCGATGGTTTTGACGTGGTAGGTCGTAATGTTTCCAAGATAGGCAATATCTTGAATGCTGCCTTCAATTGCATTTGGTGCGTCTTTCATTTTTTTTGCCGACACATTGATCTTCTCTGGACGAACCGCAAGCCAACACACAGCACCTTCCGCAATTTGAAGTTCCGAGACTGCGGTTAAGGGTGTGTGAGATTCAGAATGTTGAAACGCGTAATTTTTAGCAGAACCACGCTTTGCGGTTCCCTTCAACATATTCACATCACCAATAAAGCTCGCCACATATTTGGACACCGGTGTTTCGTAGATATCAAGCGGCGTTGCCACCTGCACCAGTTTGCCATGGTTCATCACCGCAATGCGACTGGCCATGGTCATCGCTTCTTCTTGGTCATGGGTGACGATGACAAATGTGGTTCCCAATTTTTGCTGAATGTCGATCAGTTCCAATTGAGTTTCCTTACGCAATTTTTTATCGAGTGCGCCGAGTGGTTCATCCAACAGCAATAATTTTGGCCGCCTTGCAAGCGACCGCGCCAGAGCCACACGTTGCCGCTGGCCACCTGATATTTGATGCGGCTTTCTATTTCCAAGGCCAGTCAGTTGAACCAAACCCAGCATTTGTTCAACCCGGCTTTGCGTCTCATCACGTGAAGTTCCGGCGCGTCGCAAACCAAATGCTATATTATCAAAAATTGAAAGATGAGGAAACAGAGCATAGGACTGGAACATCATGTTGAAGGGGCGCCTGTTCGGAGGAAGGGGAGCAACATCAGCGCCATCCAAGAGTATGCGCCCTGAGTTCGGCTTTTCAAATCCGGCCAGCATCCGCATCAGCGTGGTTTTCCCACAGCCCGATGGGCCAAGCAGCGCAAAGAATTCACGCTCATAGATTTTAAGTGATAGATCTGAAACTGCAGCAAAACCACCGAATGACTTGCTTACATTTTCAAACTCAACGATGGGTTTGGCAGCCGGGTTTGCCCAAGGCTCAAACTTGAGAATTTCGCCATCTGCCTCTAACATAGAATTTTCCTTTCAGCTTCGTGGCCTTGGTAATTTCCAATTCCGAAACAATGTTCTTAATAGGCTTAGATTCAGTTGACTGCAAGATAGTTAGTAATTATTATAGTTATAAATTATAATATAGTAAAGTACCCTGATGAAACTGAATTCAAGAAACGAAACGCCGGATTGTGAATTTATCGCATCAATCCGTGTCGCTGTTGCGCCATCTATAATCATTGGAAACACAGGGGCTGGCATTCGGGAGGTTTTTCCAATCATCGGCGGCACACTGCAGGGCGCGCGTTTGAACGGCAAAGTTATCCCCGGTGGTGCGGATTGGGCATTGCAGCGACAGAATGGAGGGTACCATGTCTCGGCGCGCTATATTATTCAACTCACCGACGGCACACTCGTTGCGATCTTGAATGCAGGACTTGTTTATAAAAATGGTGACGGAAATTACGGTGGAAGAACCGTAGCCGAATTTGAAGTTGCAGATGGCCCACATGCGTGGTTGCGCGAAAGCATATTTATAGGCACTTTGTTTGCAGATGACAAAAACGAACATGAAGTTTCAATTGAACTTTGGCGAGTCACTTAAGAACGCAGCAGGAGATAATTAATGAACAAGCGCCGTCTCGGACAATCCGACATTTACATTGAACCCTTTGTATTAGGGACCAATGTGTTTGGTTGGACCGCCGATGAGTCAACCTCATTCGCCATACTAGATGCCTTTGTGGCAGAAGGATTCACTGCAATTGACACGGCCGATGCATATTCTCGCTGGGTGCCGGGCAATGATAGTGAATCGGAAAGAATTATCGGCCGCTGGCTGAAAGCCCGAGGGCTTCGCAATAAGATAGTTCTGGCCACAAAAGTTGGTTCAGACATGGGCCAAGGCCACAAAGACCTGAGTGCAAAGTGGATTGCAACGGCTGTTGAAGATTCGCTGCGCCGCTTGCAAACCGATTACATCGATCTCTATCAGTCTCATTGGCCCGACGCTCAAACGCCCGAAGAAGAAACCCTCGGCGCTTATGACAAACTGATCAAAGCCGGAAAAGTGCGGGTGATTGGCGCATCGAATTATGATGAGAATTTATTGGCGAATGCCCTTAAACTATCAAAAGAAAAAAACCTGCCGCGTTACCAATCATTACAGAATGAATTTAATCTTTACACACGCAACAAATATGAAGGCGCTGTGCAGGATTTGGTTATCAAGGAAGAACTTGGTGCCATCACTTATTTTGGTTTGGCATCGGGGTTTCTTACTGGCAAATATCGCAGCCAAGCTGATTTAACCAAAAGCCAGCGCGGTGAAGACATCGGACCTTATCTTGACACACGCGGTATGAAGATATTAACCGCACTCGATACTGTTTCCGAACACACAGGTGCCACGCCTGCAGAAATTGCTTTGGCGTGGATTAACGCCCAGCTTGGAATTGTTGCACCAATTGCTTCGGCAACCTCGGTTCGCCAATTGGAGAGTTTGGCACGTGGCGCGCGACTTTCGTTAAAACCAGAAGACCTGAAGATTCTTACGGCAGCAGGGAATGATTGAGAAACGCGCCAGCCTAAGAAGCCTTGGCCATAAAATTCTGTAAATCGGCTTTTGCCTGCAGCAGTTCCATGATGTTTTTGCGCGAACTTCGAATGTGGCTGCGCGCAAAATCGCCCGCCCGTTTGGCATCGCCATCACACATGGCTTCCACAATAGCCGCATGTTCGTCGCGTGCCTCTTTCCAATCATCAAGCCAAATCAGTTCCATCCAAACATAATGCTGGCATTTGTCGAGGATGCTATTGAGCATGGAACACAGCGTTTCATTGTCGCTTAGTGTGGCAATGGTGCGGTGAATGTCCATCCCAATCTGCAGCTCTTGAAACTTGTCTTGCTGCGTGCGAACGGGAAGGTTGGCAAGCCTTTCACACTCAGCAAGCATATTTCTGAGGACTAACTTATCGGCAGCGGTCAACCGTGCGGTGGCGAGTTCGGTGGCATAGCCGTCGAGCACTTCGCGCACTTCAAATGATTCTTGAAACATCTTCATATCAAAATTTTTGACGGCATAGCCTTGGCGGGGACGCTCAACCACAAGGCCATCGCGCTCAAGCTGATTCAAAGCTTCGCGAACCGGCGTTCGACTGACATTCAACTTAGTCGCCAGTTCTTCAACTAAAATACGAGTGCCGGGCGCAATTTGGCCAATCACGATCATCGCTTTCAATGAATCGTAGGCTGATCTGCGCAGCGACCCCTTTTTCTTTGTTTTCATTTGGACACGTTCCTTGCCACGAAAACACAGCTTAACCCCTATTGACACGGAAGCAAATATGCAATTACGTATACGAAACTGCATTTTAGAAAATTAAGCGAGATGCAGGCGTTTAAATCGTCTCCAATGAACAGTTGGATTTAGGAAGGGCCGAAACTGAATGTATGCAGATGTGATCATCACAGACGCGAAAGTGCTGACAATGGATTTGGCTGCCCCGCGCGCTGAAGCTGTGGCCATCACCAACGGTCGGGTTTTAGCTGTTGGCTCCAAGCAAGACATTGCGGGCACCAGGGGCCCAAACACGCGCTTAATCTCGGCCCAAGGCAACAGTGTGCTTCCTGGTTTTATCGAAGCCCATATGCATATTTTTATGGGAGCCGCAGAACTACATCATTTGCCGCTTGCCGGATTAGGTGGTTTTGATCAGGTTGACAAAGCCGTAAAAGCCTACATCCCCACCCAACCAAAGGCCAAGGTGTTATTTGGTGCTGGGGCTGATTATGCCATCATGGGTGCTGGAGTGCCACTCAGCCGCCACCACCTTGACCGCATGTGTGGCGATCGGCCCTTTGCCGTGGCTTCAGCCGATCATCACACGATGTGGGCAAACACCAAGGCGCTTGAGGCAGTAGGACTTCTTCACGGCAAATCCCTTGGGCCTGGTAATGAAATTGTAATGGGCGCAGATGGTCTGGCAACCGGCGAGCTTCGCGAGATCGAAGCCTTCGGGCCGGTTATTGAATATTCAGGCGAACACCGCGCATCACTGGGAATTGCCACGGGTGGTGAGCCTACTCCAACACCAAGTAGCCTTGAGCGTTCTGCCGACATCGCAACATTGAAACGCGGCCTTGATTGGTGCGCAAAACACGGGATCACATCTGTCCACAATATGGACGGCAATCTTTATAACCTCGAGCTTCTGGCAGAGATTGAAGCCGAAGGCGGTCTTCTCGCCCGCAACAAAGTGCCTTTCCACTTCAAGAATTTCATGAAAGTGGACATGCTTGAGAAAGCCTCATTGATGGCTGAGCGTTACCATTCAGATTGGTTATCATCCGGATTGGTAAAATTCTTCATGGATGGCGTACTCGATTCCTATACATCTTATATGGTGGACGATTATGCTGATAACCCGGGACACCGGACCAAACCTTTATTCAGCCAAGAACAATTTAATGAAGCCGCAATTGAGGCTGATCGGCGCAAGCTGCAAATCGCTGTGCATAGCAGTGGCGATGCTGCCGTGCGCAGTGTGCTGGATGGTTATCAGGCTGCGCAAAATGCCAATGGTAAACGCGACAGTCGCCACCGTATTGAACATATTGAAGTGATTACGCCTGCCGACATTCCCCGCCTGAAGGAACTTGGGGTTATTGCTTCGATGCAACCTCCGCATCCGCCGGGCGTCATGAATTTTCCGCTTGAACCAACACTTACACGCATTGGAAAGAACCGCTGGCCTTTCTCCTTTCCTAGCAAAACCCTCAAGGAATCAGGTGCCCATGTGGTTTTCGCTTCTGATTGGCCAGTTGCGGATATTAGCGTGCTGGCTGGCATTCAAGCCGCAACTACACGCAAAGTCTGGGGTTCCGGAGATCCCGATCAACGGTTCAATCTATTAGATACTCTGGCAGCCTACACCTACGAGGGTGCCTATGCCGAGTTTGCCGAAAACAAAAAAGGTATTTTGAAGAGGGGCTTTCTGGGGGATGCCGTTGTTCTTTCGGGCGACATTGAAAACACCCCGCTCGAGGAAATATCCAAACTGCATCCGGCCATTACCATTTGCGGTGGTCGCGTGACTTACGAAGCCTAGGAGAACTTGACCACGATGGTAAAAAGCCAAACAGCAGCCGTCGATGTGAGAGGCCTGAGCAAGCATTTTGGCGAAGGCGATACCAAAGTCATTGCGCTGAACAATGTTTCGATTGTTATAGGCGAAAATGAATTCTTCACACTGCTTGGACCATCAGGTTGTGGCAAGACCACTCTACTGCGCATGATCGCAGGGTTTGACTTTCAGAATGAAGGTGAAATTCTGTTATATGGCGAAAACATTGCCAACTTGCCCCCGTATAAGCGGCCCATCAATACGGTATTTCAAAACTACGCCCTATTCCCGCACATGAGTGTGAGCCAAAATATTGGCTTCGGTCTTAAAATGCTGGGTAAGCCAAAGCCAGAAATCACCGCGCGCGTTTCCGAAATGTTGAAACTCGTTCAGATGGAAGAATTAAAAGACCGTAAGGTGTCACAAATCTCGGGTGGCCAGCAACAACGCGTCGCACTGGCACGGGCGCTTGCCCCACGGCCGAAGGTATTGCTACTCGACGAGCCCCTTTCAGCCCTCGATTATAAACTCAGAAAAGAAATGCAGATCGAGTTGAAGCGTCTGCAAAATGAAACCGGCATCACCTTCATCTTTGTAACGCACGACCAGGAAGAAGCTTTGACAATGTCTGATCGCATTGCCGTGATGAGTAAAGGCAATGTGCTGCAAATCGGCAATCCACGTGAAATTTACGACCGCCCGGCAGATCGGTTTGTGGCCAGCTTCATTGGTGAATCGAATTTCATTGTCTGCAAGGTTGAAAAGAAAGCCAAGGGGTTTGCCAGTGCTAACTTGCCTGATGGCACCAGCCTAACTGTTGAATGTCCGGTAGGTTTTGAGCTTCCGCAACCTGCTACCATCGCCATCCGCCCTGAACATGCTTTCATCAGCGAAAAGCTTGGGAAGAATCAATTAGCAGCAACCATCAAGAATATCGTTTTCCTAGGCACAGACACTCATGTTCACACGCAGTTGAGCGATGGCACAGCATTTGTGGTGCGGCAACAAAACGTGATTGGTGAGAAGCCTCTGCAGATCGGACAAAATGTTGGCATTCGCATTGCCGATGGTGCGGCACGGATTCTGAAAGACTAACATGAAACCTGCATCCAACATTGCTGAGACAGCCAAGCGAAGCGATGTGAGGCGGCGGTGGCTTCTTTCCGCGCCAGCTTTGATCACCATATTTTTAGCAGCCATTGGCCCGCTATTGGTCGTGTTGATGTTTTCATTCATGGTCAAAGGTGATTACGGCGACGTGAAATATTGGCAATTTTCAACCAATGGCTGGATCAGCGTTTTGTTCGAGCGCGATCCCATTGATGACACTCTGGGAATTGCTACCGCGAACTTCACTATTTTGTGGCGCTCGATCAAGCTCTCCCTCATCACCACCATAATCACTCTGCTGCTGGGATTCCCAACAGCCTACTTTATTGCGACGCGACCTAACAAAAATCGCGATATTTGGCTGCTGTTGATTACGATTCCATTCTGGACGAATCTGCTTATCCGCACTTTTGGCATTCAAGATGTGATCCGCAATGAAGGACTTCTCAATATTTTATTGATGAAGCTCGGTTTGATTTCACAACCGATTCAAATGCTGTTCACCGACGGAGCAGTGCTGCTCGGCCTCACATATGTTTATTTCCCTTTGATGGTTCTTCCCATCTATTCAAGCTTGGAAAAGTTGGATTTTCGTTTGGTCGAGGCGGGATACGATCTCTATGCCACGCGCTTCAAGGTTTTGTGGAACATCGTGTTGCCACTGTCAAAGCCCGGCATAGTTGCCGGAGTCATCCTTGTGTTTATCCCGTCTATTGGAGCCTATGTCACGCCGCGCGTGCTGGGTGGTGGCAAAAATATGATGCTTGGCAATCTCATTGAACAGCAATTCGGCCAAGCCCGTGACTGGCCATTTGGCTCTGCTCTGTCAATCTCATTATTGGCCATCGTAACTTTGGCTTTGTTGGTTTACGTAAAAAATGTTTCGCGCAGCGGAGGCTCCCATGGCCATTAAGTCTCGGGGCTTTGAAATTAAATCGCAAACCGGTTTCACGTTTATAGCACTGGCCTGTATTTTCACGCTCTATGTGCCAATTGCAACCTTAGTTGTTTACGCCTTTAACGACACCGAATCCATGTCGCTTTGGGGCGGGTTTTCATTGCGGTGGTTCCGCTCGGCGTGGCAAAATCGTGCCATTCAGGATGCTGTTTTGCGGTCACTTCAAATCGCCGTAATTGCCGCCACTCTAGCAACCATGATGGGCACTCTTGCAGCGCTTGCAACAACCCGCACCGAAGGTTACCGCGGGCTCACTTTTAAATACGCGATAATAAATCAACCTTTGGTCATTCCCGAAATTGTCACGGCTGTGGCGTTGCTCATTGTGTTCGCGCGCATCAAAGTTTGGACTGGCTATACCGGTGTTGGATATTTGGTAGCAGCCCACACGGCGTTCTGCATTCCATTTGCCTATCTTCCCATACGCGCCAGGCTTGAAGGCATGGACCTCACGCTAGAGACCGCTGCCTCTGATCTCTATGCAAACTCTTGGAACGCCTTTCGATTTGTAACATTGCCGCTTCTGTTACCGGGCGTCATCGCCGGATACATGTTGGCCTTTGTCGTTTCTCTAGATGATGTTGTGATCACCGAGTTTGTCAAGTCTGGGGGGCAAGAGACCTTGCCCACTTATATGCTGGGCCAGATCAGACGCAGCGTGACGCCGGAAGTCAACGCAGCGGCCACATGCTTCCTCGCCATATCAGTGATGGCTGTCACTGCTTTCTATTTTATCAGCCGAAAGAAAACCTAAACAACTGCACAAGGAGGACTATGTTATGAAAAAACTGAAGTCACTATTGGCCGGAGTGGCACTGCTTGCTTCTGCCGGAACAGCGTGGGCCGATGGCACGTTATCCATCTACAATTGGGGTAATTACACCAGCCCAGAACTCATCAAGAAATTTGAAGATACTTACAAAGTCAAGGTAACACTCACAGAATATGATAGCAATGACACAGCTTTGGCAAAGGTTCGCGCTGGTGGCCATGGTTTTGATATTGTTGTGCCATCGGCGAACTATGTTCCAATCTGGATTCAGGAAGGGCTTCTGCTTGAGTCTCGCCCGGATCAAATGGATAACTTCAAAAACGTCGATGAGCGTTGGGTCAATGTTCCTTGGGATATGGGCCGTCATTACACAGTTCCATGGCAGTGGGGCACGACGGGTCCGGTTGTTGCGACGTCCATTTACAAGGGCGACATAAACACCTCTTCGATCTGGCTCGATCCGCCGCCAGAACTCGTCGGCAAAATTGACGTCGTGCCGGAAATGGGCGACGTTATGTATGCTGCTTACCGTTACGTTGGCGGTACTTGGTGTTCAGACGATAAAGAAACTTTGAAGAAAGTGCGTGATCTGCTCAAGGCCGCCAAACCTAAGTGGTTGGCCATGGATTACGGCATCGAAAAAATGGATACCCGCGACTATGCTGCGGCCTTCTATTATAATGGTGCGGCTTACCGTGCCCGCGAGAAGAATCCTGATGTGCATTTTGGTTATGCCAAAGAGGGCTATTCGATGTTCATGGACAGTGTTGCCATTCTCAAAGACGCAAAAAATGTTGAAAATGCCAAGCTCTTTCAGAATTTTATTATGGCACCTGAAAATGCCGCTCTGATTTCAAACTTCGCAACCTATGCCAATGGCATCAAGGGATCAGAGAAATTCATGAAAGCGGGCCTAGGCGACGCTCCTGAACTCAACATCCCAAAGGAGTTTCAGGCAGCTGGTGGCTGGAATCAAACCTGCTCACCAGAGGTCAATGAACTTTACAGCAAAGTCTGGAAAGACCTTCTCAAGTAACTAAAAGTGAAGGCCTGCTTTCGATTCTCCCCGAAAGTGGGCCTTCATTAAATTCGACCAAGCCTTGGCAAACACATTTTGAGAGTAATTTAAGTTCATGCGCGATTTTCAATTGCCTGGCAGGTCGCCAGTATTTGCCACCAATGGCATGTGCGCCACGTCGCACCCTTTGGCTGCTAAAGTTGCCATACAAATACTGGAGAGCGGCGGCAATGCAGCGGATGCAGCGATTGGCGCGGCCGTTCTTCTTGGAATCTGCGAGCCGCATATGACTGGGCTGGGGGGCGATTGCTTCGTGCTTCTAAAGCCCGCAGGCCAAGAAAAAGTGCTGGCCCTTAATGGCTCGGGGCGCGCTCCAAAAGCAATGAGTGCTTCGAAGCTGCGCGCTAAAGGCCTGACACAAGTGCCCGATTGGGGCATTGATACAGTGACAATGCCAGGCGCTGTCGATGCCTTTTGTCGTCTGTCATCCGATTGGGGCAGCTTGGGACTGGCCGCAACACTTGCACCCGCAATCCGCTATGCTGATGAAGGTGTGCCCGTTGGCCCACGCACCGCTTTTGATTGGGGAATGCGGACACGTAAACTCGAAGGTGCTGCACGAGAGGCATATTTACTAAACGGAAATGCGCCAATCACAGGCGATATATTCAGAGCACCTGCGCAAGCCGCACTATTACGCGAAGTAGCAGCAAAAGGCCGCGCCGGATTTTACGAAGGTGAAGTGGCCGAAGATTTAATTTCTAGCCTGCAAGCTTTGGGTGGCTGCCACACACTTGATGATCTGGCGGCAACAAAAAGCAATTGGGCAGAGCCAGTCTCTGGCCCCTACCGCGGAATTGAGCTCATCGAGCACCCACCCAACGGCCAAGGGGCAACAGCAATTTTATTGCTGAAAATTCTATCTCATTTTGATTTTGCCTCACTTGATCCCTATGGTGTTGAACGAGCGCATCTGGAAGCAGAAGCGACCAAGCTGGCCTATGATGCGCGCAACCGGTTCATTGCCGATCCTGATCAAACCACACGGCTCGCCCATATGCTCGCCCCAGAAACGGCCGCGAAATTGGCTGCATTAATTAACCCGCAACGCGCCATGGCTGCTGCGGCACCACTGACCGAGCAGGTTCACAAGGATACAGTTTACGTAACGGTGGTGGACAAAGACCGCATGGCGGTGTCGCTGATCTATTCAATTTACAGTGCCTTTGGTTCTGGGCTTTGCAGTTCGAAATATGGTGTGCTCTATCAAAATCGCGGCGCTGGCTTTAATTTGATTGAAGGCCACCCAAACGAATTGGCTGGCGGCAAGCGCCCCATGCACACTATTATTCCGGGCATGATTAAAGAGGGTGACAAGGTGTCGTGCAGTTTCGGCGTGATGGGTGGCGGCTATCAACCCTGCGGCCATGCTCGTTTTGTAAGCAACATGGTTGACTACGGAATGGACACCCAGACCGCGATCGATGGGCCACGCAGTTTTGCTGATGCAACCGGAATGCAAGTCGAACGAGGCTATTCGGATTCGGTGCGGGCTGGCCTTGCAGCATTGGGCCACTCTGTAAGCATAGCTGAAAAACCACTCGGTGGTGCACAGGCCATTCTAATCAACAGCAGCGGGTTGTTACAAGGTGGTTCAGACCCGCGCAAAGATGGTTCCGCAATCGGGTACTAGCCTAACACAGCAGTAGTGAGGTACAGAGTTAGTTATTACTGGCGCAAAGTTGGCCACAGGTCACAATATGGAATGGTTCAATGAAGCCACATGAGCGCGCAACGCAAAATCTCGAAAAGCTTCTTGGCTCGCTAGCGCCACAAATGCGTTTGCCCTCCGAGCGGGTGTTAGCCACAAATTTAGATGTAAGCCGCACCGTGCTGCGCGAGGTACTTGACCGACTGGAAGCCGAAGGCAAGTTGTGGCGACATGTGGGGCAAGGCACTTTCGCCGGGCGCCGCCCACAACAAACCGCCAAGATGCTGTCACTGGTCACGGCGCATACGAGCCCTGCTGAAGTTTTGGAGGCACGGCTCTCCATCGAACCACAAATTGCGCGCATGGCCGCTACCCGCGCCAGTGAAATTCAAATTTCTGAATTGCGCGCTCTCGTCGCTAAGGGGCGGGCCGCAAATGATGCTTCAACGTGGGAGCTTTGGGACAGTCAGTTCCACCGCGCAATCTGCACGATTTCAGGAAACCGGCTGATGCTATCGATCTTTGACGGATTCAACGCCATGCGCCGCCAATCAAAATGGAGCGCATTGCGCACCACTGTGCTGACTGCTGAAAAGCGGCAAACCTATGTTCAACAGCATCAGTTTATTGTGGACGCAATTGCCGCACGCAATCCCGCAGACGCGCAAGCAGCGATGACCACCCACATCGAGCAAGTAACGCGAGATCTTTTCGCCACCTCGCCCTAAAAAAAGCTGATCCTTATCAATATTCCTAAGGAGCGACAAAACCTTCGGCACGATAAACTTGCTTGCCGCCTACCATCGTCATCAGCACTTTGGTGTCGCTGATGGCTTTGGAGGCAACGGTGAGGAGATCTTGATCAATGACAATGAGATCAGCAAGTTTGCCAACTTCCAACGAACCGACATAGTTTTCCATGTGAAGCGAATATGCCGCATTGATGGTGAAAGACCGGATGGCAGTTTTGATATCAAGGCCGGGGTCGTCACCCAGTCGCCCCTGATAAAGTGCATCGGTGGCTGGCTCGTTGCTCCGCGTAACGGCAACTTCCATTGCGAACCACTCATTTAACGCATCAACCGGCCAATCACTGCCATAGACAATGCGGGCCCCCTTTTCATTAAATTTTCCAGCGGTCTCGATATAGTTGAAGCGCTCTGCTCCTACATAATCTTTGACCGAATTGACCGTATCGGGTGCAGGTTTGGCCCACTGGAACGAGAGAACAGGAAGTGCTCCAAGTTCGGCAAAGCGATGGTAATCCGAAGACAGCATTAGCTCACAATGGGCCACTGCAGGGCGGAAATCTGCTTTGGGATATTTGGCGCGCGCTGCTGCAATAGCGTTCAGCGAAACATGCACAGCTTGATCGCCATCCGAATGCATATGAATATTGAGGCCGTTGGCCATCAACTCTTCCATCACACTGATAAGCTGTGGTTCTTTTACATAAAGTGCGCCGCTATTATCGCTTTTTTGCCAATTTGGAAGTTGCTCGGTTCCAACATTTTTCAAATAGGGCTCCATCAAAGCACCGGTTTGAGCAGGCGCTTGTATCACGCCATCAAGAAACACTTTGGCCGTGCGCACTGATAGTCCCGGCGTCACTGAGTCCTGCGGGGTGTTGTAGGTTTCGCCGAGCTTTTTGATCGCGGCCACTGCGGCTGTAGGATTTAGAGTTTCATCGGCGCTAATCACCACTGCAAAATTGGCCCGCAGAGTGAGCGCTCCATCTTGCATAAATTTCTGAAATAGGGCGATTGTATCTGGGCTGGCGGCGGCATCGAGAATCTGCGTTACCCCCTGTTTACGAAGAGCGGCCAGTGCCGCTTCCAAATCCGCCTTGTCCTTGGTTTTTTGAACATCAGGTGGCAAGGCTGGGGCTTTAGCGGCAACCATCCACATAGCACCATCAAGCAGTATCCCTGTTGCCACATGCTTGTCATCGCGCTGGATACTGCCATCGCTGGGATCGGGCGTATCGGCGGTAATGCCAGCCGCCTTCAGTGCAGCCGTGTTGGCAGCCATGCTATGAAAGTCTGTACCGAAAACGATAACAGGCCGATCAGTCGACAGCTTATCCAAAATTGCGGCGGTAAGATCGGCACCGGCTGGTGTCATCGCTTGGCGAAACCACCCCTGCACCTGCAACCAACTGCCAGCCGGAGCACCCTTGTCACTCTCGAGACACTCGGTAATTTTGGTCAAGGCCTCATCGGTAGTTAAGCTGAGATAGTTCAATGAGCATGACGTCAACTGCGCACCACCGCCCATCGGGTGCATATGTCCGTCGATCAAACCCGGCATGAGAACTTTGCCGCCCAGATCTATCACCTTGGTCGCTTTGCCAATCAGCGCTGCAACCGCTTCATTGCTACCCACGGCGATAATCTTACCCTTGCTAACTGCGAGGGCTTGGCTAACGGTGTTGGTTGCATCCACGGTATAAACCAAACCATTGCGGAACACAGTGTCGGCTGCGTCTTCTGCCAACACCGCACTGGTCGACGCCATAAAGGCGGCAACCAGAGCCGCAAGAGTAAAGTGTCTGGAGTTTTGCATGATGTTTGATCCTGAAATTTTATGGGTTATTTGGTGGTCGTTGCAGCTTTAAGTCGGGTGAGGGCACAGAGCCCGTGCAATTGTGGAACCGACACCCCGGTTAATTCCGCGAGTTCGATCACAGCGGCAACCAAGGCATCAAGCTCTAGCGGGCGGCCTTTTTCGAGGTCTTGCAGCATTGAAGTTTTGTGCTCCCCAACCGCGGCTGCTCCGGCCATGCGGCGTTCTAGTGTTACTGGCATTTTGATCCCTAAAGCCTTGGCAACCAGTTCAACTTCCTGCATCACTCCGCGTGCAAGTTTGGCGGTTTCCACGTCCTCGCAGATTGCTCGTAAAGTAGCACCGGTGAGGGCGCTGATTGGATTGAACACCGCATTGCCCCACAGCTTCACCCAGATTTCGGAGCGAATATCGGCCTTGACCGGGGCTTTTAATCCGGCAGAATTTAGCACGTGGCTCAACGCCAAAACCCGTGCAGATTTTGTGCCATCTGGCTCACCCAGACTAAAACGATCCCCCTCTAAATGGTGGATGCGACCGGGCACCACAATTTCCGCCGCCGGATAAACTACACAGCCAAGGGTGCGCTGTGGCCCAATGGTTGCCCATAATTTTCCATCTGGATCGAGGCTCTTTAAACTTCGATCACGTAAGGGACCATCGACACCATAAAAATACCACCACGGCACTCCATTCACCGCCATCACCACGGCGGTGTCAGGCCCGAGCAACGGCAGCATTTTATCAGCGATGCCCGCCAGCGCATTGGCTTTCAATGCCACGATAACGAAATCTTGCACGCCGATATCCATCGGGTTGTCGGTCGCACGCGGCTTCACGGTAAACTCTTCGTTGGCACTCACAACAGTCAGGCCATGTTCACGAATGGCGGCGAGATGGGGCCCACGTGCAATAAGGCTCACATCTGTTTCACCTTTGCGGGCCAGCATGGTGCCCACATAGCCACCAATCGCCCCTGCTCCAAATATGCAAATCTTCATGCATTAAGTCCTAGCTTCTGCGCCAGCCCAATGCGCTGGATCTTGCCAGTTGCACCTTTGGGAATATCAGCCACAATCAGCAGCTTGCGCGGCACCTTGAAGGGGGCCAAGCGAGCGGCGGCAAAATCACGGATTTCAGCTTCACTCGCAGTTGAACCTTCTTTGAGAACCACGGCGGCGGCCACCTCCTCGCCGAGTTTGTCATGCGGCATGGCGAAGGCCACGGCCTGATGCACCGCCGGGTGGGCCATTAGCACTTCATCGATTTCGGCAGGTGCAACCTTCTCGCCCCCGCGATTGATGATTTCTTTGAGGCGGCCAGTGATGCGCAGGAATCCATCCGCGTCCATCACGCCCTGGTCCCCCGTGTGGAACCAGCCATGGGCAAATGCTTCCGCATTTGCCTTCGGATTATTGTCATAGCCCACCGTCACATTAGGTCCGCGTGTCACGATCTCGCCCACTTCACCTATGGTGAGAATTTGGCCGGAAGCAGGATCCATGATGGCAACTTCAGGGCCAGCAGCGGCACCTACCATGCCGGGTTTGCGCTTTCCGGGGGGAAGTTGGTTCGACGTCATCTGATGGGCATTTTCAGTCATTGAATAAGCCTCAATCACCGGACACCCAAACACCCGCTCCATATCTTGAAACACCGGCACCGGCAGCGAGGCTGAGCTCGAACGAATGAAGCGCAAAGGGTTTGTGCCGATGATGTCCCTATTGCGTTCGGCGCGGCCAAGAATGGCTTGGTGCATAGTCGGCACAGCTGTATACCATGTGGGCTGCGCTTCCGTCATCCAACCAAAGAACTTGAGCGCATTAAAACCCGGCGTACAAAAAACACTGCCGCCACTTTGCAGACTTGCCAAAATGGCAGCAACTAGACCGTGAATGTGGAAAAGTGGCATGATATTGAGGCAGCTATCAGTTGGTCCGAGGCCAAGGGTGCCGACAATATTGCCGGCCGAAGCGAGGAGGTTGGCATGGCTGAGCGGCACGATTTTTGGCCGTGAAGTGGTGCCGGACGTGTGCAAAACGAGGGCCACATCGCTACTTTCAGAATAGCCA
The DNA here is from genome assembly GCA_031423845.1 of Hyphomicrobiales bacterium. Taxonomy (GTDB): domain Bacteria; phylum Pseudomonadota; class Alphaproteobacteria; order Rhizobiales; family Aestuariivirgaceae; genus Aestuariivirga. The sequence continues at coordinate 7,170 of JANPGD010000007.1, read as the reverse complement.
GAATTGGCGATTGCACCTGATGCCGAAGTTTCACAGGCGAGGGTAAAAAATCCGGATGGCGCAGAAGATGAGACAATAAGCCGGATGATAGGAATGCCAAGGCGCGTTGCGGCTGCAATTGCCGAGCTGGTGCTAGTCTCTTCGACCAAAAGCGCTTTTGCCTTCAGGTCTTCCATATAGAAATGGAACTCATCCTCGCGGTAAGCGGGGTTGAGCGGTGCAGTGGCACAACCTGCAGCGCAAGCGAGGAAGGCCGTGGCCATTTCTGGGCCGTTATCGAGCACGATGGCAAGTCGGTCTCCACGGCCAATGCCGAAACGGTTCAGCGCAGCAACAGTCTGGTCCGCGAGGTTCGCCAGATCCTGGTAAGAGGATGATTGTAGGCCGGGCGCTTGGATAGCACGTGCCTTGGCGGGTGCCGATTTGATCATATCACGGATTGTCAACATGGTGGGGTTATCTCAACTTTATTTTCCAATCACCCGCGCCAGAAAAGCGCGCGTGCGTTCATGTGCGGGAGATTTGAAAAACTGCGTCGGCGGCAGATCCTCAATAATGCGGCCATCGTGCATCATAATCACCCGATTGGCGACTTCACGCGCAAAGCCCATTTCATGGGTCACGACGATCATCGTCATGCCGTCACGCGCCAGTTCCTTCATAACTTCCAGAACCTCACCAATCATCTCAGGATCGAGCGCGCTGGTTGGCTCATCGAAAAGCATCAGAGCCGGTCGCATAGCAAGTGCGCGGGCAATGGCCACACGCTGCTGTTGGCCACCGGAAAGTTGGGCGGGAAACACATTCTCTTTTTCAGAAAGTCCAACGCGGGCCAGAAGGGCACGACCGATGCGTTCCGCCTCCTCCCGCGTGTCGCCACGCACATGAATGGGAGCCTCAATGATATTACCCAGAGCCGTGAGATGCGGGAAGAGATTGAAAAGCTGGAACACCATGCCAATCTCGCGGCGCTGCCGAGCGATGTTGCTTTCACGGTCTTCAACAAGGCGGCCGTTTTTCTCAACGTAGCCGATGAGTTGACCATTCACCGTGATCCGGCCACTGTCGATCTTCTCGAGATGATTGATGCACCGGATAAAAGTTGTCTTGCCGGATCCCGATGCGCCAACGATCACCACAACCTCGCCTTTGCGCACGGTGAGATCGACGCCCTTCAACACGGCAAGCGAACCAAAATTCTTCTCGACGGATTGGGCAATGACGATGGCAGGACTATCATTCATCATTTTGATTTCCCTGAATCACCATAGCCGAACAACCGGCCAAAGCCCGGGGTGCTCGCCATGCGCGCAGTTGGCTCGCCGAAGCGGCGTTCGAGACGCCGCTGGACAAAGCCCCAGAGTGTGGTGAGAGACAGAAAATAACAGGCAACCACAAGATAAAGCTCGAACACGCGGAACGTCGCCGAGGTTACCATCTGGGTGGCAAGAAGAAGTTCCGGTACACCAATGACCGACAGCAGGGTAGTGTTCTTCAGCATACTGTTAAACTCGTTGCCTAAGGGTGGGATGACGACACGGGCAGCCTGCGGCAGAATGATCCGCCGCATGTAAAGGCCGTAAGTCATGCCGAGTGATTTGGCCGCTTCAGTTTGACCGATACCGACCGAGCTTATTCCTGCCCTGATGATTTCCGTCATATAGGCACCCTCATTGAGGGTCAGCGCAAGAATTCCTGCTTGGATATTGCCAGGCAGCATGACAAAGCCCAAATTAATATCTTCAAACCGAAAGATGTTGGCGGCAGCCAGCCCTGTGTAGATAAAAACGATCTGCACGAGAAGCGGTGTGCCGCGCATCACCCACACATAAAAACCCACAATGACGTGGAGTATCCGTGAACGAGAGTTGCCAGCCAAGGCGCCGAACAACCCTAATATTGTTCCAACACCTTGAGCTATGACACTGACGCACAGGGTAAGCCAAAGTCCGTTCAGATAGACTGAACTGGGCCGCAGCAGATAGTGCCAGAAAAAGGCCCAGTCGAAGTTCATGCCGATGCCCTATTCTATGGCATCGCCTTCAAGGCCCCATTTTGCGAGAATTTTCTTGTAGGAACCGTCAGCCTTCATTGCATCGAATGCCTTCTGAATGGCGTCATGCAATTCTGCTCCGTCTTTGCGCGTAGCAATTCCTGCCGCGATCTTGCTGAAGGGTTCGCCGCCAATATCGAAAACTTGACCAGCCTTCTGCAAGAAGAAGGCAGCACTCTCCAACGTAGTTCCATAAGCATCCACTTGATTAATTTGCAGGGCTTGGCGGGCATCGGAGTCCTTGGGGAAAACCACCGCTGTTGCTTCAGGCTTTCCGGCATCTTTGAACTTCTTATTCTGATCATCAATGAGGCTCTGAATGGTGGTGCCATTTTCAACCGCAACCTTGAGCCCGGAGAGATCATCAAGGCCTTTGATGTTCTTTGGATTTCCCTTTGGAACAAGGAAGGATTGACTCGAGTACATGTAATCAACAAAATCCACGACCTCGCGGCGGGCCGGCTTGTCGAAGAGCTGTGAAAGAATCGCGTCGCACTGCTTGGCCTGCAGTGAAGGAATGATTGCACTGAATGCCGTATTTTTGAATTCTGCTTTCACGCCCATGCGGGCCGCCAACTCGGTGCCAATATCGACATCGGAGCCTACAGCCACACTGTTTTCATCATAGTATTCAAGCGGCGGTCCTGAGATGTCCGAGCAAAAAACAATTTTTCCCGCCGTGGCGATATCTGCGGGCGGCGCGATACCTGCCGCAAAAGAGCAGCCAGCTGACATGATAAGGGCAAGCGTGGAAACCGTAAACCGAGATATGCGTGACATTTATTCTTCTCCCTGAAGTGACAATTAAAAAATATACCATTAAATAATGGTATAATTATTCCTTTGTAGTCTTAAAATATACGACCATTAATAGCTTTAGAATAGCCAATGTCAACGTAGTTTTCTGTTCTCCAAAATAATACCAATTTATATTGGTATTATTTAATGCAAGATTTTTTGATGGAAATGTGACGTTGCCACGAGAAGGCAGGCTGTAACTACGGAACCAATTGGGAGTGGAGTGGAGTCGCAGTGCGGTTACCCGATAGAACTAGGCAACAGGATTTTACGAAGTTGCTTGGGTTGCTGATTTGGATCTCATTTCTGCTCTCCGTATTGCTACGATGATCCAGAAATCCTTTCGACTTAGTCTTAAATATGTGTCTTGGATTGAAGGAGTTAAAGAAGTTCGGCAGCGAGCATTAATAACGATAAGTGATCACATTCGTCAATAAAGCCAATATTCTTATTGCACAAATGAAGTCATTTCCAATGCACACAGCCATCAATATTGACTACCTAACAGGGTATAAAATCGTTAGAATTTCGATTCTAATTGATTTTTAATAGCACCAATACAATTAATCGTATTTTCGTTCTCAGGCAAGACGGATGGACTTACCCTTGACATGGCGTTAAGTATTTTATAAATGTGATCACATTGTGGAGAAGGCGTCTGTGCTAGATCCAAATCCGTGGAGATACGCGATGGCCGTTCATGCACCATCTTTTAACACCTCATTTTTAGAACTTGAGGTTCAGGCACGCAAAATTCTGGCCGCAGAAGAGCAACTCTTCGCGGAGCGCCGGCCCAAGGCTAAATTGGCGCAGCAAAAATCCAGCAACGGTTTTTTTGATCAAGTTCCTCTGCATTGGATGCTTGACTGGCCAACACCGTTCCCGATGATAATTGATCGTGCTGCCGGAGTGCACATTACCGATACGGATGGAAATTCTCTGGTTGACCTCTGCCTAGGTGACACGGGAGCAATGTTCGGACATGGCCCTGCACCAATCATTGAAGCATTAAAGGGAACGGCGTTGCGTGGTCTCACAACAATGCTCCCCTCCTCCGATGCCCAGATTGTCGGAAGGCTCTTGGCTGAACGCTTCAAGCTGCCTCGATGGCAGATTGCCACCACTGCAAGCGATGCCAACCGCTTCGCCATCCGCGTTGCGAGGGCGATAACCGGACGTCGAAAAGTTCTGGTATTTGATGGTTGCTATCATGGCGCAGCCGATGACACACTCGTTGACCTCGTGGATGGTCAAACAGTGCCCCGAGCCAATTTACTGGGTCAGGTCGTCAACCTCGGTGAAACAACGATCGCCATTCCATTCAACGATGTGGACGCATTGCACGCCGCACTTGCTTCGCGCGAAGTTGCTTGCGTGATTGCCGAACCAGTAATGACAAACTGTGGAATGATCTTGCCAGAGCCTGGTTTTCATGAAGTCCTTCGGCAAGCTACCCGCGACACGGGAACACTTCTCCATATTGATGAAACGCACACAATATCGACTGGTCTTGGGGGGTATACCGCAATGCATGGTCTTGATCCCGATATCTTTGTGGTCGGCAAACCTATCGGTGGCGGCATACCAGTTAGCGTATGGGGCATGACCGACGCGGTCGCAGATAAGTTGGACGTTGTTCGCCGGTCTCAAAGTGGGCATGGGCATTCAGGGATAGGTACAACATTGTCTGGGAGTGCATTGCAACTTGCATGTCTGCGGGCCTGTCTTGAAGAAGTAATGACGCCAGAAGCCTATGGTGCCATGAACGCAGGAGCTGACCGAATTGAAAATGGTTTTAGTCGAGCGATTGAAGCTGCTAATTTGCCTTGGCATGTATCGCGCGTTGGAGCCAGACTCGAAGTAATCTTCTCACCCAATGCTATCCGTAATGCTGCTGAGGCACGCGCAGCGGCCTCGCCGGTGATTGAAGCAGCACTCCACCTGTCAATGCTCAATCTCGGCTATCTGTTAGCGCCGTTTCACAACATGGTTCTGGCCGGACCCACACTTTCAACTGAGGAAGCCGATGGTATGGTTGATGCTTATGCCAAGCTACTCCTTCGCCTTGCCCAGAAAAAGGCGATGGCATGATGGATATTCACAGTTCTCGCCCCACCCAAGCGGCAGATGTAAGTGAAGCAGAGGAGTTTCTTGCGAAGAACCCTGACATAGCTGCCTTCGATCTGGTCTTGATCGATTTGAATGGTATCGCGCGCGGAAAGATTATACGCCGACACGAACTCTTGCCCTTATTTAAGGCTGGGCGCCATCTACCGGGTTCGATTCTGGGATTGGACGTTTCCGGCGAGGATGTGGAGGAAACCGGACTGGTATGGTCTGATGGCGATGCCGATCGCAGAGCGTGGCCAATTTCTGGCTCACTGGTGCCGTTGCCATGGACCTCTCCTCAGCGCGGAGAGGTGCGGGTTGCACTATTTGAACTGGATGGCTCACCGATGTTGTCGGATCCACGACATGCGCTAGCAGGTCAGAGCTCCAAACTGCGCGCTGCTGGGATGCAGCCGGTTCTTGCCTTTGAACTCGAATTCTATCTTCTTGACCGAAAATTTGATGTCAACGGCAATCCACAACCTGCGCGACTTCCGCTGACAGGCGAACGCCCGGAGGGGACTGGAGTTTATAGTGTGGATCAACTGGACCGCCTTGAGCCTTTTGTTGACGCCGTCTATCGCAGCGCTGAGGCGCAAGGTCTTCCTGTCGAAGCCATGATATCCGAATATGCTCCAGGTCAATTCGAACTTACGCTTCGACATCGCGACTGCGCATTGCGCGCAGCAGATGATCTTATAATGCTTAAACGTCTGCTCCGGGGGTTGGCCGCTCGTCACGACATGCAGGCCTGCTTTATGGCCAAACCATTTAGTGGGCGTGCGGGCTCGGGCATGCATCTTCATGCAAGCCTCATAGATCCTTCCAGCAAGAACCTCTTCATGGATCAAGGTGATGAACTTACGCCATTGCTTCGTCATTCAGTTGCGGGACTTCAGGCGACAATGCTCGAATCAATGCTCATTTTTGCTCCTCATCTCAACTCATGGCGCCGTTTCACCGAGAACAGCTATGCACCGACAAGCCCGACATGGGGAAGAAACAACCGTAGTGTGGCAATACGAATTCCTGCCGGTTCATCTGCGGGACGCCATCTCGAACATCGAACTGCTGGCGTAGATGCCAATCCCTATCTTGTTGGTGCAGTTGTGCTTGCCGGAATGCACAAAGGCATTCTGGACAAACGCGATCCTGGTCCTGAATCTACAGCTTATGCTCCGAGCCAAGATAATTCCTTGCCACCGGACTGGCGGAGTGCAATTGAATCTGCTGCTGCATCTGCATTTCTGCGACAGTCATTAGGCAACGGTATCATAGACGTATTTTTGGCGATAAAACGTGCTGAGTATCGGCGATTTGCCAATGAGATTACTCTGCTGGAACACAAGCTCTATAGCGAGACCATATGATCAATACTTTGGTAACTGGTGCAGGAGCGCCCGACGGCATTGGGTTTGCAATCGCGCGGGCCTTCGCCCTGATGGGTCATTCAGTAACGATTACCGCATCGAGTGATCGAATTCATGATCGATCTGCAGAGCTCGTGAAACTAGGCTTAAAGGTGCGTTCGTTTGTGGCGGATCTCACTATTGCAGCCGACGTCGAGCGACTTCACAAACACGTCGGCTCGATTGATGTCCTCATCAACAATGCAGGAATGGGATCAGTGGGATCTCCGGCAATCCAAAAACGCTTCGTGGACCTTGAGGAAAGTGATTGGGATAAAGGCATCAGCGTTAACTTGAAAACTGCGTTCCTGGTCACGCGCGCTTTTCTTCCCGCAATGATAACACGCGGTCATGGCAGGATCATCAACATATCATCAGTTACAGGGCCCCTGGTTTCGAATGAAGGTGAGGCTGCCTATTCAGCTGCTAAGGCGGGCATAGTTGGTCTGACGCACGCCCTCGCTCTGGAAGTTGCACGACATGGTATTACTGTAAATGCCATCGCTCCTGGTTGGATTGAAACGGGCGCCTCAACGGCCGAAGAACGAATTGCCGCGCGAAACACACCCCCCGGCCGGGCCGGACGTCCTGAAGAGGTAGCAGCTGCCGCCGTATTTCTCGCATCCGATGGAGCGAGCTATATCAATGGCACACTGCTTGTCGTGGACGGTGGCAATATTCTACAAGAACGGAAGGGCTAATGCTAATTCGACGTGTCAGGCGTAAGTGTGCGCCGAAGTAAATAAATGGCATCCAAAATGTCGGCTTCTATAGCGACCCTCAAAGCCTCAACATCATTTC
>JANPGD010000006.1:0-2321 GCA_031423845.1 Hyphomicrobiales bacterium | reverse complement strand
CTATCTGTTGTTCATGCTCGGCGAATATGTGGCCATCACCATGATGTGCGCCATGACGTCGGTGTTGTTCCTCGGCGGCTGGTTGCCACCGATTGACATTGCACCCTTCAATATGATCCCCGGCGTCATTTGGTTTATGATCAAACTGGTGTTTGTGTTCTTCATGTTTGCCATGGTGAAGGCCGTTGTGCCGCGTTATCGCTATGATCAATTGATGCGCCTCGGCTGGAAAGTATTTTTGCCAATTTCGCTTTTGTGGGTGGTGCTCACATCTGGTGTGCTCGTTTATATGGGATGGTTGCCATCATGAGACTTTCACAAACCGCCCGCTCACTATTCTTGGCTGAATTTGTTTCAGCATTGTGGCTTGGCCTCAAATATCTTTTGGCCCCCAAAGCCACATTAAATTACCCACATGAGAAAGGCCAACTTTCCCCTCGCTTCCGTGGTGAACATGCGTTGCGCCGTTATCCGAATGGTGAAGAGCGTTGCATTGCTTGCAAGCTCTGCGAAGCGATATGCCCCGCCCAAGCCATCACCATTGAAGCTGGCCCGCGCCGCAATGACGGCACACGCCGCACCACACGCTATGACATTGATATGGTGAAATGCATTTACTGTGGCTTCTGCCAAGAAGCTTGCCCAGTGGATGCCATCGTTGAAGGCCCGAACTTCGAATTCGCAACTGAAACCCGCGAGGAACTTTTGTTCAACAAAGAAAAACTGTTGGATAACGGTGACCGTTGGGAACGCGAAATCGCCCGCAACATTGCGCTCGACGCGCCTTATCGCTAAGGGCAAACCATGGCAATTACATTTTTCTTTTACCTGTTTTCTCTCACAGCCATTGCCTCAGCGGTGTTGGTGATCACGGCGCGCAACCCAGTGCATTCTGTGTTGTTTCTTATCCTCTGCTTCTTCAATGCGGCAGGTTTATTCGTACTGCTCGGTGCCGAATTCCTCGCCATGATTTTGGTGGTGGTTTATGTGGGGGCCGTCGCCGTGCTATTCTTGTTTGTTGTGATGATGCTTGATGTGGATTTCGTGGAATTGCGCGAAGGCATGTTGAACTATCTGCCCATCGGAGGCGTTATCGGTCTCATCTTGTTGGTCGAACTTGTGTTACTACTCGGCACTTGGAACGTGGCACCCGATCTCATTGCGCATGTCTCGGCACCACAACCATCAGACATTACAAACACCCAAGCCATTGGCCAAGTGCTCTACACAAAATATGTGTTCTTCTTCCAAACCGCAGGGTTAATTTTGCTGGTCGCCATGATCGGCGCCATCGTTCTCACCATGCGTCACAAGCCTAATGTGAAGCGCCAAGTGATCGCTGATCAGGTGGCCCGTGGCCCCGCCACAGCGGTTGAAGTGCGCCAAGTTAAATCGGGGGAGGGACTGCAATGATTGGCACCACACATTATCTTGTTGTTGCTGCCATCATTTTCACGCTTGGCATTTTCGGCATATTTTTGAATCGCAAAAACGTCATCATTATTATGATGTCGATTGAGTTGATGTTGCTCGCCGTGAATATCAATCTGGTGGCCTTCTCTTCTGCGCTGCATGATTTGGTGGGCCAAGTGTTTGCACTGCTCATTCTCACGGTGGCGGCTGGTGAAGCGGCCATTGGTCTAGCAATTTTAGTTACCTATTTCCGCAACCGCGGCTCCATCGCGGTTGAGGATATTAATTTGATGAAGGGCTGAGCGCACACATGGTTCAGGCAATATTATTCCTGCCACTGCTTGGCGCTTTAATCGCCGGGTTATTTGGCACTAAGGCCTTCAAGCAATTGGGCAACGATGCCGATGTTTATGCTGATCATCATTCGCATGATGCACCTAGTCATGCCCATGATGATCACCACGGCCATTATGATGGCCCCGCATGGCCGATGTATTTAACCACTGGTCTGTTGTGCCTTGGCGCACTCATGTCATGGATAATCTTCTGGGGCTTCCTGCATGAAGGCCATGATTCCCGCGTTGAATTATTGCGCTGGATTTCGTCCGGCAATTTGCAAGCAAGCTGGGCAATTCGTTTGGATGCGCTCACAGCTGTAATGCTGGTTGTGGTCAACACAGTGTCAGCAGTCGTTCATATTTACTCTCTTGGCTATATGAGCCACGACGAACACCAACCGCGTTTCTTTGCTTATCTCTCGCTGTTCACTTTTGCGATGTTAATGCTCGTCACCTCCGACAATCTCGTGCAAATGTTCTTTGGTTGGGAAGGTGTGGGCCTTGCGTCTTATTTGCTCATCGGCTTCTGGTACACGCGTGAAAGTGCGAACGCCGCCGCCATCAAAGCTT
>JANPGD010000005.1:0-26856 GCA_031423845.1 Hyphomicrobiales bacterium | reverse complement strand
GTTTCGATGATGATGTGATCGAGAGGTTCCGTGCGGTTGAGGAGCTTATTCATGGTCGGTACAAAATCATCGGCCACGGTGCAACAGATGCAGCCATTGGCGAGCTCAACGATATCGTCCTCCTTGCAGGCTTCTTGGCCGCAGCCTTTTAGAATTTCCGCATCCACGCCCACATCACCAAACTCATTGATGATTAAAGCAATGCGGCGGCCACCAGCATTTTGGAGAAGGTTGCGGATGAGCGTGGTTTTACCGGCTCCTAAAAAACCGGTTATCACTGTTGCTGGAATTTTATTCGTCACAATGAGGCGATGTCCTTTTGGTATTTATCGAGCGCAACAGAAACAAAATAGCCGATGGCAAGCCACATGATCAAATTAGCAGCCAAGCTCGATGATGCAAATTCTGCTGCAAGGCTAGCTGGAAGATTGCCTTCTGATTCTGCTCCGTTGATAGGCGTAAAAAATTGTGGAGAAATGGCGAATATAATCGCTACAATGCGCCACCAATAGTCTCTAGCAAAAAGCCAAAAATAGATTGCAAGTCCAGTCAGAAAGATTGTTGCCACCCACCAAATTTGGCGGGAGTGTAAATCCGCAGCGAGCATACCGGGCAACTCTGGTGACAATCCAATCGAAGGAGCCAATGCGACAGCAATAAATCCACAAACACCCCAGATGAGGCCATTTTGTTTGGTGATAGGAATGTTGAGCAACATGGATATGCCGACCATCAGCACCGCAAATCCAGCACCTGTGAGCAATGACGCCGTGCTGGTGGACAACGTGCGTTGCCAACCCTCTTGTGGTTGCCAAGCGTCAGAATTGTGTTCGTGGCCTTCGTCTGAACACATCTTCATACCGGGCATGGATTCAACACAGGGTTTGGAGGCTTCGGCTATGGCTTCGGTTTCAGGGGATTCGTAGACTTCTGCCGCGAGAATTAATGGCGTTAGGCGCACATATTGAATGCCTGCCATAACGAGGCCAGCGAGCAAACCCGCAACGAGTGTGGATAGAATGATTTTTCCGAGCATAGTGATTTCCATATCCATAAGTTGTCATCCCGACGAAAGTCGGGACCCAGAAGTTCAGGTTCTGAGCCGATATTAAAGTCTGGGTCCCGACTTTCGTCGGGATGACAGATTTTTTAAGTATTGAACTTCAAATTAATGGCAAGGAAAGCCGATGGCGTGGCGTGTGTCATGGGCGGCATTGTGAGCCACACTCATATCCGACAGGCCAACCATGAATATCGCTGATGCGCCAATGAACAAGCAAATTAAGCCTGCTGCTAGACGTTGGGAAATTGCAACCTGAGTTGCCAAAGTTTTCGTGGTCATGTCACCCTCCGTGAGACCGAGTTGTTGGACGGATACGCCCATTTTGCTCGGCAGGTCTCCTGACTTGCGGGTCGATAGTTTTAAAGCGCCTTCCCAGTTTCCCAGTGGCATTCGCTTAAAACCTCACCGCTCACAGTTGCGGGGGCAGTCACGGTTTCGGCCCCATTTGGGTCGTCCTCACCGTATTCCCTCTTAGGCTCCTTAGCGATTGCTTTGGAGCACCGAACAGTTGATATGTGGCAGCAGAGGGGCTGTTTCGTCAACCCATTTTCGCCAAGACCGCAATTATTCGCGACATTTTACAAGATTAAATCTACTTTATCCGCGTTTTGTTAACCCAACTTATACTGGCAATCGGTTTAGAATTAGAATTTTACAGTTAAACCAAGGGTGAGGCATGCAACCGTCGGCACAAAAATCGGGTGGTGAAGTAATTGGTGTTTTAAAAGCCAGCCGAGGCGTGATCATATCCACTTGGGTGTTTAGCTGTCTTGTCAATGTCCTCATGCTCACTGGCTCATTGTTCATGTTGCAAGTTTATGACCGCGTTATTCCATCGGGTAGCATACCGACACTTGTTGCACTTTCTGGCATCGTGCTCATTCTTTACCTTTATTATGGCCTGCTTGAATATGTGCGCACGCGATTGCTCGTTCGCGTTGGGCGACGATTTGAGGAGTCATTGCGTGGCCGTGTGTTTGACGCTGTTTCATATTTGGCGCTCAAAAAAGTGGGGAAAGCCGGAAGTCAACCCGTCGCTGATCTCGCTACAATTCGACAGTTTTTAGGAGGGCAGGGGCCGCTCGCCTATTTGGATATGCCTTGGGTGCCGATTTATCTCCTGGTTGTGTTCCTTTTACATTGGGTGCTGGGTGTTGTTGCAGTGCTTTCATTGTTAGTGATCACAGCGATTGCTTTGCTGACCGAAGCTGCCACTCGCGATCCTTTGGCCAAGGCCAATGTTGCTATTATGAAGTCCAACCTGATGACCGAAGAGTCGCGGCGTAATGCGGAAGCTCTTTATTCGCTTGGTATGAAAGGCGCGATGCGTAAGCGCTGGATTGCCAACCAACATGAGGCCCTTGATCACCAAACCCGCGCCAATGATGCGGGTGCTTCCTATAGTTCACTGTCTCGCGTGTTTCGTATGATTGTTCAGTCGGCAATGTTGGCTACGGGTGCCTATTTGGCCGTAAAGCATGAAATTTCCGGCGGCTCAATCGTTGCCGGATCGATTATTGTGGGGCGCGCATTAGCGCCTGTTGAACAAGCCGTGGGCAATTGGCAACAATTTATTGGGGCGCGCAAAGCTCTGGATCGTTTGAGTGAAGTATTAGACTTAGTTCCGATCGAACCAGAGCGCATGAAACTTCCACCAGCAGCTGGGTTTTTAGAAGTTGAGAATTTGGTCGCTATGCTGCCGGGTTCTGATAAGCCGATTTTGCAAGGTGTTTCATTTAGCGTGAAGCCTGGTCGTGGTCTGGGTATTATTGGGCCGACAGGAGCTGGCAAATCAACATTGGCACGGTTGTTGGTGGGCCTCATGCAACCGGTGCGTGGCTCCGTTCGCATTGACGGTGCAACGGCTGATCAGCGCAGCGATGACGAACGTGGCAAAATGATTGGGTATTTGCCACAAGATATTCAAATCTTTGATGGCACGGTGGCCCAGAATATTTCTCGATTTGCTGAAAATCCAAACCCAGCGAAAATTGTTGAAGCGGCAAGTTTGGCCAACATCCATGATTTTATTATGCGCTTGCCGCAAGGTTATGACACACCGCTTGCTGAAAGTGGCAGTCGCCTCTCGGCGGGTCAAAAGCAACGTGTAGCGCTAGCCCGTGCATTGTTCGGGGACCCGGTTCTGTTTGTCATGGATGAGCCTAATTCTAACTTAGATGCTGACGGCGAAGTTGCGTTGGACAGGGCCATTCGTGCCTGCCTAAAGCGAAATGCGTCAGTTGTTGTCGTGGCACACAGGCCCAGTGCGCTTCACGCGATGGATGATTTGCTGGTGCTCACCAATGGGCAAGTTGCTGCTTATGGCACGCGCGAAGAGATTTTGAAAAAAGTTGGTGGTCGTTCGCAGCAACCGCAAACCAATATTGTGGGCACGCCGGCGCTGCAAGTTGTGCCTCAAATCCGGAATTAAAAATGAAACCGATAAACACCGAGCGCTCAATTCGAACCACACAATTGTTTGGCTATGTCAGCATCGCCGTCATGCTTGGTATTTTTGGAGCATGGACTGAGTTTGCTGACATTAATGGCGCGGTGATTGCGCCAGCAACAATCGTGTCTGAGAGTTATTCCAAAAAAGTGCAACACCGTGAAGGTGGCAACGTCTCTCGCATTCTGGTGAAAGATGGCGATGTTGTGCAGGCTGGGCAAGACATTATTTTGCTGGACCCGACTGAAACGAAAGCTGAGCTGGGCATTATCGACGGCCAGCTGAATGAGTTTCTGGTGCGAAAAGCGCGCCTTGAGGCGCAGCGCGATGAAATCAACCAATTGGTTTTGCCGACTGCGCTCAGCGCAAAAGCTGAAGATCCCAGTATCGTCGAAATATTACACAGTCAAAATCGCCTGCTGGAATCGACCTTGCAAACGGCTGAAAGCAAGAAGAGTCAGCTGGGCGAGCAGCTCGGACAATTGAAGGATCAAATCGGCGGCATTGTCGCTCAGATTACCTCAAGCAAGAAGCAACTTGATTTGATTTCGAAGGAAGTCAAAAATTTGCGTGATTTACAATCGAAGGGTTTGGTTCCGGCGAGCCGTGTGATGACAATGGACCGCGAGTCTGCACGCATTGAAGGGGAGCAGGGCCAGCTTAGTGCCAGTAAGGCATCTGCCGAAGCCAAGATTGGTGAAGTGAAATTACAAATTATTCAGGTGAGCGAGGAAGTGCGAAATCGAGCTTTGGTTGAACTTCGCGATACCGACACGAAAATTGCCGAACTGAGCGAGCGGCGTATCTCTGCTGCTGCGCGCCTGTCACGAATGTCAATCAAAGCGCCTATCACCGGAACGGTATATCAAATGACACTTCACACCGAAGGTGGCGTTATTGCTCCGAACGAAACCATTATGATGGTATTGCCGCAAGGCGATGATTTGGTTTTGCAAGCACAAGTGACGCCAAACGATATTGATCATGTCCATTTGGGACAACCAGCCCGCATTCGTTTTACAGCATTTAATTCACGCGTCACTCCTGAGATTGCTGCTGAGGTTACCCAAGTGGCGGCGGATACGTCCCGTACCGATGCCCAGTCGCCGCCATTTTATGCCATTCGCCTCACAATTTCGGCAGCGGAATTAAAAAAATTAGGTGACAATAAATTGAAGCCAGGCATGGGTGCCGAAGCGTTTATTCAAACGGAATCACGCTCGCCATTTTCCTATCTGGTGAAGCCTTTGGTTGATCAATGGCGCCACTCAATGCGCGAAAGCTGAACCTTGGGTGTTAAGAGATTGTTAGGTATAAATACCCGTTTTTGGAAACGGAGTTTTAACCCTAACGAATTATGATCAGGGTTATGAAAGTTCGTTGTGTAACCCTTGCGTTTGTCAGTTCTGTGTTTCTTGCCGCGTTGGGCGCAAATTCCGGCTCTGTACTCGCTACCTCAAATTCTGTTAACCCGCTTACTACGCAAGCTTATACTGCGCTTGCAGCGGGGGACGGCGACAGAGCCATTGCACTCTATAGCCAAGCGATTGAATCGCGAGAACTGGCGCCAGAATTATTGGCCAACGCCTTGTTGAACCGCGCACTCGCCTATCAACAGCAGAAAAAACATATTCTCGCGATTGATGATTATACGGCAGCGCTCAGCCTTGATGCTATGTCTGGTGATCTGCGTGCAACTGCACTTTATAATCGTGGGTTATCGCAACAAAAGCTTGGCGAAAAGACTTTGGCGATTGAAGATTTCACCAATGCTCTTTTGTTGAACCCCAGCTTTTCTCATGCCTTTTTGAGCCGTGGCAACACGCTGCGTGACAGTGGTCAATATCTTTTCGCACTCACGGATTTTGAACGGGCGCTGAAGTACAATCATCCAGATCCGGCCCGGGTTTATTTTGGCGAAGCTCAAACATACGAACTCCTTCATCGACCGGTTGACCGCAAGCGCAATCTGGAAGCCGCAGTAGCAGCCAATCCAAACCATGAAGATGCTGTCGCACAACTTGCCTCCATAAATGGAGAAGCAGTTTCAGCTTCAACTGTTGATACGAACACCGATGATATTCTGACAGGGTCAATCTCTGCACTTGGTGGCAATACGCTGGTCCATAAACCAGACTTACCGATAGGCGTTGAACCACCAGCGGCGCTGATTGCTTCGAGTGCTCTGCCTTCAGATGGTGCTGTGATCTTGGCTGAAACACCAGTGTTTAAAAAGACTAAGAAACTCTATCAAGACCGGGTAGATTTAGAAGAAAACAAAATTGAACAAACTGCAATTGCAGATGATGTGAAGTCTGTGGCTGACGAAGAAGTTATTGCTGTTGCAACGGTTCCTGAAATTCCACCTGCCGTTAAAAAATCAATTCTAGCGGCTTCAAAACTAGTTGCTATCGCTAAAGTGGAAACCACCGATCCGATCGAAGTGGCAAGCACAACTCCGGCGGCAATTGTTGGCTGGTCTGTTCAAATTGCTTCAGCTGATACCGAGAAATCGGCATGGACGACGTGGAAGAATATGCAAAAACGGTATAAAGTTTTGACGGGTCAATCTCCTGTAGTTGTGAAGGCGGATCTTGGTGCAAAAGGTATATTTTACCGTGTAAAATTTGCAGGCTTTGATGATCAATCCAGTGCGCAGTCTGCCTGCTCAAAGCTTAAATCCAAAGGTGTTGCGTGCTTTATCAGTAAAGCTGCTTCCTAAGCTCTTATTGATGTAATTGCTAAAATCAATCCGGGTGGAAACACCCGGATTTAATTTATCTGCTCTAGTTTGTGTGTAACAGGGAAGATAAATGGAAAATGATTACTTAACGCTGATGGCGCCATGGCATCGGTTAGATGACGTGGAAACAGCAAAGTCGCTTCAAGAAAAATTCACATCCATTGAAGTTCCCGATGATCCTGGACCCTATTCCATGATTAAGATGGCCCACGGCACAATGATGAGCGACTTGAGCGAACAGTTGCTGGGTTACGTATATTCTCAAAGCCATAGCTTTTTTGAAACTTTGATCATCGATGTTCTGCTGGCTATGGGTTATGGCGCAAGGCGGCGTGATCTTGCGCGCCGCATTGGCCGCAGTGGTGATGGTGGTATAGATGGATTGATTTCTTTGGATGAGTTGGGTCTCGATGTTATCTATATTCAAGCCAAGCGCTTGCGCCCGAGCACTGCTGTTCCCATCTCGGCGGTCCGTGATTTCATTGGCAGTCTAGAATCCAAACGTGCCACTAAAGGGATTTTTGTAACTACTGCACATTTTTCTTCGGCGACTTCATTACTCATTGAATCAATCTCGAAAAAAGTTGTGCTGATTGATGGACAGCGCCTGTCTGAGCTGATGGTCCGTCACAACATCGGTACTGTGCCCACGGAAACAATTCAATTTAAAAAAATTGACTTGAACTATTTCTCCAAGATGACATCACCGCGTACAGGGGGCAGCAAAAGTTCAGCGTCCAACCAGGCTCGGAAATAGGGGTTGTTGGGAGAGGTGCTGGGTGCAGCGAGGGCCAACGCCTCATCGTCACCCAGGATGCGGAAACGAGCGCTCAGACCTTGCCGCCAAGCAATAACAGATTGGGCATGGTCTAATCGATGTGGCTTTGGGGGTTGTTCATTACATTTTAGAGCTGACCAGATGCTGGTTGTGTTTTGTAAAAATCGAAGCCGTTGAACTGAAGGATGTAATTTGAGGGTGAGGGCCGTTGTGATATCCAAAACAATATTGGAAGTGAGGCTCGCAATATCGGGTGCATCGAAGGCTTGGTTCAAAGCCAATTCAAGTGCCGCCAATTCTTGAATTTCAGGGCTGCGCGCGAAGGGCTTATAGGTCGTTAGAAATGTTGGTAGCATGTTGCAATACCAACGAACGGTTTTTTGTTTCGGCGATTTGCTGACAAAAAATGCATCGATCAAACCTTTAAACGCGAGATCGCCAAGGTAAAGGTTCAATGACACATAGTTCTGCCGGAGCACGGTCATGTCAATGACTGGCAAAATGGATTTGTCGATTGGTTCCTGAATGCGGCTGTAAGCCAGTGAAATCTCCCAGCTTAGTTTTTTGCTGCGTGAGCAAATTATGCTGGGAGGCACTGCTGTTTGCCAATCACGAAAAGGTTTGGGTCTTCAAAACACCGTGAAGATGGAGTTATGTTATTTCAATAAGAATGTGACTTTCATGTTGACGCGCCACTCGGCCACTTTGCCGTTCTTTACCACGCATTTAATGTCTTGCACCCAAGCGCTTTCGATATTGTCCAGCGTTGAATCGGCGCGACGGATCCCGATTTCCACAGCATCTTCAATGCTTTTGGTTGAGCCGGCGGTGAGTTCAATAACTTTGGCAACTGTTGTCATTTGATAGTCCTTTCAAAACTTGGGGAAACTTTGCACTAGCGGTTCACTGTTGCTTGCGCAGTCCCTATGGTGCGGCGTGTTACTCATCTGCCGGAACCCTTTATGCCATGGCTTTAAATCTAATCAAACTCTGTGTTGGCGTTTCTGAAATTGAAGAGATGCGTTCTTGGGTGGCAATTTCTAAAGGGCAAGGCGAGACTTTGGATCATGTGACGCGCATGTTCCCTAAGCGCAAAGAAGAGATATTGCCCAATGGCTCTTTATATTGGGTGATCCGCAGCATGATTTTGTGCCGTCAACCGATTGAAGATTTAGAACAAGTAACAGGTGCGGATGGCATCAATCGCTGTCGTATAGTGTTCAAACCTAAAATTATTTTAGTGCGGCCCACACCACGTAGACCGTTTCAAGGCTGGCGATATTTAACGGCAGAAGATGCACCGCCTGATATGGCCAAGGGTGCGAAGGTGGAAGATATGAGTGATGCCATGCGGCGCGAACTAGGGGCGCTGGGACTGCTTTAAACCGCAATATTATCAATCAGTCTGGTCTTTCCCAACCAAGCCGCAGCTAAAAGGCGCAAAGGCTGACTCGCGTTTGTTGGCACAGCCAAAGTTTCAGCATTTCGCACGGCCACATAGTCTACTTTAAAACCTAATGTGGTGAGAGAGCGAGAGGCGGCTCTGGTTGCTAATTGTGGGTTTTTACCATTGCGAATTTTATCGGCGGCCTGAGTGAGGGATTTGTAAATTGCGGTGGCTTGGTTGCGTTCGGATTTTGTGAGGTAGCGATTGCGCGACGACATGGCCATGCCATCGTCTTCACGGTGCGTTGCAATGCCTGCAACCTCGATGGGGATATTCAAATCCTTGGCCATGCGGGTGACTACCATGAGCTGCTGATAATCCTTCTCACCAAACATCGCCACGTTGGCTTGCGATTGGATGAAAAGTTTCGAGACAACAGTGGCTACGCCGTCAAAAAAATGGGGGCGAAATCTATCTTCAAGTCCAGCTTTGGCAGGACCTTCCATATGAATGCTGGTGGCGGAGTTCAAGGTATACATTTCTTCCACCGAGGGAGCATAAATCAGCGGCACACCTTCGGTACTCAACTTTTCAACATCGCGCTCTTCGTCGCGCGGGTAGCGACTTAAGTCCTCTTTCACGCCAAATTGCTTAGGGTTCACAAATATTGAAACCACCACACGATCGGCGCGTTGAAAGCCTTCACGCACCAATTGCATGTGACCATCGTGAAGTGCGCCCATTGTTGGCACCAACGCATGGGTCAAGCCATCGGCCCTCCAACGTTCCACTTCGCGGCGCAAGCTTTCAACAGTGCGAACAATTTTTGGTTTCATAATCGGTTGTCTTTCGATTTGAGAATGGGCAGCAGCGGACTTTCTTTTACCTCTTCCATAACAAAATAAGAATGCGTGCCCTCTACCATTGGCAAAGTTCCAATGACACCGCCTAGAATTTCACGATACTCGCTCATGTCCCTCACCCTTATTTTAATGAGATAATCAAAACCACCACCCACCATGTGGCACTCGAGAATCTGTTTCACGGGTTTTACAGCGGCATTGAAATTTTCCAAAGTGTCTTCATCCGTGGCGCGCAGCTTTACAGTCACAAACACCATCAGGGCTTGACCCATAGATGCGGGGTCAATGCGAGCGTGATAACCTTTGATGATTCCTTCCTGCTCAAAACGACGAATGCGCAAGGTGCAGGGGGTGGGAGAAAGGTTGACGCGCTTGGAAAGCTCCACCACGGGCATGCGACCATCGTTCTGAAGATGATCTAAAAGCTGTAAATCGACGTTATCAAGTTTCTCTAGCATTGACTTATTTTGCATGAATTATCTCTATTTGTGGGTATTTTATTGCCGATTAATAGCATACTAATGCAGATAATAGGTGAAATTAACTCTATAGATTTTGCTATGCTTTGGCTTCACTTAGGAGATTGCCATGTCCATTCTGCCGAGTCGTGAAGCCATTGACGCCCGTTTGTTTGCCGATGAAACCACACTGATAAAACTGCTCGCCGGGGAAGCGCAGTTGAGTGCAGTTGACACCGACAAGGTTTCTAAGCTTGCGGGGAAACTGGTGCAGGCGGTTCGCGCAAAACGCCAGACGCAGGGTGGCATTGATGCTTTTATGCAAGAATATTCTCTCTCGTCCGAAGAGGGTGTGGTGCTGATGTGTTTGGCCGAAGCGTTGTTGCGCATTCCCGATGCTGAGACAGCGGATAAATTGATTGCCGATAAAATTGGTGGCCGTGATTGGGAATCGCATTTGGGCCAGTCAGAGTCTTTGTTCGTCAACGCCTCGGCATGGGGCTTGATGTTGACGGGCAAAATCGTGGCGCTTGGCCAAGATGTGAGCGGCGATGCATTCGGATTCCTCAAGCGCTTCGTGCGCAAATCAGGTGAACCAATTTTACGCAATGCCATGAAGCAAGCGATGAAGATTATGGGTCGGCAATTTGTTTTGGGCCAAACCATTGAGGATGCGCTCTCAACAGCCAAGACGCAGGAAGCATTGGGCTATCGCTATTCCTATGACATGCTTGGCGAGTCCGCGATGACCATGGCGGATGCTGAAGAGTATTTGCGCTCCTATAAAATGGCTCTGGCCAAGCTCGGGGCTGTTGCGAAAACCACAAACATATTTTCCAATCCGTCACTCTCAGTCAAACTTTCAGCGTTGCATCCGCGCTATGAAGAAAAGAATGCTTCGACTTCACTCGAGCACTTATTCACATCGATGTTAAGCTTGGCGCAGGCGGCGAAGGCATTGGATGTGGGCTTGACCATTGATGCCGAGGAAGTGCCACGGCTTGAACTATCATTGGAACTGTTTGGACGTTTGGCCCACGATCAAAGCTTAAAAGGATGGAATGGCTTGGGTCTTGCGGTTCAGGCTTATGGGCGTCGGGCACGACCCGCACTTGATTGGTTGGCTGAACTCGCGAAACAAACAGGCCGAGTGTTTCCAGTGCGGTTGGTGAAGGGGGCTTATTGGGATACGGAAATTAAGCGGGCGCAGGAAGCGGGTTTAGAAAACTATCCGGTGTTCACGCGCAAGGTTTCAACCGATGTGAGCTACTTGGCCTGCGCGCGGTTTATGCTTTCGCGGCGCGATGTGTTTTACCCGCAATTTGCCACCCATAATGCGCAAACTGTTGCTGCGGTTTTGGTTATGGCAAGTGATGACAAGCGCTTTGAATTCCAACGCCTGCATGGCATGGGGCAGGCACTTTACGATGAAGTGATTGCCAGCCAACCCTGCCGCATCTATGCACCAGTAGGTAGCCACAAGGATTTGCTGGCTTATCTGGTGCGCAGGCTCTTGGAGAATGGCGCTAACACTTCGTTTGTTAATCGGCTTGCTGATGATGAAGCGCCGCTCGCTGCAATTATTGCTGATCCTGTAGCGGAAGTTTTGTCACTGCCGCAGATTCCACATTCGCGCATTCCGTCACCTCCCGATTTGTTTGCTCCCCGCATAAATTCTGCGGGTGCTGCTTTGTGGCGTAACAGTGATCGTAAATCTTTGCTCGAAGGCATTGCCTTGGCTTTGCGCAATCCGATTTCTGCAACCGCTTTGATCAATGGACAGCCTGACAAATCTGGACCGGTTCGAACCATTCAATCACCGCAGGATAGCCGTATAAATGTGGGGCAGGTTTTTGAAGTGAGTGATGCAGCCATTGCGGTGGCGATGGATTCCGCTGCAAAGCATCAGCCTAAATGGGATGCACTGGGAGGGCTGGGACGTGCGGAGATATTAGACCGTGCTGCGAACCTCTATGAACAACATCGCGACTTACTGTGCGCTTTGTTGGTGCGTGAAGCAGGCAAGACTTTAGATAATGGCATTGGCGATTTGCGCGAAGCCGTAGATTTTTTGCGTTATTATGCAGCGCAGGCCCGAACAGATTTTTCTACTCTCGTTGTGTTGCCAGGGCCAACAGGCGAACGCAACGAAATGACATTGCATGGGCGCGGTGTGTTTGCTTGCATCGCACCGTGGAATTTTCCATTGGCCATATTCACAGGGCAAGTTGCGGCAGCTTTGGCTTCGGGCAATGCGGTCGCAGCAAAACCAGCCGAGCAAACCCCGTTGGTGGCTTTTGAAGCTGTAAAACTTTTGCACCAAGCGGGTGTGCCGGTTGAGGTGTTGCAGTTCTTGCCGGGCGATGGTGCTCGCATTGGCAAAGTGTTGCTCAACCATCCAGCATTAGCTGGTGTGGCGTTCACGGGCTCTAATGAAACGGCGAAAATTATCAACCGCATTTTGGCCAACCGTGAAGGCGCATTTCCCACTTTGATCGCCGAGACAGGCGGCATGAATGCTATGATTGTGGATTCATCGGCATTGCCGGAACAGGCAGTACGAGATGTTGTGGCTTCAGCATTTGATAGTGCAGGGCAACGTTGTTCAGCAGCACGAATATTATTTGTGCAGGAGGATATTGCACCACGCGTGATGGAGATGCTGAAGGGTGCCATGTGCGAATTAGCGATTGGTGACCCGCTTGACTACAGCACTGACGTTGGTCCGGTGATTGATGCCGAAGCCAAAGCAAGTTTAGATGCACATAAATCCCTCATGGCCAAAACAGGCAGAGTGATTTTTGAAATGAACCTGCCTTCACACTGTGACGATGGCACATTTGTAGCACCAGCCGCCTACGAGTTGCCATCCATTGATGTGTTGCAGCGTGAGGTTTTTGGACCGGTGTTGCACGTCGTAAAATTCGACGGCGCAAAACTTGATTCGGTCTGCGATGCCATTAATGCCAAAGGTTACGGCCTCACTTTAGGATTGCACACCCGTATTGAATCGGTTGTTGCCCAAGTTCGAGCTCGTATGAAGGTGGGAAATCTTTACGTGAACCGGAATCAAATTGGAGCTGTTGTTGGTGCGCAGCCGTTTGGCGGCGAAGGACTATCAGGAACAGGACCAAAAGCGGGTGGCGCACACTACCTTCATCGCTTTGCAGTTGAACGCGTGTGTTCAATTGACATCACAGCCTCTGGCGGAAATGCGGCTTTGCTTTCGATTGAACATTAAGAGTAAAATTTGTGCTTGGGCACTAGTCTTTATTTACGGAGAACTTGTATAAAGCTTATCATGGCTGATTTGATTGCAGACGCGAAAGCTGCCCCCTTTCATAATTTTGAGGAGGCCAACGTTCACCTTGAACAGTCGGCTTTGCGGGCTGGCGTTAAGCATTTGTCCTATTGGTATTTGCAGTTTCTCGATGGCCTGCCAGATCAAGTGGTGTGGGTTGCAACCTACGATCCCGCTTATATGAGCCAGTATATGAGCAAATTTACACCCATGGGCGACCCTGTCATCGGTCGCGTGATGGACGAAAGTGTTACAATTGATTGGACCGAATGGTTTCAAAATGACGGCGTGTCGGACGCTATTTGGGCCATCGCAAAGTCTTACAGCATTACCAAATATGGCTTGTCATTTCCAATCCGTGGTGAAGGCGACGACAAGGTGATTTTCTCAGTCAACGTTGATAGCGATGATCTGTCGTGGCATGAGCAACGCAGCATATTGGCGGCTCGCTTCCGGCCCTTTGCACACGAATTTAATCTGCGCATGAAGCCCTTAGTCGCATCGCGACAATCTGGTGATTCAGTTTATTCACTTTGATTTATCTTTGAATGTCAGTCCGCGTTCGACTGCTGCATTGCCAAATTTTCTGCGAATTTTATCAATCGCCAATTCAGCTTTGGTGAGTGTTGCACTGTGGTGGTCGAGCGAGTTGATTTCATCATCTTGGGTGGACTCTGAAAGATGAGAAATGCCAACGCCAAGCAGTCGGAACATAGCGCCATTTGTTTCCTTTTTTAACAGCGGCTTTGCGGCTTCAAAAATGCGGTGGGCTAGCCGCGTGGGCTCTTGCAATGAAGCAGCCCTTGTGCGGTTTTGAAATTCAGTATTCTTCAATTTCAACGTGACGGTGAGGCCCGCTAAATTTGCTGATTTAGCGCGGCGGGAAACTTTTTGACTGAGGGACCACAGAATAGGTTCTAGATCATCATAGTCCGAGATGTTTTCGTTAAACGTGGTTTCCGAACTGATACTTTTAGTTTCACTTTCAATCGAAACATCGCGTAAATCTTCGCCGCGGGATAAATGATACAGTCTTGCGCCTAAATTTCCAAAGCGTCGCAAGAGGTCGGTTTTTTCGATAGTTTGCAGTTGGCTGATGCGCGTGATGCCCGCCTTGGAGAGTTGGGCTTGCATGGCTTGCCCTACGCCCCAAATGCTGCCCACCGATTTTTGCGCAAGGAACTCTTTTGTTTCGGCTTTTCCAATGACGGAAAAACCGCGTGGCTTTTCCAGGTCGGATGCCATTTTTGCGAGGAACTTATTATGCGATAATCCAACTGATGCTGTTATGCCAACTTCGCGTTCAATTTTTTGAATGAGTTTTGCGAGCGACAAGGCCGGAGATTGGCCATGCACGCGCGTTGTGCCGGTGAGATCAAGAAAGGCTTCATCAATAGAGATTGGCTGCACCAAGGGCGTATACTCAAACATAATCTCGCGCACTTGTTTGCCGGCGACCGCATATTTTGCCATGTTGGGTTTAATCACCACAGCTTCCGGGCAAAGTTTTAGAGCTTGAAACATTGGCATGGCGGATTTTACACCATGGATGCGAGCAATGTAACACGCAGTTGAGACCACCCCACGTGTTTGACCGCCAACGATCACAGGTTTGTCTAAGAGTTCAGGATTGTCGCGCTTTTCAACTGAAGCGTAGAAGGCGTCACAATCAATATGGGCGATACTCAGATTATGGAGCTCGGCATGGCGCAGAATCTTTGGGCTGCGGCATTTTTTGCAGCGACGATCGATAAGCTGGGCGGGCTCCAAGCAGTCACGGCAAAATCCATCAGCACTGTCGAACATGTCTCAGTTTAGAATATGAGCTTAAAGAGCGCTAGGACATTAAGTCCAAAATATGAGATTTTGCACTCGCCCAATTGTCGGTGCGCAAGGAAACAAAATCAAAATGCGGGGTGTGTGCGGCAAAGCGCGGATCTTGCAGAAAATGTACGAGTTTTACGTGTGGGGCATGTTCATTGGCGGATTTGATAAAGTGCGGGCTATCATCGACAAATATGACAGGCGCCTTGGTTCGTGCGGCCAAATTATGCAAAGCAGGCCCCTTCGGCCCAGAGTTGGTGATGACTGGATAATGTAAGCCCAGTTCTGCGAGGTTTGCACGGCGGTCGTCGCCAGCGAAGTGCGGTAGATTTGTCAGGAATACCACGTTTGCGTCCCTTCCAATGTTTTGGACAGACGCAATGGCTCCCAAAATGGGTTTCATGTTGCGGGTGCGCTCCGCGAAGAAAGCATCGACGAGTGAATTAGTGTGTTCGGGAGAAACGCTCTCAGAATTACTGCACTTAAAAATATTGCCAGCCAGAGCCAGACTTCTTGGGTCCAACCATAAGTCATGCAGAGCCAAAAACTCTTCAAATTCACTCGTAAAATGCACGATGACTTCATCAACATCGCAAATGAGCATGGGCAGGGTCGGATCGACGGTTAGAGTGCCCAATTGGTGATGGGTTTCGCTAGAAATCATATGTTGCCCCTGGCAGTTTATGTCGAGCCCCGACAAGGGATTGAGGGTTTATATTTTCCATCGCAGCGAACTCAAGAATGAGAGATTCGTCCTGTAGCGCATATTCCAACACAAATCCTTGAAATTCAGGCTTTTGCGCCCCTTCTTTCAAATCTTGAAGGGTCATGCCTGTTAAAGCCGAAAATCGATCACACCGGTTTTCATCAGATGCGATAAAACTGATTAACTTCAATGCTATAATTGAAGATTCATCGATAGAGGGTGAGGTTAGTTTCAATGGTATTTTCTCTTATGATTAACCAGCATTGCAATGTTTTCGGCTGGCCTTAATCAGTTGGTTACGGTGCATGGTCCAAAATAACGCGAAGCTAAACCTTAGATTCTGCACAGTTGTGGTTTCTACAAGAAGGACAGCGGGAGAGCAAATGGACTACGGCAGTTATGATTCTGTGACGACTGAAACTGGCACTGAGCCTGGAGCTATTGCGGCAATGCAAAAAACTGTACTTGTTGTTGAAGACAATGAGCTGAATATGAAGCTTTTTAACGACCTGCTGGAAGCCCATGGCTACAAGGTCGTTCAAACCCGTGATGGCTTGTCGGCTCTCGAAATTGCTCGCAAGCATATGCCGGATTTGATCCTGATGGATATTCAACTGCCAGAAGTTTCTGGCATTGAGGTTACCAAGTGGCTCAAGGAAGATGAACAATTGCGCCGCATTCCAGTGATTGCAGTCACTGCTTTTGCCATGAAGGGCGATGAACAAAAAATTCGGGAAGGCGGGTGTGAAGCCTATATTTCCAAACCTATTTCCGTGATGAGCTTTTTGCAAACAATCGATACTTTTTTGAAAAAATAGAAGATGACTGCGCGCGTTCTCGTTGTTGATGATATTCTGGCCAACGTGCGCTTACTGGAAGCGAAACTTTCGGCTGAGTATTTTGAAGTTGTCACGGCCATGAATGGCTTGGACGCTTTGGAAGCCATCCACCGGACTAAGCCAGATATTATTCTGCTTGACGTGATGATGCCCGGCATTGACGGAATCGAAGTTTGTCGGCGTATTAAAGCTAATCCTTCTACCCAGCATATTCCCGTCGTGATGATTACGGCACTTGATCAACCGGAAGACCGTGTGCGTGGCTTGGAAGCCGGTGCGGATGATTTTTTAACAAAACCGGTCAACGACATTTCGCTGTTCTGCCGTATTAAAAGTTTGGTCCGCCTTAAAATGTTGACGGATGAACTGCGCATTCGGGCCGACACTACGGATACGATCAGCTTGATCGTCAAAAACTCATCGCAAGCCAATGAACGACCCGGACATATTATGTTGGTGGACATGCGTGATTCGTCGGCAGAGCGTATCGCTACCGCCCTTGGTGGCAAACATACAATTCACCATGTGAATGACCCACATTCTGCATTAGAAGTTGCTGCCAATGTCGAGATTCCGTTTGAACTCATAATCGTAAGCATAGAGCCAGATCGTTTCGACGGTTTACGTTTATGCTCTCAACTTCGTTCCTTCGAAGCGACGCGACAAACCCCAATTCTCATTCTCGTCGACCCTGATGAGCAGCAAGTTTTGCTGCGCGCCCTAGATATGGGTGTAAACGATTATTTGATGCGGCCTGTTGATCGCCAAGAACTTCTGGCCCGCGTTAACACCCAAGTGCGGCGCTGGCGCTATACCGAGCAACTGCGCTCCAGCGTGAAAGCTTCCATTGAACTCGCAATCACTGACTCATTGACCGGCCTTTACAACCGTCGCTATCTCGAAACACATTTGGGCCACCTGATTGAGCATTTTGTCAATCACGGTAAAGCTCTCTCAATTCTAGCCATTGACGTTGATTTCTTCAAAGCGATCAATGACACCCATGGCCATGATGCTGGTGATAAAGTGCTGCAGGAACTGGCAATCCGCATTCGCCAACACACACGCACAATCGATCTTTGTTGTCGTACAGGCGGCGAGGAATTTGTTTTGGTTTTACCGAGCACAGATCTAGCCGCCGCTGGGGTTATTGCAGAAAGACTGCGTAAATCCGTTGCAAGCCGTACATTTTCGCTTGACTTGACGAATACGGTCCCAGTTACAATTTCTATTGGTTTGGCTGGCTTGGGTGACCAAGACGACAGTTTAGACAGACTTTTAAAACGGGCAGACGAGGCGCTTTACGCTGCCAAGCGTGAAGGCCGCAACCGTGTGGTGCGGGCTGCCGCATAAGCAGGTTGTTTTGCCTCATAAGGCATGGCATTGATCGCCCAACATGAGCGACATAGAAATCATTCAAACGCATGACCCAGCATGGGGTACGCGAGGCACGGCTGGTGCAACGTTTGCTGGCAATATTTCTTTTGAAGATGTGTCATATAGAGTTGGCGATCTCGAGATATTGCACAACATTAGTTTTACATTATTGCCGGGCGAAATTACTTGTCTTTTAGGGCCGTCGGGTTGCGGCAAGACAACCATGCTGCGTTTGGCGGCTGGCGTATCAAAGCCCAGTTCGGGCCGCATATTGATAGATGGTAAAGAAGTAGCAGGACCAACGCGATTTACCCCACCTGAGAAACGCAACGTGGGGCTGATGTTCCAAGATTTCGCATTGTTTCCCCACATGTCAGTGATCGACAATGTGGCCTACGGATTATATGCACTCACCCGCAAAGAGGCGCTGGATATCTCGCTTCGCGCCTTAGAACGAGTGGGCTTGGCAAAATATAGTGATGTTTTTCCGCATGGTCTTTCGGGGGGCGAACAACAGCGTGTGGCATTGGCTCGAGCTATAGTGCCCCGCCCACAGGTGATGTTGTTAGACGAGCCGTTTTCAGGATTGGACCAGAGATTGCGCGAGACTATTCGCACTGAAACTTTGGCTTTGTTGCGCGAAACCCGTGCCACTTGCATTTTTGTGACGCATGATCCGGCCGAGGCCATGGAAATATCGGACCGCATATTATTCATGCGCAGTGGCCGTCTGGCTCAGGTTGGAAAGCCTGAGGAACTTTACCATCATCCCGTTGATGTTTCTGCAGCGCGGTTTTTTTCTGATTTAAATGAAATTGATGCCCGCGTTTCAAAAGGGTTTGTCGAAACTCCATTTGGTCGGTTTGTGGCGCAGGGTTTTGATGATGGAGCTAAAGTGACTGTAATGATCAGACCACACGCCATTCGCAGGGCGCGGGGCAACGATGGTGTTGAAGGGTATGTGCGTGAGCGTCGCTTTTTAGGTGATATGGCTCGCCTTGAAATTAACTTTAATGGTGTCGAAAAACCCATTTCTGCAATCATATCAGGAACTGATCATGTGGGGCAGGGTGAATCTGCCAGATTTGTGATCGCAGATGAAGGTATTTTAATCTTTACAAAGAGCTGAGGCATCGCCATTTGACAGGGTGTAAGTTTCTGCAATACTGGGTTATCAATTAATTAGCGCAAGGTTGCGTTTGAGGAGAGTGACATGGGTTCGTTATCAATTTGGCATTGGGCCATTATTTTGGTTGTGGTGTTCTTGGTGTTTGGTGGCAAGGGCAAAATTTCAGATTTGATGGGCGATGCTGGCAAAGGCATTAAAAGCTTCAAGAAGGGTCTTGCTGATGATCCGGTTGACGACGCCAAGACCATAGAAGCCAATGCGGCTGAGGCCCTAAAGCAAGCTGCTGAAAAAGTTAAAAGCTAACTGATTTCCCATGTTTGAATTTGGCGTCGGGTATTCCGAACTTTTTGTTTTGGCCATTATTGCAGTGATTGTGATAGGGCCCAAGGATTTGCCAGTGGTTTTGCGCAAGTTTGGCCAGATCATGCAGCGTGTGCGCGGCATGGCGAAGGAATTTCAGGGTCACGTCGACGTGGCCATGAAAGACGCTGGCATGGGCGATCTGAAAAAAGATCTGAATGACATGAAATCTGCCGTGAATGGCAGCATGTCGACAACACCAGACAAGACTATTTCGCCAAAGCCAGCTGCCACGGATTTCAATAAGTTCTTCGGTGATGCGCCGTTTGAGGGTGAAACTCGAGTTGCTGGCAGTGCCGCACCCCAAAGCACGGCTCCGCTAGTATGAGCAAAGAAGATATTGACGCCTCAGAAGCGCCGTTGATGGATCATTTGATCGAACTGCGCAGCAGGCTCATGTGGTCGGTTGGCGGGTTCTTGGTAGCGTTTCTCGCGAGCTTTTTTTTCTCGACAGAAATTCTCCATTTTTTGATTTTACCCTTTAAATGGGGCACGGGCACTGACGTGAGTTTAATCTCGATCAAGTTGCTCGGCGTGTTTTTAGTGAAATTGAAGATCGCCATGTTTGGCGGAATGTTCATCGCTTTCCCGCTCATTGCCACTCAAATGTATCGCTTTATAGCGCCGGGATTGTATAAACATGAGCGTCAGGCGCTGGCGCCTTATCTTATCGCAACCCCGGTGTTTTTCGTGCTTGGCGCTGCTCTGGTTTACTTTGGGTTGTTGCCTGTGGCCATTAAGTTCTTTTACACATTGGCCGCGGGTACTGGCTCAGACGGACAAGTGGGCATTCAACTCATGCCTGATATTGAAGCTTATCTTGATTTTGTGATGACGCTTATTTTGGCCTTTGGCCTCACCTTCCAATTGCCAGTAGTGCTCACCTTGCTAGGCCACATGGGTGTATTGAAGCATGAACAACTGACCAAGGGCCGTCGCTTTGCCATTGTTGGCGTGTGTGCATTGGCCGCCGTGATTACACCGCCAGACCCCATTTCCATGCTGGCCATGGCTGTGCCATTGGGGATGCTTTATGAAATTGCTGTCATTGCTGTGTGGTTTTTAGAAAGACGCCGCAACAAAGCTGCTGCCTCGAAAGAGCTTGTTCCATAAAGCTGCGAAGCGCCCTATAGAGACTGAAATTCAGTTTCTTGAGGTGATTTCTATGCACGACATTAAAGCCATCCGCGATAACCCTGCTGCCTTTGACGCTGGCTTGGCGCGGCGTGGTTTAGCGCCGCTTTCCGCTGCGCTGCTCGCTATAGACGAGCAGAAGCGCGATACCATGCAAAAGTTGCAAGACGCGCAAAGCCGCCGTAATTCTTTGTCGAAAGAAATCGGCGTTGCCATGGGCAAGAAAGATCTGGGCCTTGCCGATAAACTAAAGTTGGATGTGGCGGGCCTCAAAGATTTTATCACAACAGGCGAAGAGCAAGAGCGCACTTTGACTTCGATCCTTTTCGATAAGATGGCTGTTATCCCCAATATCCCATTGGCGGATGTTCCTGATGGCAAAGACGAGCATGGCAATGTTGAAGTGCGGCGCTGGGGAACCAAGCCGACATTGGCATTTGAACCACAGCAGCATTTTGACATTGGCGAAGACCTTGGCCTCATGGATTTTGAAATTGCCACCAAGTTATCGGGTGCGCGATTTGTGGTGCTGAAGGGAGCACTGGCTCGCATGGAACGCGCACTCGCTCAATTCATGGTGGACCTGCACACAACTGAATTTGGATACGAGGAAATTTACGCACCCTATATGTTGCGTGAAGAATGCATGTTTGGTGTGGGGCAGCTTCCCAAATCACGCGAAGATATGTTTCAGGTGAACACAGGCCATTGGTTGATTCCAACTGCAGAAGCTTCGCTCACCAATCTGGTGCGTGAACAAGTTTTGGACGAAGCAAAATTGCCGATCCGCATGACGGCTTATACCCCATGCTTTCGTGCTGAAGCTGGCGCAGCAGGTAGAGACACGCGCGGCATGATCCGGCAGCACCAATTTTCAAAAGTGGAATTGGTGACGATCACAACAGCAGAACAAGCCGACGCCGAACATGAACGTATGACGGGTTGTGCCGAAGAAGTTTTGAAGCGCCTGAATTTGCATTTCCGCACCATGATTTTGTGCACGGGCGATATGGGGGCCAACAGCCGCAAGACTTACGACATCGAAGTGTGGTTGCCCGGGCAAAATACGTTCCGCGAAATTTCATCCTGTTCGCAATTTGGTGATTTTCAAGCCCGCCGCATGGATGCCCGTTGCAAAGCCGCTGATGCTAAGCAAACCCGTTATGTGCACACGCTCAATGGGTCTGCCTTGGCCGTTGGCCGCACCATGGTGGCTATTCTGGAAAATTATCAGAATGGTGATGGCTCTGTCACAATTCCAGAGGTGTTGCGCCCTTACATGGGTGGCATGACAGCGATCAAGAGGCCTTAACTAATGCGCATACTCGTTACCAATGATGATGGCATTCACGGCCCCGGATTGGTGGCGTTGGAAAATATTGCCCGCGCCATCAGCGATGATGTTTGGGTGGTGGCCCCCGATGAAGAGCGTTCAGGAGCAGGGCATTCGCTTACGCTGTCGCACCCCTTGCGTTATCGCCAAATCGACAAGCGCCGTTTTGAAGTGACAGGCACACCAACCGATTGCGTGGTGATGGCGGTTCGAAAAATTATGCCTGCCATGCCTGACTTGATTTTGTCGGGTGTAAATCGCGGCTCTAACATCGCTGATGATGTGACCTATTCGGGCACTATCGCCGCAGCAA
This sequence comes from Hyphomicrobiales bacterium, assembly GCA_031423845.1. Lineage (GTDB taxonomy): Bacteria > Pseudomonadota > Alphaproteobacteria > Rhizobiales > Aestuariivirgaceae > Aestuariivirga. The sequence continues at coordinate 4,799 of JANPGD010000005.1, read as the reverse complement.
TGGAAGGAACCCAGCTTGGCATCAAATCCATCGCCATGTCGCAAATCACCGGCATGTACGGCAATGGCGAAAGTTTCGCGGTGGCGGAAACGCATGGCGTAGCAATCGTTCAAAAGCTGATCGCAATGAATTTTGGCCCCGGCGTTTTAATGAACGTAAACTTCCCTGACTGCCGCGTGGATGAAGTTGCTGGCATTGACGTGACCATGCAAGGCAAGCGCGACCAGAACTATCTACTTGTTGACGAGCGCAAAGATGGGCGTGGCAATCCTTATTACTGGATTGGATTTGCCCGAGAACGTGGCAATCCACCTGCTGGCACCGATATAGCTGCGGTCTTTAACAAGCGCATATCGATCACACCACTGCACATGAACCTGACGCAGATTGATGCGCTGGATGTACTTCGCAATGTTTTTTTGAGTTAGTCATTGATGCTCCCGCTCTCCATGCAAAATGTTATTGGTCGGGTGAGTGCAGCACTTCCACAGTTTCCGCAGCTGCCTCAAATATTCGCCGATACATTTAGCAATACCTACACCACCACTGTGCAACAGCAGGCCGATGGCTCGGTGTTTGTGATCACGGGGGATATTCCTGCGATGTGGCTGCGCGATTCTGCTGCGCAGGTGCGGGTCTATTTGACATTGGCAAAAACGGATCCGCATTTTGCAAGGCTAATTGCCGGAGTCGTGAAGCGACAGATGCAATATATTCTGCTCGATCCTTATGCCAACGCATTTAACATCTCCGCCAATGGCCATTGCCATAACCAAGACTACACTGAGATGAGCGCTTGGATTTGGGAACGAAAATATGAATTGGATTCTCTGTGTGCGCCAATCAAGCTTGCGTATGATTTATGGCAAACGACAGGGCAGGTGGATCACCTAGATTCAACCTTTGTTGAGGCCGCATGGCAAATTTTAAGATCCATTAGCTTGGAACAACGTCACGAAAATTCTTCTTATAGTTTCGAGCGCAGCGAAGGCCCGGTGAGCGATACGCTGAGCAATCAAGGGCGAGGTAGCCCTGTTGGTTTTACGGGGATGAGTTGGTCAGGCTTTCGCCCGAGTGATGATGCCTGTCAGCATCACTATTTGGTGCCCTCCAACATGTTTGCCGTTGTGGCCCTGGAGTGCTTGGGTCGGTTGCCGCTCAATGATGATTTGAAATCAAATGCCATGATGTTAGCAGGCGAAATTCGTGCGGGAATTGAAAGTCACGGCAAAATCATTCACCCGCAATTCGGTGAAATCTATGCCTATGAAGTTGACGGCCTCGGCAATTCAAATATGATGGATGATGCCAATGTGCCCAGCCTTTTGGCTATGCCCTATATGGGTTATTGCGCGGTGGATGATGCCACCTATCAAGCGACGCGGGCCTTTTTGTTAAGCGAACACAACCCCTGTTTCTACCAAGGCAGGGCCGCCAGCGGCATTGGCAGCCCGCACACGCCGAAGGATTATATCTGGCCCATCTCACTCTGTATGCAAGGCCTCACCAGTGGGTCACGTTCCGAGCAATTGGCTTTATTGGAAACGCTGTTGGCCACCGATGCCGGAACCGGCCTTATGCATGAAGGCTTTCACAAAGATGATCCTAGCCAATTCACCAGGCCATGGTTTGCTTGGGCAAATTCGCTGTTTGCGGAGTTTGTGATGGCCATGACCGGCGAGACCTAAACTGGTGCCGGTTGCAGGATTCGAACCCGCGACCCCCTGATTACAAATCAGGATTCTAGTTGAAACTCTACTTCTCATACCTCCGCGTATTCACTATGAAATCATTGAAATAGCTGATATATACGTCGTTTAATAGAACATGCCGTCACTCAGCAACGTATGAGATTTAAGTGACTAAGAAGAGACTAACAGACCTCCTGATCAGACAATTGGAGGCCCCGAAGCAGGGGCAGCTGACCTATTTTGATGAAGCATTGCCCGGATTTGGAGTGCGTGTTTCGCAAGGTGGATCAAAGTCATTTGTGCTTGTGTTTGGTCAAAAACGTAAACTGAGAACTTTAGGACGATATCCTGATTTGTCATTGGCCGATGCACGCAAGAAGGCAAAGCAAGTACAAGGTGAATTGCTTGCAACTCCTGAGACTGTTGACAAGGTTCTTCACTCAATTTCGTTTTCTGCGGCCCGAGACAGATTTCTGGCTGATAGCCGTAAACGCACCAAGGCCAGCACATTCACTGAGTACCAGCGCTTACTGGAAAGGCACTTTGAGTATTCAAAACCGCTTGAATTGCTAAACCGCCAAGATATCATGGGTGCAATTGGTGTTTTATCTTTGAAACCGTCTATTGAGCAACATGCTTTTGTGGCGATCCGCACGATGATGAACTGGTGCGTTCGGCATGGTTTGCTTGATACTTCCCCAGTACCCTCTTTGCGGTTCTCCTCTCAATCGCGTTCACGCATCCTATCCGCTGAAGAAATGAAAGTCGTCTGGCATCGAGCGGAGAAGGTGGGCTACCCCTACGGTGTCCTGATCAAACTATTGATCCTCACAGGCCAACGCAGGGGCGAAATTGTAGGGCTTCGGCGCAATTGGATTTCCATGGATGCAATTACCTTCCCAATCGGGTTTTGTAAGAACAAGCGAGAGCATGTGATTCCGCTTAGTGCGATGGCGAAAAGTATCATTGATGGCATTCCAAGTGAGGGCGAACTTCTCTTCCCCGCGCGAGGTCAAACCGAAACCACCTTCTCAGGATGGAGCAAGGCGAAGGCGCAATTCGACGAGCCGCTTAGCATCGCGCCCTACACTCTGCACGATTTGCGCCGCACATATAGCTCGCAGATGGCGGCGTTGGGCACGCCCATTCATGTCACCGAGAAGTTGTTGAACCACGTCTCAGGCACGCTCAGCGGCGTCGCAGGGGTCTATAATCGCTATTCCTATGCAACTGAGATGCGCAGCGCCATTGAAGCATATGAAACGCGCTTGCAGGCCCTTATTGCGCCACCAATTAACAGCGTTTTATCAGCGCAATAACTGACATATGGAGAGCGAACTTGGGACGTATCTTGCCAAAGTTTGCCAATTCCGGCGGTTTGTGCTAGTCTGAAAACATGAGCACAAGCACCATGAATATTTCACTCCCCGAAGCCCTCAAAAGCTTTGTGAAGGAACGCACCAAGAAAGCAAATTACTCGAATCCGAGCGATTATGTGCGCTCGCTTATTCGGGAAGATCAGCGCCGTTTGGCGGCAACAAATCTGCTTGATGATATGGTGGCAAAACATCTTGCTGCTAACCCTGCAACACCCGCCGCTAAACTTGAAAAATTGCGCGGCGAATTCTGGGCACGGTGGACGGAACTCAAATCTGATATTGATGTGGGCCTTGCTTCACTCGATCATGATGGTGGCAAGATATTGGATACAGATATGCTGGCCAATATCAAAAGCAGAGGCCGTGATCGTTTGGCTAAAGCTAAGGCCGTATGACACCTGTTCGCATTTCGGCTGATGCGGAAAATGATCTGGATGCGATCTGGCTCTACATCGCCAATGACAGCCCAGTGAATGCCGACCGTTTTTTAGATCGGCTGGTTACGAGCCTAATAACAACACTTTCAACCGCTCCCCTTGCAGGCCGCACCCGCGATGAATTTGGTGTTGGCCTTCGGAGCTTCCCGATTGAAAGCTACATCGCATTTTATCGCGTCCGCAATGAAGTGGTAGAAATTGTTCGCATCATTCACGGTGCCCGTGATCTTGCCGCCATCTTCGGCGACTGATTGCACCGCTCTCGCCATAGTGATCACGCACTGCTAGTCTGCGACCGTCCATGGGCGTCAACCCACGGAGCGTCGCGATGCTTCCAAGCACAAAGGAAGTACTGCGATGAGGTTACTGTCAAAGCGTCAACTCAAGGAGCTCGTGCTCTATTGCCCGCAACATATCCAGAGACTGGAGAACGCCAACCGATTTCCAAAGCGCGTGCGCCTCGGGAACGGGCCACGTTCGAGAGTTGGATGGATTGAAGGTGAAGTGATGGAATGGCTACAAAAACGGATTGATGAACGAAACAACCCCACCGACACCTTCGTGTAAAAACGGAGGCGGGCTGGTTCCTGTCGACAAGGAGCCAGCCCAATCTGCCGTCCAAAACCCGCCATGCGGATGGGTCGGTTTTTTCTAGTTGAAAATTGCAACGTAAAGTCTTGTAATTACCAAATGGCCGCACCATATGCCGTGGCCATGTTGAACAAAGATAGCACGATAAAGCAAAAATTTGCTGGGCCGAAGGGCGGACGGGCGATTCTTGATTCATTACAATCAGCCAAAATAGTTCATTGTGACAAGCGAGCCGCTTCTTGGCTCGCCAAAAATGGAAAGTTGAAATTTTTCCGTGCCAATCAAAATTTAACTGTCCAAGGTAAGCATGACGCTTCTGTTTTTGTCTTGCTTGCGGGCTCTGTTAACATTTGCATAAACGGAAACGTTCACCTCTCCCGCAGTCCAGGAGATCACGTTGGCGAAATGGCGGCAATTGATGTGGGGCAACCGCGTAGCGCTACTGTCACCGCTACCGAAGACGCTGCTACCATCGAATTAGCGGAAGATAAGTTCAGAGACTTTCTGGAGAAATTCCCAGTTGCAGCTGTTGAAGTAGCGAAGGAACTTGCCCGGCGCCTTCGTCAGCGTGACGAGTACTTCCGCACTGTCAACAGTAAGGCGAAAGCCTTCATAATTTCCGCGAAAGAGAGTAAGCCGATTGCGGTAGGTTTGCAGAAGGAACTGAAGAAAGCGGGGGTAGTTGTTGAAGTTTGGTGGTC
>JANPGD010000004.1:0-18871 GCA_031423845.1 Hyphomicrobiales bacterium | reverse complement strand
ACATTGCGCGGGTTCGGTTTTCTTCGGAAAGCCGAACCCGTTGTCTGCTCAAAAATGTGGTGGGGAGTTGGGGCATATGGATCGGCCAAATCCGTTATTTAGAAACTTGTCGTCTAAAATTGCATCATTGCCAATGATGCTCATCGTGCTTGGTGTGTTTGTGGGAGGCACCGCATGGACTATTCTGTTCTCATTCACCAACATTAAAATTTTACCCCTGTTCACGCCGCGTGAATGGATGAATGGCTATGTTGGTGTTGCCAATTATAATCGGTTGTTTAAAACCGATCGCTGGATGGATTGCCCGGGACTGACGAAAATTGGAACGGATGCATGGCAACTTAAATGCGCGGGCGCATTGCCCAATGTTGTCACCTACGCCGTTCTTTCAATTATTCTGTCAATTTCCATTGGCTTTTTACTCGCCGTATTTATGGATCAGAAAATTCGTATGGAAGGTGTGTTCCGCACGATTTATCTTTACCCTTTTGCGCTTTCTTTCATCGTAACTGGCCATGTGTGGGCTTGGATTATGTCGCCTGAGTATGGCTTGCAGGCCGCCGTTCGGCAACTGGGCTGGACCAGTTTTTCATTTGGTTGGATCGCCGATCGCCAGATGGTGATGTATGCCATTGTAATTGCCGGAATCTGGCAAGGCTCTGGATTCGTGATGGCTCTGATGCTTGCAGGCTTACGTGGAATTGACGAAGAAATTTGGAAAGCAGCCAAGATTGATGGCATTTCCACATGGCGCACTTATGTGCAAATCGTGTTGCCCATGATGAAGCCCGTGATGGTGACGACATTTGTGATCGTAGCATCAGGTGCGGTGCGCATTTATGATCTGGTGTTGGCGATCACTGATGGTGGTCCGGGTATCTCATCGGATGTTCCTACACGCTATATTTATCAAAACTTCTCAGCCAATTTAGGGCAGTCGCTTGCAGCTTCAACCTGCATGTTGGTTGCTATGGCCTTCATTTTGATCCCGTGGATCAGAATGGAATTTGGCAAGAAGGGCTAAGAAATCATGTCAAATTCATCTTTAACAACCATCGTTCCTTCGGGCCGCAAGCCTAAGAAATTGATCTCTACGGAGCGTGTTGTTGTCTATTCAGTATTGTGCATTTGCGCGTTGTTTTTTCTATTCCCGCTTTACATTATGATTATTACGTCGCTGAAAGACATTGAAGCAATTCGCAGTGGCAATATCTTTGTGCCAACCATGCACCCAACCTTCACCGCATGGGCCAAAGCATGGAACAGCGCTTGCACAGGCCTTTATTGCGAAGGCATTAAAGTTGGGTTTTGGAATTCGGTGCGCATCACTTTCCCCAGCACAATTGTGTCAATCGCTGTTGCTTCTATTACTGGTTATTCTTTAGCAAATTGGCCGTTCAAATTTTCGGAAGCTTTTTTCACGGTCTTGCTGGTGAGCTCGTTCATTCCTTATGTGGTGATGCTCTATCCATTGGTTCTGATCACACGTTGGCTTGGGATTTATTCCACATTGCCTGCCGTGGTTTTGGTGCATACGATTTTCGGTCTGCCAATTTTAACATTGCTGTTCCGAAACTATTTTTCGTCGCTGCCGCAGGAGCTTTTTAAAGCTGCCCGTGTTGATGGTGCTGGCTATTGGCGCATTTTCTTTCAAGTGTTTGTGCCGATGTCTGTTCCAATTTTCACAGTGGCTGTTATCTTGCAAATCACTGGCATTTGGAACGACTTCTTGTTTGGCGTGATTTACGCTGGCCCAACCAATTATCCGATGACGGTGCAGCTCAATAACATTGTGAATTCGGTGCAGGGTGGCAAAGAATATAACGTTGATATGGCGGCAACTATTTTGACCGGCATAGTGCCACTGGCCATTTACTTCTTCTCAGGCAAATATTTTGTACGCGGCATTGCAGCCGGCGCAGTTAAGGGTTGATTACATGAAAGCAAATTCCACTCCCAGCGTTTCGGTTCGAGGCTTGGCGCTCTCTTACGGTGCTGTACAAGTTTTAAAAGCGCTTGATCTTGATATTATGGATGGCGAATTTTTGGTGCTGCTCGGTCCATCAGGTTGTGGCAAATCCACATTGCTCAATTGCATTGCGGGCCTGCTTGAGCCTTCACATGGTTCGGTTTTTATCAAGGGCAAGAACGTAACGTGGGAAGAACCGAAAGATCGCGGCATTGGCATGGTGTTCCAATCCTATGCTCTCTATCCTCAAATGACGGTGGAGCGGAACCTTTCATTCGGCCTTCGCGTGTCCGGCCTTCCAAAAGAAGAAATTGAAAAGCGCGTGAAGCGCGTGGGCGATATGCTGCAACTGGGCGAACTTTTGCAACGCAAACCATCAGCCCTTTCAGGTGGTCAGCGCCAGCGTGTTGCTATCGGGCGTGCCTTGGTGCGCGAAGTGGATGTGTTCTTGTTCGATGAACCATTGTCTAATCTTGATGCGAAGCTCCGCGCTGAATTGCGCGTGGAAATTAAGCGTCTGCATCAGCGCTTGGCTAACACCATGATTTATGTGACGCATGATCAAATTGAAGCCATGACCTTGGCTGATCGCATTGCCGTTATGAAGGGTGGCACCATTCAACAATTGGATGCACCACAAACAATTTATAACAAGCCGAAGAATCTCTATGTGGCAGGCTTTATTGGTTCACCTTCTATGAATTTCCTTAAAGGTAAGATTGAAGGCGCTGGAGCCAAAGCCGTGTTCCATTTGGGCGCGCAGAAAATTCCGTTGAAGGATTACACTCCCGATGCGCCGTTGAAAGCGGGCACTGCTGTGCTCGGCGTTCGCCCAGAACATATTCAGCTTGATATGGCGGCCTCAAAAGCTGGCAGCGATGCTTATAAGGGCATTGTTGATCTGGTAGAACCGATGGGTTCAGACAGTTTGGTTTGGCTCAAAATTGACGACACATTGTTCAGCGCGCGTGTTGAATCAAACCAGCATTTTGCCCCCGGGCAAAAAGTGGATGTGCGCTTCCGCATCGGACTTGCTTCAGTGTTTGATGAGGCCTCCGGCGATAGGCTCTAATAGATGCTGGATCTTGCTGGAACATGGGCACTCAAGAGTTTAAACAGTACCCATAGTGCTGCGATGGCGGTGCCGGGTGATGTCCATTCGGCATTGGTTGCGGCTGGCAAAATTGTGCATCCTTATATAGGGCGCAATGAATATGATGTGCGCTGGGTTGCGAGCGAAGATTGGCAGATCACTCGGGTTTTTCAGTTTAATGGTGATGCGAAGCGCGGCTGGTATCTCGATATTACGTATCTTGATACGGTGGCCACTATTTTTGTGAATGATGTATTGGTTTTGTCGGCCGAAAATTCATTTAGGCGGTACCGGCCAGATGTTTCAAATTCGTTGAGGCAAGGTGAAAATGAAATTCGTATTGTATTTCATTCCAACGTGAAGGCTGCCGCCGCCAAGCAGGAAGCACAACCATTTTTCATTCCCTATTCTTTCAGCAATTGCCCCATCCCTCACCCCAACATGTTGCGCAAAGCCCAATGCCACAATGGCTGGGATTGGAATTTGGCCATTGCGCCCTTTGGTCTCTATGGTGACATAAAACTTCGCCCTATGGATGATGCGCGGGTTGAGCATGTGCAGGTTTTCCAACGGCACTTGGCTTCTGGTATTGTGCAAGTAGATGTTCAGGTTTCCTTGGTGCGTGCAGGTGAAGCTGCGGTTGATCTCTCCGTTAGCTTTGCTGGTGAGACGCACAAGATCCAAGTGAGTAACACGACTCACACCGAAACTTTTGAAATTACCAAACCGATCCTGTGGTGGCCTGCGGGATCAGGCGCGCAACATCTTTATGATATCGAAGTCAGCACCCGCAATGATTTGATCAAGCGCCGCGTTGGCTTGCGCCATGTTGAGCTCATCACCACGCCAGATGAAGTGGGTGCGCGCTTTGCCTTTAAAGTGAATGGTCATGAGATTTTCTGCAAAGGTGCCAACTGGATTCCAGCAGATGCTTTACCTTCACAAGCAACACCGCAACTCACTGAAAAACTGCTCCGCGCTGCCGTTGCCGCCAACATGAATATGCTGCGCGTGTGGGGTGGTGGCTTTTATGAGCAGGATTATTTCTATGATCTCTGCGATGAGCTGGGCCTGATGGTGTGGCAGGATTTCATGTTCTCATGCAGCCTCTATCCCTCGACACCAGAATTCTTAAATGAAGTCCGCGCGGAAGTTGATTATCAAGTGCGCCGCTTAGGCCATCATGCTTCGATGGTTTTGTGGTGTGGTGATAATGAACTGTTGGGTGCGCTCACCTGGTTTGAAGAGTCACGCAAGAATCGTGATCGTTACCTCGTGAACTATGATCGCCTCAATCGTTGTATTGAAGAAACCATGGTGAAGGCTGATCAATCAGCTTTGTGGTGGCCTTCATCACCTTCACCTGGCCTCATGTCTTTCGGCGATGCGTGGCATGATGATCGCTCGGGAGACATGCATTTCTGGAGTGTGTGGCACGAAGGCAAAGACTTTGATCACTACCGCGATGTGAAACCGCGTTTCTGTTCGGAGTTTGGATTTCAATCTTTCCCTTCTATGGCTGCCATGCATGAGTTTGCCTCGCCATCAGACATGAATATCGCGTCTCCGGTGATGGATAGTCACCAGAAAAACAAAGGCGGCAATGCGCGCATTGCTGAAACTATGTTTCGTTATTTCCGCTTCCCGATGAAGTTTGATGATTTTGTTTATGTCAGTCAAATTCAGCATGGTCTGGCCATGCGTACCGCGGTTGAATATTGGCGCACGCTCAAGCCGCATTGCATGGGCACTCTCTATTGGCAGCTTAACGACACATGGCCAGTGGCCTCATGGAGTGGTCTTGACCATGGTGGAGCATGGAAAGCGCTACATTATATGGCGCGGCGATTCTATGCGCCGTTGGCTGCATTTGCGGTTCCTTCGAAAGATGGAAAAACTGTCAGCATCATGGCTGTGAATGATGATTTGAAAGCTGTTGATGCGAATGTGCTATGTGAAGCTGTTAAACCCAATGGTGAGCGACGCAAAATTAAGGCTATAAAACAATCAGTTCCTGCCGATCGTTCCCTTGAACTGATGGTCTTCGATGCTGCTGAGCTTGAGGGTGCAATTTTACACATCACTTTAAATAGCACGGACCATAATCACTTCGCTCTCAAACCCTATAAGTCTTATGCTTTTGAAGATTCAAAAATATCATTGAAAATCAATGGCACGGCACTCACTCTTAGCGCTGAAAAGCCAGCCTATTATGTTTCACTTGAAGCTGATGTGGCCGGGCATTTTTCTGATAGTGCCTTTGATCTCTTGCCCGGCGAAACCAGAACTATCGAATTCACCGCCAAAGATATATCGATGAAACCCAACTTCACAATCCGTGATTTATATTCCGCAACTTGCAGCTAACAAGGAGGCCCCCTATGCCGCAGAACCTATCATTCCAACTTTACAGTGCCCGTGACCATCAACCATGGACTGACATCATCGCCATGCTGGCCAAGGCTGGCTACACCGATGTTGAAGGCTTTGGTGGGGTTTATGATGAGCCAGAAAAATTTCGTGCGCTGCTCGATCAACATAATCTCAGCATGTCGTCCGGTCATTTCTTTCCGCTCAGCTCGTTTGAAACTGACAAAAAGAAAGTCATCAAAATTGCGAAGACGCTTGGCATGCGCAATATCTATTGCCCTTATGTGATGCCCGATGATCGCAAGAACACCACTGCGGGCTGGAAGGCTTTCGGCAAGCGCTTGGCCGCTGCCAATGATTTCATTCGTGGCGAAGGCTATGGCTTTGGCTGGCACAACCATGATTTTGAATTTGCGAAACTGCCCGATGGTTCAATGCCGCATGAGCGGATTTTTGATGCCGCACCATCGATCGATTGGGAAATAGACGTGGCGTGGATTGCCCGCGCCAAGCAAAATCCGATCAAATGGATCAAAGCCTATAAGGACCGCATCACCTCCGTGCATGTGAAGGATATTGCTCAGCCGGGCAAGAATCTTGATCAAGATGGGTGGTGTAATGTGGGCGAGGGCGTTGTGAAGTGGCCTGAAATTTTTAAGGCCCTGCAAGGTGGCCGCGTGATGCATTATGTTATGGAGCACGACAAACCAAAAGACGTTGACAGCTTCGCTAAAAAATCAATTTCATTCTGCAAGAAATACTAAGAGGACATTATTATGGCAAAAGTTTTAGGCGTTGGCATCATTGGGTGCGGAAATATTTCATGGGCTTATTTGAAGCTGGCTAATTTGTTCAAGGACATTGAAGTGCGAGCCGTGGCGGACATTAATATGGACGCAGCAAAGGCGCGTGCTACCGAATTTGGTGTGCGGGCCCACACTGTTAAAGATTTACTGAAACAAAAAGACATTGACATTGTGGTGAACCTCACGGTGCCAGCCACGCATTTCAAAGTGTCAAAACAAATTCTCGATGCGGGAAAGCATGTCTATTCGGAGAAGCCACTCACCTTGTCGTACAAGGATGCTTTGGCGTTGCAGAAATATGCAGCCAAGAAGAAGCTTCGTGTGTGTGCTGCACCTGATACGTTCTTAGGTGCTTCTCACCAGCAAGCCCGCAAAGCTATTGATGATGGCATGCTTGGAAAAGTTGTGTCAGGCACCTGCCACTTTATGGGCCCTGGCATGGAAATGTGGCATCCTAACCCAGACTTTTTCTTCAAGCCAGGTGGTGGACCAGTTCTCGATATGGGCCCTTATTACATTTCCAACTTGATCAATCTCATCGGTCCGGTGAAGCGCGTTTCTGCATTGCTGGGCACAGGCCGCAAAGAACGCATCATCAACAACCAACCTAAGAATCCGCGCAATGGTGAAAAATTGAAGGTCACCACGCCAACAACTTATCACGCTTTGTTGGAATTTGTGTCTGGTGCTTGCGTTACAGTTTCATTGTCTTGGGATGTGTGGGCCCATAAGCACCAAAACATGGAGCTTTATGGTCAGACTGGTGCGATGTTTGTGCCTGATCCAAACTTCTTCGGTGGCGATGTGATGGTGGCTGGAAGCGACCAGATTCCAAAAGCCTTGCCAGCATGGGATCATCCCTTCGGCAAAAAAAATTGGGGCATGGCAAACAGCCAGACTGATGTGCTCTGGGCGAATTATCGTTGTGCTGGCCTTGCTGATATGGCGGCCTCTATCAACAAGAAAAAGCTGGCGCGGTGTGATATTTCGTTTGTAGCCCATGTTGTCGAGGTGATGACGGCCATGATAGAGTCGGGCACAGTCCATAAGGTTGTGAAACTGAAATCCACGTGCAAGCGTCCGGCACCTTTGGGTCCGGAAGATGCACGTGCGTTGATGAAGTGATGAAATACAATCGGTGTGGGCGGAGTGGCCTTCTTCTGCCCGCACTTTCTTTGGGCCTGTGGCATAATTTTGGAGCAACCAGCGATCATGGCATGAAGCGCGCGCTGTGCGCTAAGGCTTGGGATTTGGGCATCACGCATTTTGATCTTGCCAATAATTATGGCCCGCCGCAGGGTTCAGCGGAAGAAGCCTTCGGCCATATCTTGCGCGAAGATTTTTCTGCCCACCGCGATCAGATGATCATTTGCACCAAGGCCGGCTATCATATGTGGGATGGGCCTTATGGCGAATGGGGTTCACGCAAATATATGTTGGCAAGCCTAGACCAAAGCTTGAGGCGCTTGGGACTTTCCTATGTTGATATTTTCTATTCGCATCGGTTTGATCCAGATACGCCCTTGGAAGAAACCATGGGAGCGTTAGATCATGCCGTGCGTTCAGGCCGCGCCTTATATGTGGGCATTTCAAATTATCCACCCGAGCAGATTAAAAAAGCTGCGGCAATTTTGAAAGCACTCGGCACACCCTGCCTGATCCATCAGCCGCGTTATTCCATGTTACAGCGTGAGCCTGAAATTGCCGGAGCTTTTGAAGCATCTGATAGCGCGGGCATGGGCAGCATTGTGTTCTCGCCATTGGCGCAAGGGTTACTCACCAATAAATATCTTGCAGGTGTTCCCAAGGGCAGCCGTGCCACGGTCAATCACTTCCTCAAAGAAAGTTCGATTGATGCGGCAACTGTCGCAAGGTTGACGGCTCTTAATGATATTGCTGAAAAGCGCGGGCAGACACTGGCTCAAATGGCGATTGCATGGGTGTTGCGCGATAAGTGGATTACCTCGGCTTTAATTGGGGCCAGCAAGCCTGAGCAAATTGAAGACTGCGTGGGTGCATTGAAGGCTGCACCATTCTCGCATAATGAATTGGCTTTGATTGAAAAGGAATTGACAGCATGATTTCAGTTCGGCAATTGGCCCATGCTTGCGTGATGACGGACGATATAAAGAAGGCTGAAGAATTTTATTGCGGCGTGTTGGGATTGGAAAAGGTTTTTGATTTTAACCGCCCCACGGGCCGCATGGGTTTTTATTTGGCAGCAGGTGGCCGCACTTATATTGAAGTGTTCACCAATAAAGATGCGCCATTCACACCGTTAGGGCAGATCAATCATTTCTGTTTTGAAGTAGCAAGCTTAGATGATGCCATTGCGCATATTCGTAGCAAAGGTGTTAGCATCACCGATAAGAAATATGGTGTGGATGATACATGGCAATCTTGGTTGGCAGACCCTTCAGGCTCGCGTATTGAGTTGTTTGAATATACCGCCAAGAGTGCGCAATTTATGGGCGGTGACCGCACACCTGATTGGTGAGGTTAGTTTTTACTCACCGGCTTTGATCGCATGCGGCGCACGGTTTCGCGTTCGGCCCTGCGGCAAGTGATGGGGGGAAGACCTCTGGCAATCAAACTCATATCATCAAGCACCATGCGGCCCATTTGTTTGAAAGCCACGTCCAATGCGCCAGCACGGTGGGCGGAAAGAATGAAACCCTCTAAACTGCGCACCGGATGATCAGCCGCGAGTGGTTCTTGCGGATAAACATCGCTTGCAGCGCGGATGTGACCTGATTTTACGGCACCCATCAACGCATCAAAATCGACAACGCCTGCGCGGCTGAGCAACACGAAGCTGGTGCCCGGGTTCATTTTGGCAAATTCAGCGGCCCCTAAAAACCCGCCATTATCGGAGGTGACGGAAGCCACCACAAAAATCACATCGCTCGTGGTCAGCACGTCATCAAGGCTGGCGGGGCGAACGCCGAGATCTTCTAAAATACCATTGGGAAGCCATGGGTCAAATACGCTGATGTTGGCTCTAAAGCCTGCCAGCAAGCGGTGCAGGGCCCGGCCTAAATCGCCAAAGCCGATAAACCCAATCTTGCCGCCAGACATGAGGCGGGATTGAGCATTGCTATCGCCACCCCAAACTTCTTTGCCCTGCCGGAAGGCGCGGTCACCGCCCACAATGTTGCGCTCCAAACTCAGCGCCATGCCCAAACCAATTTCCGCTACAGGGGCAGCAAACACGCGCCCCGTGGTGAGCACGTGAATGCCGTGGGCAAAGCAATAATCATAATCCATATTATCTAGGAAATTGGATTCAACATTGAAAATGGCTTTAAGGTTTTGGGCTTTTTGCAAAAGTGCCGTGGATAAATCCGGCTGGCCCATAATGAATGTGGCATCTGCTATGTTATTTTCCACGATTGTTGAAACTGTGTGGCCGTGCCCTTCCACAAGATTGTAAGTGGCGCGAAGAATGTTCTCATCCGGCCTGGTAAAAATAAGTTCGATGGACCGAGGTTCGGGCACTGAGATTACAAGAGGGCGAGTGTTTGACATTCGATTGATTCCTGGCCCCCAAAAAACCAAAACCGCACTCTCTTTTGAAGAATGCGGTTACGTCAACCCGGCGCGCCGCCGGTACATACGTGGTCGGCGCTTTAGGTTAGTGCGTTAGTGCTTAAACAGCTTGGAGGCTGTCAGCAGATGATTTGCCGGTGCGCTTGTCAGCGACGATTTCGTAACCAATCTTCTGGCCTTCATTGAGACCACGGAGACCCGCACGTTCAACTGCGCTGATGTGGACGAATACGTCTGGTCCGCCGGCATCTGGCTGAATGAAGCCGAAACCTTTTTGCGCGTTAAACCACTTTACGGTGCCTTTTTGCATAACTTAACTTATCCTTGATTAGAACTAATAATGAGATGGCATGCCCACAAGATTGTGGGCAAATACCATACGAATGAAGGATAAGGGAGTATGGCCTACGCGCTTTTTAACAAAAGTGCAGTGCCGCGCGCCGATCGGCCTAAATTCGATTGGCGGTATATAGACTAACTAACGGTAAATTACAAGACATTCTGTGCCTGTGTCGAAAAGACTGGATATGTTCGGCAAAACCTGTGCTAAAAGCGGCGAATCTCTATTCTGAGTTCTCAATTAAGGGTGGCTTTGCTTGACTGTTTCCGCAAAATCTTGGGCGTCGCGTCTCGCGCCATACCGTCAATCCAATGACCGCCGCGCGGTTTTTGAACTTCTCCTCACCATAGCAGCTTTTGTGGCTTCGTGGCTTGCTGTTTATGCAACCCTGATGTTCAGTCCATGGCTGCTACCGTTCCCAGTTTTGTTGGCGGCCGGTTTTGTGGTGCGCCTCTTTATGCTGCAGCATGATTGCGGCCATCTTTCAATGTTCTCCAATCGCCGTGTCAATGATTGGGTGGGCCGGGCTCTGGGTGTGCTTACTTTAACGCCATATGACTATTGGCGGCATGCACATGCTATGCACCATGCTGGATCTGGTAATCTGGATCGACGCGGCATGGGTGATATCAACACGCTGACAATCAAAGAGTATGAGGCTTTGAGCGTTCGCGGTCGCTTGGCCTACAGGCTTTACCGCAACCCGCTGGTGATGTTCGGCATCGGCCCAATCTATCTGTTTGTATTCAGCCAACGTCTGCCGCTTGAATGTTTTAAGCAAGGTACGGCGTCATGGCTCAGCGTGTTAATGACAGATTTGGCGATTGCGGTGTGTGCCGCAGTCATCATTTACTTTATTGGCTGGCAGGCGTTTTTGCTAGTGCATTTGCCGATTGTTATTATTGGTGCTGCCGCAGGTGTATGGTTGTTTTACGTGCAGCATCAGTTTGATGAAACCCACTGGGAGCGCAACCCGGACTGGAGCCATGAAAATGCAGCGCTACATGGCAGTTCCTATTACGATTTACCAAAACCTTTGATGTGGATGACGGGCAACATTGGCATTCACCATTTGCATCATCTTTCCAGCCGCATTCCATTTTACCGCTTGCCACAAGTGTTGAAAGACTTCCCCGAACTGAAAGATGTTGGACATCTGACAATTTGGGAAAGCGTGAAATGTGTGAGGTTGGTTTTGTGGGACGAAGCTTCAAAGAAGCTGGTGTCATTTCGTGAAGCCCACCGCCTTATGCCGATGAGGCTTGCTGCTGCGGAGTAAATTACTCCGACCGTGTGATGGATTTGATCGGCCCACGTGGGTTGCCGCTCATTTGAGCAATTTTCTGGTCTTGCGCCATCAATATGGTTTTCGCTGCAGCATCACTATCGTCATGTGCGTCGAGTTCAGCTGCCGCCACGCGGCGGCGTGAGGATTTGGTGCCGTCTTCATAAACCACATCAAACATGATGGTTGAATCATCAACCTTAGTTTTTTTCTTCGCCATTATGCGTTGTCCTTATTTTCGTCGGTGGCGGGCTGTGCCACATCATCTTCATGTTTGCGCGTCGCAGATTTTTCATCGCGCTTATTTTGTTTTTCAATGGCCTTGCGTTGCTTGGCCTTGGCGCGGTTATTGCGCTCCTGATTATAGTTTGGCGGAAATGCCATATTGAATGCTCCGGTTTGTGGCGCCTGACTAGCAGCATTGGGGCCAATTACCTAATGCTGCAGTTTAGGTTCGCTATTTCCGTGAGTTAAGTGCATAGCTGGCAAAAGCAAACTATAGGATGGCCAGCATGAACTCTTCCAAGCGCGATCACGGTCATAAACTTGAGGCCCGCCCGGTTTCACTCGAAGCTTTAAAAAATCAACGCATGTTGCAAGAGCAAGCGAAAAAAGATGCAGGCATTTGGGGTGATATGTCGGTTGCGGTGATTGAGCACAGCAACGGGGCTTTCGTTCACGTTTATAAGGGGCTTGGGGAAAACAGTGTGCACCGGCTTGCGGCCAAGCGCCCGAAGGAAATATCAAAGGCTGAACACGAAGCGTTATGCTTGTGGTTGAAGGCTGGTGGTTATGATGGATTTAAACAGCGCATTTCAGCATGGAACGTGAATGCAGAAGAAGCAGCCCGCATGAAGCAAGTGGTGATTGCAGATTTGAATGCTGCAGGCACACGAGTGGTCAATCCGGTCGCTTAACTGGCTATTTGCATGGCAGTCTCACCTGCATTTTGCGCTTGCAGCAGTTCTGTAATTTCAACAGAAGTTTTTGGTTTATGGAAGTAATAGCCCTGAAAATAATCGCATCCTGTGATATGCATAATTTGGGCTTCTTCTTCAGTCTCAACACCTTCAGCCACGACATGGGCTGAAAGACCTTTGGCAATAAGCACGGTGCCTTGAACAATTTTTTGGGTAGCGATATTTGTTAAAATACTTTGTGTGAGTGTTTTATCGAGTTTTATTTTATCAAATTGGAATTCACGCAAATATCCAACACTGGCATAGCCTGCGCCAAAATCATCCAAAGCAATTTTTGCGCCGTGCGCTCTCAATTCAGAGACAAAACTATGGGCGCGTGCGGGGTTCTTAATTAGAGACGACTCCGTAATTTCTAAAATGAGATTTTGCATCTCAAATTTGCAGGTGCCTGCCAACGCAATAATTTCGGGGGTCAAGTTCTTGTTGTTCAGCTGCAAGGGTGAAACATTGACAGACAGTTTGAGGCCCTGCCACTGCATGGCTGCGTCAAGTGCCTTTTTAAGAATGAGCATCCCCAACTGATCTATGATTCCATTTTCCTCTGCGACCTTGATAAACCGATCTGGTGTCAGCTGGCGCTTGGAGGATTGTGGCCACCGCGCCAAAGCCTCTACAGCTACTATTTGCCGGGTTTTTGCATCAATAATGGGTTGAAACGCAACGTCGAAATCGCCCTTCTCTACCAGTTCAAACATTTCGTCGGCAATTAAATCATCTTCGTGGCGGCGGAAATCTAGTCCATCATCAAACCAACAGATTTGGTTTCTACCACCAGTTTTGGCAGCATACATTGCAATGTCGGCGCGACGCATCAATTCAGAATTTGTGGTATTGCCTATGACATCATTTGCAATCCCAATTGATACGCCCACGGTTGCATGTCGCCCGTCAATATTGAATGCGACTGTTAAGTTTTGAAGAATTTCCGTTGCTAGGACTTCTGCTTTTTTTGAGGCGTCGATCCCGCTGATGAGAATAGCGAACTCATCACCACCAAGCCTTGTTAGAAAACCACGATCCTGAATTGCTTCTGTGAGGTTCGTTGAAACGAGATAGATCAATTTGTCGCCAACCTCATGGCCATAGGAATCATTGACGTGCTTAAATCCGTCGAGGTCGAGATAAATTAAGGATACATTTGTGGTTGGGCCGACCTCACTCAGTTTCTCGTTGAGAAAAGTACGGTTGGGAAGCCCCGAAAGCTTATCGTGGCGCGCCTCGTGATAAGCCGCTCGCTCTTTGCGCTTTAAATTTGTAATCGCTCTATAGTGTGCGATCGTTACCGGCACCATGGCGCAGCACAAGCACAATATCAACGCAAACGCGCTAGAGCTATATTTATTGCGGGCCTCATCGCCGGGATGTCTTGCACGCCACGTTGCGACTGCCACAGCATTTCCCCAATGGTCAGCGAGAATATTTGTATTGGCTTCAATTTTCTTGATGTGTGCGATGCTTAAATCGTCCACAGAAAATTGTTTGCCAAGATCTTTCATTATTGCTGGCGTTAGATAACGTCCGAACACCAGTATATTTGGTTTTTCTGCGGCGATGACCAATGATGAATCTTGCGGCAAAATGGGTGCCGCGGCAATGACAGCAAGCTGACCCTGAACGTCAAGAAGGCTTGAAACTGCTGCGAAATGTTTCTTATCGCTCGGCAAGGCAGCAAGAATGAGTCCTAAAGAGGGGCCGAAAAACTGTTCGGACAAAAACTCTCTTTTTTTACCGCGCACATAAGATGAGAGGTTTTTACCATTTGAGTCTAGGACAAATATGAAATCATAATTTGTATCTGCGGATGATTTCCCCCACATTTCGCGCACCCAATTTTCATCGAGTAAATTATAAGTGTGGATGACTGGTTCGTCCCAATTGGCGTTGTCTTTAATTAAGCCTGTGAGGATGGAAGCTGTGGTCGTGACAGAGGATTTGACAGCGACCAAGGTTCGTTGGTTTTCAAGTTTATCCACACTGGTTGAAATGCCCTCAAGCATGTTGAAGGTGCTCCATGTCATCCCTGAAATGGCAGCCAATAATGGCAACAAAATATAGACTGCCAGATTTATGGATCGACGTTGGTTATTGAGCATGCTTCATCTGTGTTTTTTTGAATTTAGCGGTCAGATTAGTTTGCAGCCCTAAATTTAATCTTAATAAATATGCACAATTTAAGATTGTAAAATGCCGGTTTTGTGATGTAGCATCAACCAGGAAGTGTTGCATGTGCCAAAACTCTCAAACTTGGCAAAACCCATATAAAGACCGCGATGCAAAATGATATGAAATGTCGTGTCGGTTAAATCGCTTGCTGTGGCGAATTTGATTTTATGCCACAAGGCGAAATCGTTTATCGTGACCTGACCACCCAATAGCTTATGGACAAAATATTGATATTGTGTAGTTTCCCACCATTAAAAATAATATCACCAGAGGAAAGCCTGAAATGACCGTTAAGAGCGACATCGAAATTGCCCGCGAAGCCAAAATGAAGCCGATTATGGCCATTGGCAAGGGTCTGGGCATTCCAGAAAGTGACCTCATTCCCTATGGCCACACCAAAGCCAAAGTGAATTTGAGCTATATTGACAGCCTCAAATCTAAGCCAAACGGCAAACTGATTTTGGTGACGGCCATTAACCCAACGCCAGCGGGCGAAGGCAAGACGACAACGACAGTAGGCCTCGGTGATGGGCTTAACCGCATTGGCAAAAAAGCCATTGTGGCCCTTCGCGAACCTTCGCTTGGTCCATGCTTTGGCATGAAGGGCGGCGCTGCTGGTGGTGGTTATGCGCAGATCGTTCCGATGGAAGATATCAACTTGCATTTCACTGGCGATTTTCACGCCATCACATCCGCCCATAATTTGCTTTCAGCGATGATCGACAATCACATTTATTGGGGCAATGAACTGGGCATCGACACGCGCCGTGTTGCTTGGCGTCGTGTGATGGATATGAATGATCGTGCGCTGCGTGAAGTTATCTGCTCGCTTGGTGGTGTGGCCAATGGTTACCCACGCGAAGCTGGATTTGATATTACGGTGGCTTCTGAAATCATGGCCATCCTGTGCCTGTCAACTTCGATTGCTGATTTGGAACGCCGCATTGGTCAAATTGTTGTGGCTTACAAGAAAGACAAAACTCCGGTTCTCGCCAAGGATTTGAAAGCACCGGGCGCAATGACGGTTTTGCTCAAAGATGCGTTGATGCCGAACCTGGTGCAAACGCTCGAAAATAATCCAGCCTTTGTGCATGGTGGCCCGTTCGCCAATATCGCCCATGGCTGCAACTCCGTCATGGCCACGCAGACGGCATTGAAGTTGGCTGATTATGTGGTGACGGAAGCGGGCTTCGGCGCTGATTTGGGCGCTGAAAAATTCTTCGATATTAAGTGCCGCAAGGCTGGTCTCACACCATCGGTCACTGTGATCGTGGCTACAGTTCGCGCGCTGAAGATGCATGGTGGTGCTGCCAAGGATCAATTAAAGACTGAGAATGTTGAAGTTCTCAAAAAGGGCCTTGCTAACTTGGGCCGCCACATTGAAAACGTGAAAAAATTTGGTGTGCCGATTGCTGTTGCTGTGAACCATTTCATCTCAGATACCGATGCTGAAGTTGATGCGGTTAAAGAATATTGCAAGTCGCATGGCGTGCAAGCATTCAAGTGCTTGCATTGGGCCAAGGGCGGCGAAGGCATTGAAGAATTGTCAAAGCATGTGGCTGAACTTGCTGATAAGGGCGGCGCGCAATTTAAGCCGATCTATGATGAAGACATGCCGCTGTTTGAAAAAGTGCGCACCATCGTCAAGGAAATTTACCGCGCTGATGATGCCATTGCCGATAAGTCTGTGCGTGATCAGTTCAAAGCCTATGAAGCCGCAGGTTATGGCAAGTTCCCCATCTGTATGGCCAAGACGCAGTATTCATTCTCCACTGATCCAAACCTGAAGGGCGCACCTGTGAACCACTCAGTACCGATCCGTGAAATTCGCTTGTCGGCGGGTGCTGAATTCATCGTGGTTATTTGCGGTGACGTGATGACCATGCCGGGCCTGCCCAAAGTTCCATCCGCCGAAGTGATTGGGCTTGATGCGGCAGGACAGATTCAGGGATTGTTTTAAGAAAGAGGCCCTCATCCGCCCTTCGGGCACCTTCTCCCATCCCAAGAGGGACGGGAGAAGGCCCTTGTATCCGCCTTCTCCCGTGCGCCTTCGCATGGGAGAAGGTGCCGACAGGCGGATGAGGGCACTTTGCTACAAGGTAAAATTTTACCATGGCCAAACTCATTGACGGAAAAGCTTATGCGGAAGCTTTGCGCGGGCGCATTGCCATTGCCGTGGCTTCACTCAAACGCGACCATAATCTAATCCCCGGCCTTGCCGTGGTGCTGGTGGGTGAAGACCCAGCTTCCAAAGTTTATGTGGCCAACAAGGCCAAGCAAACTGTGGAAGTGGGCATGAATTCATGGGAGCATAAAATGCCTGCGGATACATCAGAGGCAGATTTGCTGGCCATGGTG
Organism: Hyphomicrobiales bacterium; assembly: GCA_031423845.1. GTDB lineage: Bacteria > Pseudomonadota > Alphaproteobacteria > Rhizobiales > Aestuariivirgaceae > Aestuariivirga. The sequence goes on along the minus strand of JANPGD010000004.1, from coordinate 1,958 downwards.
CAAAAGCTGATCAATGATCCGTCCGTACACGGAATATTAGTGCAAATGCCAGTGCCGAAACATATTGATAGCGCTAAGGTTCTGAACACCATTGACCCTGCCAAAGATGTCGATGGGTTTCATGTGGTGAATGTGGGCCGCTTGTCCACGGGGCAAGATGCTTTGACAGCCTGCACGCCCGTGGGCTGCGTGATGTTGGCCAAGGATACATTGGGCGATCTTACCGGCCTCAATGCCGTGGTCATTGGCCGCTCCAACATTGTGGGTAAACCCATAGCGCAATTGCTGCTGGCCGAAAATTGCACAGTGACGATAGCCCATTCCAAATCAAAAGATTTACCTTCGATTGTGAGTGGCGCCGATCTGGTGATCGCCGCCGTGGGTCGCCCTGAAATGGTCAAAGGCGATTGGATCAAGCCCGGAGCATGCGTGATTGACGTGGGCATCAACCGCATTGAGCGCGACGGCAAAAACAAACTGGTTGGCGATTGCGATTTTGCATCCTGTGAGAAGGTGGCAGGCAGTATTACGCCCGTGCCCGGCGGTGTTGGTCCCATGACTATTGCGTGTTTGCTGCACAACACGGTGAAGGCGGCGTGTGCGATTAAGGGGATCAAGACGCCGGAGATGTGAGGCACTTTCAATACATTCCCAACTAACGTATTACATTGCAGACTTCATCTTTGGTTTGGGGGTAATCCAATGTCGCTGAACGCTTGTCCCATCTGTCTAGGGAAATGGTCTAATTCATTCCAAGAGTATCCATCAACGTTTGACGGCTCGCGAATCGAATGCACCAATTGTGGCAAATATGAAATTACGCGTAACGCAATTATCAACTTCAACAGCTCCAACTCTGGAGTTTCAGATCGAATTCGCGCACTTGCTGCACATCTTATTTTTAATGAACAGGCAAGTTCAACTATCCCAAAACTGGATTCCTACTGGGTTGAAAAGTTAATTGTTCAACCGAATTATCCACCGCCGGCTCAGCAAGCTGTCAATGCCATTAGGAAAATTGGTGACATCGTTAATAGAACGGGTGAACCTTGGCGCTCGCTTCCGGAAAACTTTTTTGTTTGGATTGGCTCTCCGAATCCAAAATTTGCGCTTTCCATCGTAAGTGAACTTGACAGGCGCGGTCTTGTGACAGGAGTTCAAATGCAAGTGCTGGAACCACCCGGAAATTTTTTGGAAGTTTCGTTGACGTTGTCTGGATGGGAAACCTATGAGGCGGAACAGAGAGGTAAAAAATCCGGAAGTTATGGCTTTATGGCGTTGAAGTTTGGAGATCAGGAACTTGACCGACTCCTCATCGGCGTTCTGAAGCCGTCAATCAAGGACCTGGGCTTTGAACTTTTTGACATGCGTGACGTTGCTCGTACTGGGGTAATTGACATCATTATGCGTGAAAGAATTCGCGATAGCGCATTTGTTGTGGCTGATCTTAGCCACGACAATCTCGGCGCATACTGGGAGGCTGGTTACGCGGAAGGACTAGGCAAGCCAGTGCTGTATTTGTGTGAGCATGGCAAGTTTGAACATTCCAAAACACATTTTGACACAAGCCATTGCACGACGGTTACGTGGGGTGGAAACAAGTCGGAAACAGATTTTGTTGTTGAGTTCAAAGCAACATTGCGCAACTCGCTAGGATTGTTTCCAAAAAGCTGATCTGGCTGAATTAATAATACCATTCCTTATCCACCGCCGTCACCCCCGCGAAGGCGGGGGCCCAGCTTTCTTTAGATATTGAGCGCAAGCGAAGCTAGATTCCCGCCTTCGCGGGGGTGACGGGTTTGTAGTTGTTTCACTCTTCCCATAGGCAACCGCCGCAGACTTCACAAAATGTGGCCAGCGGCCCTTCGAGGCTCACAAGAGTTCGCACCACAGGGTGAGGTGCCCAGTTGTTTTCCCTCATCCAGAGGTGCGAACTCTTGTGAGCCTCGAAGGATTGG
>JANPGD010000003.1:0-18436 GCA_031423845.1 Hyphomicrobiales bacterium | reverse complement strand
GATGCCATCAAATATGCGGCAATGATCCCCGGCGCTGCCTTTGGCAGTGTGGAATTGCGTCCCATCATGAATATTGACTATGATACGATGTGACCACACTTAATCAGCACAATGAAAACGTGCGGCAAACAATTGCTTTTGCCGCACGAGAACATCACGGACAATTGCTCGCAATTCTCATCAAAGGCCTGCGTGACTTTCAATTGGCTGAAGATTGCCTGCAAGATGCGATTGAATCGGCTCTCATTCATTGGCAGCGAAATGGCTCGCCGCATTCTCCCAAAGCATGGCTGTTGCAAGTCGCAAGGCGCAAAGCCTTAGACCGCTTGCGGCGCGCAAAAAACTTTAAAGATAAATCAACACAAATGATGATGCTCATGGAAAGCGATCAAAACAGTGCAAGTGAGAATGAGGAGGGCGCTATACCAGACGAGCGCTTACGCCTTGTTTTCACCTGTTGTCATCCAGCGCTTGACCCCACCACATCAGTTGCCTTGAGCTTGCGTACTTTGTGTGGGCTCACAACGTCTGAAATCGCGCGGGCCTTTGTGGTGAGTGAAGAAGCCATGGCGCAGCGCTTGGTGCGGGCAAGACAAAAAATATCCAAAGCTGGGATAGCCTATGAAGTACCCGAGCAGGCTGATCTTTCGAACCGGTTGCAGTCTGTGCTCAGTACAATTTATCTCATGTTCAATGAAGGCTATGCCGCCACTTCGGGTCCAGAGCATTTGCGCGTTGATTTGTGCGAAGAGGCTATCCGTCTTGCAAACCTCATCCATAATCTTTGCGCCAATCAGCCCGAAGCAGCAGGCTTGCTGGCATTGCTCATGCTGACACACGCCAGAAGAGCCGCCCGTAAATCTGAAACCGAATCTTATATTCCGCTCGAGGAGCAGAACCGCGCGTTGTGGGATTATACTATGATAGCCAAGGGCGACGTGTTGTTGGTCGAAACACTTAAATTGGGGGCGGTCGGCCCTTATCAGCTGCAAGCCGCGATCAGCGCCGTTCATGCGAGCGCAAAAATCTACCAAAAGACTGATTGGAGTGAAATCGTGCAGCTTTATGAAAAACTTTATTCGCTCTCCGAAAATCCAGTTTATCTGCTCAATCAGATTGTTGCTAAATCATATTTAGAGAATAATAACAGTGTTTTAATGGATTTAGATAGACTGTCACCTGAACTGCAAAACTATCAACCCTATCATGCCGCTCGTGCAGATATCCTGAGGCGAACGCATGATTACGAAAATGCTCGCAAGGCCTATGACAAAGCCATCGCTATGAGCGATAATCAAGCCGAACGCGGTTTCCTTATGCGCAAACGCGCGTCACTCTTTTCGTAAACACGAACCACTACACTTCGCCAAGTCGTTAGGTTATATCCCACTCCACGACTCCGTAGCTCAGCTGGATAGAGCAACGGATTTCTAATCCGTAGGTCGCAGGTTCGAGCCCTGCCGGGGTCGCCAATAAAGCGTTTTGACTTTTCTTTAAAAGTCAAAATCGCCCTTAACGAAAGCAAACACATGACACCGACTAAAGATTCAAACGGCACTGAACTGAAAGACGGTGACAATGTAACCTTGATCAAAGATCTCAAAGTGAAGGGTGCCAACACCACGCTGAAGCGCGGCACCATGATCAAGGGCATCCGCCTGACCGACAACGAAGAAGAGATCGATTGCCGTCACGAAAAAATTAAAGGCCTAGTGCTGCGCACCGAGTTTGTGAAAAAGGCCTGAAGCCTTATTCAGTAACAAAATCCTTGCATTGCGGAGCAGGGGTAGCACCCCATGGCATCAGCGGCACAGTCGATGTTGAATTTTGCGGTGAGCCGTCAATCAGTTTATCAGTATAGCTCAAATAGACCAACACATTGCGCTTGGGGTCACAACCGCGCACAATGTGCATGGTTTTGAAAAAGAACGAGCGCCGCTGTTCGTAAATATCAACGCCCTGCGCAAATTTAGCTTTGATCGTTGCCGGCCCCACTTGGCGGCATGCCAGCGATGTTTCCGAACGTTGTTCCGCAAATCCTGCCCAACCGCTCCACCCACCTTGCTCAGGCACAGTGAAATAACATGCCACGCCATCAACTTGGGGGTCGTCAATCACATAGGTGGCGAGTTTTGCATCGGGCGATAACAGATGAAACACCGTATTCTTTTTGAAAATCAATTCAGGGTCATCAGCCTGCTGTGCGTGTGCGGCACCTGCAAAAATTAAAGCGCTGGCCAATAATGCGGATACAAATTTCATGTTCATCTCCCATGTTGCGCTGAATGTGGGGCGCATTAAGTTGAAATCAAGGGATAGAATTGAGCCGCGCAAACCCAGCTTCAAGATCGGCTATCAAATCTTTTGGATCTTCTAATCCCACATGCAAACGCAAACAGGGGCCTTCTGACGTCCAGTTTGATGCAGTCCGTAACGGCTTAAACGGCACAACCAAACTCTCAAATCCACCCCAGCTAAAGCCAAGGCCGAACAGTGATAGCCCGTCCACCATGGCCGCAACGGCCTCTTGAGATTTTGGTTTTAGGACAAGTGAGAACAGGCCGGACGCTCCGGTAAAATCACGCTTCCACATCTCGTGGCCGGGGGCATTGGAAAGGGCCGGATATAAAACCGTGTCCACCTCATCGCGGCCGCGCAGCCATTCGGCAACAGCCGTGGCATTGCGTTGATGGCGCTCTAAACGCAAATCCAAAGTGCGAAGCCCGCGAAGAGCGAGGTACATATCGTCTGGCCCTGCAAACAGGCCCATCATCTCATAGGCCTCTTTAAACCGCGGCCATGCGGCTTCATTGCAAACCACTGAACCCAACATCGCATCGGAATGCCCAACAATATATTTGGTGGCCGCCTGAACTGAAACATCACAACCGTGCACAAAAGCTTTGAAAAAATGTCCAGCACCCCAGGTGTTGTCGATCATCGCAATGGCACCTGCTGCATGGGCCGCCGCCGCAATAGCAGGCACATCCTGCACCTCCATCGTTTGTGATCCTGGGCTTTCACAATAGACCACTTTGGTGTTGGGCTGCATCAGCGAAGCAATGCCGCGTCCAATCAGGGGATCATAATACGTCGTCTCAATGCCAAGGCCTTTCAGCAGCCCGTCACAGAGTTGCCGCGTTGGAAAGTAAGCCGTGTCCACCATTAACAGGTGATCGCCCGATTTTAGAAACGCCAGCAACGCCGCTGTGATGGCCGCAAGGCCGGATGGCGCGATTTTGCAATCATAGCCACCCTCAAGATCGGCAATTGCGGTTTCGACCGCACGCGATGTGGGTGTTCCTTTGCGGCCATAGGTGTAAACCTGCGAACGATTGTGCAAAGTCTCCATATCTGGAAACATAATTGTCGAGGCGTGATACACAGAGGGGTTGACCATGCCGTGTTCGTTGAACTCGCGCGCAGCAGTAACCAAACGAGTAGCGGGTTGCATATTATCGGGGAGGGGATTCTTGCTCATAACCCTAACTTATAGAGGCCATGGTGTTTCTAGTTCAACTGCTTTAAGGGCTGCGCTCAATCCACATTTTTTGAAAAGATAGTCCATTGCCATTTCCAGAAACTCTTGCTCCAATTTCCCGCGCTTTAACTGAGCGCAAATATGAAGAACCTACTCCAGTTCAACTCGCCGTTCTTGAAGCCAAAGCTGAAGGCCGCGACATGGTGGTCTCGGCGCAAACTGGCTCTGGCAAAACCGTGGCTTATGGTTTGGCAATTGCTTCAACCTTGCTCGGCGATAAACTGCGCTTTGAAAACGAAGCTGATCCCTTGGCGCTCATTGTGGCTCCAACCCGCGAATTGGCCCTTCAAGTAGAACGCGAACTCGCTTGGCTCTACGCCTATACAGGTGCCCGCATTCTTTCCTGCGTGGGTGGCATGGACCCGAACCGCGAACGCCGCCGTCTGCATGATGGCGCACATATCATTGTGGGCACCCCAGGTCGCTTGCGTGACCATTTGGAACGCGGCGCATTGAAGATCAATGATCTCAAAGCCGTCGTGCTCGACGAAGCCGATGAAATGCTTGATCTCGGATTCCGCGAAGATCTGGAGTTCATTCTCGAAGCCACACCCAAAGAACGTCAAACCCTGATGTTCTCCGCCACTATGCCAAAGCCCATCGCTTTGTTGGCTAAAAAATATCAGCGCGATGCACTGCGCATCGAAGCCAAGGGTTCTGAACGCGCCCATGCCGATATTGAATACCGCGCCATGCGGGTTGCCCCCAATGAAGTGGAACACGCTGTTGTTAACGTGTTGCGCTTTGTGGAATCGCAATCGGCAATCGTGTTTTGTAATACGCGTGACCATGTGCGCCATTTGCATGCCACGCTTTCGGAACGCGGCTTTTCTGCCGTAAACCTTTCTGGCGAACTCAGCCAATCCGAACGTAACCATGCCCTGCAAGCTTTGCGTGATGGTCGTGCGCGCGTATGCGTAGCAACCGACGTTGCAGCGCGCGGGATTGATTTGCCGAATCTCAATCTGGTCATCCACGCTGATTTGCCGAACGACGCAGAAACGTTGCAGCATCGTTCAGGCCGCACGGGCCGAGCAGGGCGCAAGGGTGTGTCTGTTCTCCTCGTGCCATTGTCACGCCGCCGCAAAGCCGAACAGATGTTAGCCACTGCCAAAGTGAACCCGGTGTGGAGCGGCCCACCGCTTGCTGAGGATATTCGTAAGCTCGATCAGCAGCGCATGTTGCAAGACCCAATTTTAACTGCCGTGAACAGTGAAGAAGATTTGGAAATGGCGCGTTCGGTTTTGGCCAATCGCCAACCGGAAGAAATTGCTGCAGCTCTCGTTCGTATTTATCGTTCGCGCCTACCTGCTGCTGAAGATGTGTTTGATCCAGGCCCTGGCAATAACCGTGGCCCAAGTTCAGATTTCCGCGAAGCAAAGCCTTTGCGTCGCAAAGAGTCTGGAGATACTGGCCCCCGTGATTTCACTTGGTTTAAATTGGATATTGGCCGCAAGAACAACGCCGATCCAAAATGGCTTCTGCCGATGATTTGCCGCCGTGGCCATGTGACTAAACCCGATATTGGCGCCATTCGCATCAACGAAAACGAAACGCGTTTTGAAATCGCCAATCATGCCGTTGAAAAATTCGCAACGGCCATGTTGATTGCCGATAAGGACGATGTTGCGATTTCACGTTTGGATGGCGCAGCCCCAGCGCCAAAATCCGAACGCAAGCGCAGCTTTGAACGCACCGATGGTTTCAAGCCAAAGCCCCGTGAAGAAGCCACCGCCTACGAAGATCGTAAACCTCACGATGCAGACGTGAAGCCAAGATACGAAGGCAAAAAATCATTCACAGATAAGCCAAAGTTCAAGCCAAAATTCGAAGGCGGCAAACCAAAGTTTGCAGGCAAACCCAAAGAAGGCGGCTTCAAAGTGAAGAAAGCGCCGTGGGATAAGAAGAAGTAACATGTCTGAAATGTCGCCGCTCGCCAAATTCCTTATGCACATCTTGCGCAATGGAAGTATTGGCGCGGCTGCACTTCTCGTTCTGTTTGCGGCCATCTCGGTTTATCAAAAAATTACTCCAGACGGCCAATTGCTGATGACCAGACAGGACTGGAGTTTCCTCGCAGTCTTGGGTGCATTATTGTTTCTCGCACTCTATTTGGTGCGCGCCATTGCCAAGGAAATGAAAACGCCAGGCGAAAAATGATGCGCTGCAACATATTTATTGTGCAGTGCAGCATTTTATGGTAAACGACCTCCAAATCAATATGGAGAGCCACAATGACACATGTAATTCACAGCTATACTGAAGAATCAATACGCGCCCTCGCGCACCAACAATGGCTGGCCGAAGGCCAACCAGAAGGCCGCGCCGAAATCCATTGGCAATTAGCCCTTGCTTCACAGTCGGCAAAAGACGAACGCCCGGCCGCAAAAGCTAAGTCTCCCCGCGCCAAGGCTGCAAAAGCCAAGTAAAGCTATTTGTGAAATTTGAAAACCCGGGTGCAGCATTGCGCCCGGGTTTTTGTTTGCCCCCTTGATCGAAGCGCACCAACCCCTTATTCCACCCCCAAAACAAGGGTCACCACATGTTAGAAGCTGCCAAGCGTATTGCTGAGAAGAAAGATTGGATCAAAGGCGCCACTGGCGACTGGGAAATTATCATTGGGCTTGAAGTTCATGCCCAAGTCACCTCCAAATCCAAACTCTTCTCGGGCGCATCCGCTGAATACGGCGGTGCACCCAATGATCATGTGTCGATGGTCGATGCAGCAATGCCGGGAATGCTTCCCGTAATCAACGCCTTCTGCGTTGAACAAGCCGTGCGCACCGGACTTGGCCTGAAAGCCCAGATCAATAATTATTCGGTGTTTGACCGCAAAAACTATTTCTATCCTGATCTGCCGCAGGGCTATCAGATTTCACAGTTTAAGCAGCCCATCGTAGGCGAGGGCGTTGTGACGATTGATCTCGATGATGGCAAATCCATCCCGGTGCGCGTTGAACGTTTGCACTTGGAACAGGATGCTGGAAAATCATTGCATGACCAGCACCCCAATATGAGCTTCGTTGATCTCAATCGTTCTGGCTGCGCACTCATGGAAATTGTATCGAAACCTGATATGCGCTCAGCCGATGAAGCCAAGGCTTATGTGACCAAGCTGCGCCAAATTATGCGATACTTGGGCACCTGTGATGGCAACATGGAGCAGGGCTCGATGCGGGCCGATGTAAACGTTTCTGTGCGTTCTCCCGGTGCTCCGTTTGGAACACGCTGCGAAATCAAGAATGTGAACTCCATCCGCTTTATGGGGCAGGCCATCGAATATGAAGCTCGTCGTCAGATTGGCATTCTGGAAGATGGCGGCAAGATCGATCAGGAAACCCGCCTTTATGACGCCAAGAAGGGCGAAACCCGCTCTATGCGCTCTAAGGAAGAAGCGCATGACTATCGCTATTTCCCCGATCCAGATTTGCTGCCCCTGAAACTCGACCCAGCCCGTGTGGCTGAAATTAAAGCCAGCCTGCCGGAATTGCCGGATGAGAAGAAGGCTCGATTTATGAGCACCTATAACTTGTCTGCCTATGATGCAGCCGTGTTAGCAGCAGAACCACCCTCAGCTGATTTTTATGAAACGGTAGCCAAGGGCAGGGACGGCAAACTTTCCGCCAATTGGGTGATCAACGAGTTCTTTGGTCGCTTGAACAAAGAAGGAAAAACCATTGAAACTACTCCGGTTTCTGCCGCCCAGATTGGTGGCATTGTGGATTTGATTTCGGCTGGCACCATCAGCGGTAAAATCGCCAAAGATGTTTTCGAAATCGTCTGGACTGAAGGTGGCAACCCAGCTGAAATCGTGGAAACTCGTGGTCTGGTGCAGGTGACCGATATGGGCGCCATCGAGAAAGCCGTGGACAAAATCATCGCCGCCAATCCCGATAAAGTTGAAGCGGTGAAGGTGAAAGCTTCCATGCTCGGTTGGTTCGTAGGGCAGGTGATGAAGACTACGGGCGGCAAGGCCAACCCACAATCTGTGAATGATTTACTACGGAAAAAGCTCAACATTAACCAATAGCGGTTAATTTTTATTAACTATTTCCAATTGCTTACAGGGTTTGCTATAGTCCGTGTGCTGATAATCAGTACACAAACGATTATAGGAGAATGCTCCCATGGCCAAACCAGCCAAAAGGGCAATTGCTAAAAAACTGCCTGCTAAGAAAATAGTTGCGAAGAAAATAGTAAAAACCCCTGTCAAATCAGTGGCAAAGAAGCCTGCTGCCAAGGGTCCATCGGCAGCTGAGAAGGGTCGTTTCACACTTTATGGCTTTGCGTCATCGGCCCCCACCTATACGGCGGCCCTCATGCTTTCTCTTTGCAAGCATCCATTCTCCTATATCCATATTAATTTGCGCGAAGGCGCTCATAAGCAGCCTGATTATTTGGTCAAAAATCGTTATGGCCAGGTGCCGGCTTTACGCGATGGCCAAATGGTCACGGTGCAATCTGCTGCAATCTTGCTTTATTTAGCCGACACTTTGGATAAGTTCACCACCAAGGTTCCGTTGGAAAAACAACGGGTTCGCGAATGGCTTTTCTGGCAATGGGATAAGCTGAACGTTCCAGTGCTGCGCCTGCGCGCCCGTAACAAGGGTTTGCGCCAATTTGGCGATGAAGTGCGCATTATGTACGATACCGAAGCTAAAGCGGCGTTGGCCGTGTTGGAACAGGAACTCACCAAATCGGAATGGGTTGTCGGTAAGAAGCCAACAGTTGCAGATGTAGGCATTTATGGCGTTCTACGTTATGCGGGCGAAGCAAGCATTGAGCTTGGCCATTATCCGCATGTGATCGCTTGGAAGAAGAAGTTTGAAGAGTTGCCGGGTTTTGCTACACCCGAGCAACTTCTGCCGATGGAGAGCAGACTCACTTAAACGAATGTAAGGTTGGTCGCGTGACGCTAGACAGTAATCCAAATCCCGCGAGTCCAAACAACGCTAAACCAAAAAAGAAAAGCCATCGTGATTGGAGCGGAGCCAGTCTTGGTCTAGCCATTGGCGTGTTTGGTCTGCTCATGGCGCGCCTAGGCCACCTTTGGGTGGGTTTTGATGTGTTCTCCCAATTCTTTATGCAGTTCTTACTCCTGACAGCGGCCATGGCGCTGGCCTTTGCTTTTCCACGTTTGAAGGGACTCGCTGGTGCCACATTATTTGTTGTTATGGTTGTCGCCTATGCTTTGTGGCCGCAAATTCAGCTCAGTAATACAGAGACAGCTCCGCCGCCGGGCACTCAAAGACTCAAGGTCGCGAGCTTCAATAGTTATTTCTTCAACCAGCAAAGCCAAAAAATAGCTGATGCGATTTTAGCCCTCGATCCAGATGTGATTACGTTGGTGGAGTTCAGCGAACATAAACAAACGATGTTAGACGGGCTACGCAAGCAATATCCTTTTCAGGAAAACTGCTTTGCTGATACCGATTGTGATGCCGCTATTTTATCAAAATATCCGCTCTTTAATGCCTCTTCAAAAGGCACATGGGCAGGCGCTCCAATTATCCAAGCCAGTCTTGGCCCTCAATTTGGTGGGCTTACCATTATCGGAATTCACACAACGCGTTTTCCCCACTCGCGCGCACAGTTCACACAAATCAAACAAGTCATAAAATACTTGGAAACAATTCCGGGTCGGATTGTTCTGATGGGTGATTTTAACGCAACGCCATTTTCGCGCGTCACCCAAACTATCGTTGATAGCCTAGGCATCAAACGTCTAACCAACAAACCTACTTGGCCCGCGACCTATGGATTTCCGCAACTTGCCATCGATCATATTTTTGCCAGTGCTGATATTGCGCCACTCACATCGGAGATTATTGGCAACAATGGTGGCTCCGACCATTTCCCAGTGGCAATCACTTTGGCTGTGCCTCAAAACTAAAATTCCAATCGCCAAGTCTGGTGAATCATTAGTGAAGAAAACACCGTAAATTTGATCCTAATTTTAGCCAAGTGCTTGAAATGAATCACCGATTTCCTGATGCTTAAAATTTGACTAAACCTGTCTTCAATCCTTCTTAAGCCTGTCGCTTAACGCGGCATTTTATTGCTTGGGGCAAATTCAGATTCAACAACGGACCATAAAAACCAGGTCCAACAAACAAACAGGATGGGTCTTAAAAATGAACACGATTGAACAGATGAACACCAATTTCAACCCAGTCACAACGAGTGCAGATGACTTGTTTGAATTGGGAATGAAATATTGTTTAGGCCGTGAAGTGGCACAAAGTTATGTTGAAGCGCACAAGTGGTTCAACATTGCTGCACTGAAAGGCAATGACGCCGCCAAGTTCTATCGCTGCGACATTTCTCGCGAAATGTCAGCTTCTGATATTGCTGAAGCCCAGCGCCAAGCCCGTGCCTTGCTCACGTTACATTAAATAAAATAGGGAAGCGTCCTACAAAAAGCCCGCAAACGGAAATATCCGTGCGGGCTTTTAATTTGAATTGCAAGGTATCAATAATCGATCGAGAAATCTGATCCCGAATTTTCCGTGCCAAACATAAAGCGTTGCAAGTGGCTCTCGCGCTGTTTGGCCTCGAGTTCCTTATAATAAATTTCTGTCTCGTAAATATCTGACTGATTGATGATGGCTTCGGCAGCGCTGTTGAGAGCAGGCAATGTGCTCACCTCTGTTGAATATCCAGCGCCCAGCGGGATGAATTTTTCATAAGCTTGCGCCGAAACACTCAAACTCACAAAGACAGCCGCTGTCAAAAAACTGCATACCAAACGCATAACCAAAACTCCTCAAACCAAACATTTATTTAACCATAATTCGGCCAAACAGGCAAAGATTCAGTTAAATATTATGAAATCAATTATTAAATCCAACCTCATCCACAAGGCGCACCGCCGCGGCTTGGTTCTTGGCGATCTCGATTAAATTCACCGGATCTGGCGTCATTTTTCCAAAAGATTTAACAATATCAGAAGCTTCAACCGCAGGGTTCACCGGATACTCGAAGTTTCCATCGGCATAAATCTTTTGCGCCTCTGGGCTCGATAGGTATTGCATCAGTTTTATGGCGTTGGCTTTGTCAGGGGCTGATTTGGTGAGCATCATGCCCGAGATATTTACATTGGTGCCCATCTCAGGGGAGCTTGGAAACAAAATCTTCAGCGCCTTAGCCCATTCTTTTTGTTCCGGCTCTTTTTCGTCAGTCATCATCAGCCCCACGTAATAGGTGTTGCCCAAAGCTAAATCACATTCGCCCGCGTAAACACTTTTGGCTTGGCTGCGATCATTTCCGTTTGGCTTCACAGCGAGGTTGGCTTTAACACCTGCAAGCCATGTTTTTGTCGCTGCTTCACCGCGCTTTGCAATCATTCCGCCAATCAAACCGAGATTATAGGGGTGGTCGCCGGGGCGGGTACAAATCTTGCCTTTCCACTTAGGATCGGCCAATTCTTCATAAAAAATCGCGTCCTGTTTCACGCGGTCGCGCGATGCATAAACCACGCGCGCCCGCATGGTGAGGCCAAACCATTGATGGCCCCCATCACGCAAATTCGCGGGGATATTGGTGGAAATAAGCGGATCATCAACTGGCTGCGCCAAACCATCATTGGCCGCTTCAACAAGCCGGCCCACATCGGATGTGAGAAGAATATCGGCAGGGCTGAGCGGACCTTCTTGCTGTAGGCGCTCAATCAAACCCTTCTCAGCATAGATCATCCGTACGACCACGCCAGTTTGCTTGGTGAAGGCATCAAACAGCGGCTGCACCAGTTCTGGCTGGCGATATGAATAGACATTCACCATGTCAGCAGCCTGTGCTGAAACACAAAGGGGCAGGGCGCACACAGTGGCAGCCAACATAAAACGCAACATGATCATCTCCTGAGCTAACTGAAAACCGATCTAAGCCAGCCCAAACCCACTGTCAATAAAAACCGACAATTTTACTCGGATATTAAATGTCGCACAAACAAAAACGCCACCCTTGCGTGAGCGAGCAAATCACGGCAAAGAGCGGCTGCAGGAAACGTGGCCGAGTGGCTGAAGGCAACGGTTTGCTAAATCGTCATACGCTGTAAGGCGTATCGAGGGTTCGAATCCCTCCGTTTCCGCCAGCCTTCTCTCAAGCTGATCTTGTATTCTTTGCAAACATCACAAGCATCATAGCAGCCCCTATAATTGTAATGAGCGCGCCGACCCGCACCAGCATATCGGCACCGCCGGCATCAACCTGGGCTTTGCCAGCCACCAACAACACCGCACCCACTTCAAACACAATGAACTGCGGCACTGCGAGGCGCGATTTTCCGAGTGACGGAAAATTCACATGCAGCAAGCCGAACAAAACTGAAGTGACAAAGCCAACCAAATTGGCATGGGCGTGAGAATTGGCAAAATTCAACTGTTGAGTCATTCCCATGTAAATGCCAAATGCCATGCCCAACACCACCCAGACAAGTCCAACCAAAACATAGTTCCGCGCGAGATTTTTCATAGTCAGTTCCCCTTCGAAAAAGCCCCAGCGACCGAATAGTGGACCTGATTCGGTGGCGTGTAAAGCAAAGCAGGTTTGAACATTGTCGTTGAACTGGCACTTTAATAACCGCTCCAAATCATGCCATACTGAGCGCTTAGAAAAAGGTTCCTCATGCCCTGCAAACTTTCCGTCAATGTCAACGCCATCGCTTACTTGCGTAACCGCCGCCACGTGCCGTGGCCCAGTGTTGAAAGCCTAGGCCGCATTGCGTTGCAGGCAGGCGCTGTGGGCCTCACTGTTCACCCGCGCCCAGATGAGCGCCACATTCGCTTTTCTGATGTGCCGGTGCTGCGCGATCTCATTCGCAATGAGTTTCCAACCGGCGAATATAATATTGAAGGCTACCCTGATGAAGCTTTCTTAAAACTGGTCGAAGCCAATAAACCCGATCAAGTCACCTTAGTTCCAGATTTGCCGGGGCAGGGTACATCAGACCATGGTTGGAATTTGAGCCAAACTGGAAATCTTTTGCCCCCCATTATTCAGCGCCTGAAAGCGGGCGGAATGCGTGTAGCGCTGTTTGTCGATCCTGATCCTTTGCTTCCTGCTCTTGCTAAAAACATGGGAGCAGATCGCATTGAGATTTTCACAGGTCCCTATGGTGGCGCCACCGACGAAGCAACCATGTTGGCAGAGTTTGAGAAAGTGGTGGCCACGGGAAAGGCGGCAGCTGCAGTTGGCATAGATTTAAATGCAGGCCATGATCTCACACGCGAAAACCTGCCGCGCCTGGTGGCAGCACTGCCCAACCTGAAGGAAGTCTCGATCGGCCACGGTATTATTGCTGATGCGCTAGAGTTCGGTATGGCCGAAACCGTGAAAATGTTCCGTGAGGCGATTGGCGATTGAGACTTGCCTTAATTGCCCCAGCCCGCTATTTCCCAGCCCAACAATCAACCAAGGACAATTCACATGCGCGTATATTATGACCGGGATGCAGACGTTAATCTAATCAAGGGTAAGAAAGTCGTCATCGTCGGTTACGGCAGCCAAGGCCGCGCCCATGCTTTGAACTTGAAGGATTCTGGTGCCAAGAACTTAGCAGTGGCCCTTAAAGCTGGTTCACCCACAATCGCCAAGGCAGAAGCCGATGGCCTCAAAGTGATGACAGTTGCTGAAGCCGCCGCATGGGGCGATTTGCTGATGATGGCAACGCCTGATGAATTGCAGGCCGATATTTACAAATCCGAAATCGCTCCAAACATTCGTGACGGCGCAGCGATTGCTTTCGCCCACGGCCTCAATGTGCATTATGGCCTCATCGAACCAAAGAAGACTCTGGATGTGGTGATGATCGCCCCTAAGGGCCCCGGCCACACGGTGCGCGGCGAATATCAAAAAGGCGGCGGCGTTCCATGCCTCATTGCCATTCATCAAAATGCTTCTGGCAATGCCCATGACCTCGCTTTGTCCTATGCCTCAGGCGTAGGCGGTGGCCGTTCCGGCGTTATCGAAACAACCTTTAAGGAAGAGTGCGAAACCGATTTGTTCGGCGAGCAAGTGGTCCTCTGCGGCGGCTTGGTTGAACTCATCCGTGCTGGCTTCGAAACTTTGGTCGAAGCAGGCTACGCACCAGAAATGGCCTATTTCGAATGCCTGCATGAAGTGAAGCTGATCGTGGATTTGATCTATGAAGGCGGCATTGCCAACATGAACTATTCAATTTCGAACACTGCTGAATGGGGCGAATACGTCTCTGGCCCACGCATCATTACGTCAGACACGAAGAAAGAAATGAAGCGCGTGTTGGCCGACATTCAATCCGGCAAATTCACCAGCGAGTGGATGCAAGAATACCGCGCCGGTGCCGCCAGATTTAAAGGCATCCGCCGCAACAACGACAACCACCAAATCGAAGCCGTGGGTGCCAAGTTGCGCGAGATGATGCCTTGGATTGCCAAGAACAAGCTGGTGGATAAGGCAAGAAACTAGTCACCACTTCGGCAATAAGCTGAGAGAAAAACCGCAACGGCTCCTTGAACGAGCTTTGCGGTTTCCTTTTTGGAGGGCGCGCGCTTCACACCCAACGACATTGCAAGGTGGCCTTTATCGAGCAACATTCCAAAGAAAAACTGGGCCGCCAAGCCTGCATCAGTAATGTTCAACAACTTATCACTGCTAAGTTGTTCGAGCAATTTAGCAAAATCACCCTGGGCCTTCTCTGGGCCACCATTAAAATAGAGTTTGCCAACAGCAGGGTGAAGGCGAGATGTTTCAACGGCAAGCCTATAAAGGCCAATGATGTCTTCGCGCAAAACCGAGCCAACAATTTCTTCCGCGACGCTCAATAAAAGCTGCTTAACCTCGTCACTATTGTGCGGGGTGAATGTCGAAGCGCTATGAGTAATATTTTCGGCGGTATTATTTAGAATAGCAACAAACAAACCATCTTTACCTCCAAATTGGGCATAGATCGTGCTTTTTGAGCCACCGCTTCGCTTTATGATTTCATCAAGGCTGGCACGTTCGAAGCCAAACTCGAGAAACACCTCCAAAGCGGCTTTCATAATCAACGCTCGGCGAAGGTCGCCACGGCTTGCTGTTATCTGTGGAGCTGACATTCCATCATTTTGAGTGAGTCGGGTCCTTGCCGCCAGCACTCATTTGGTTTGCGAGGGCGGTGCCAATCCCGGTACAATATCGGTATTCTGAGCCACCGCAATTTCCCATTTATCACTGACAAGACGAAGCACAAAAAGCAGAATTCCAAACCTAGGCGCAGCCACATTTCCATCTATGCTTAGTTGCCCTTCGAGCCGCCAACGAGCATGAACCGTTACACAATTGCTCACCATTTGATCTTCCACTTCAAGAATTGTCAGACGAGAATTTGCGAAAATCGATTTAAATGTAGCCGCATGGGCCAACTCGATTTCAGTGCGACCTTTCCAGAACATTCCTACGACGTTTACGAAACGTGCGTCGTTTGAAAATAATTGGGCGAGGGCACTCGCGTCATGACGATTCCAAGCTTCAGCAAACTGCGTTGTAATATTGTTTGGTTTCATGAAGTCACCCGTATCTAACAATTTGTACTATACCGTACGGTACACTAGATGGTGGTTAAAGGCAATTGCATTTATCAAAACTAGCAAAGTCTTGTTTCCGAGGCATTACGTCTGAACGAACGCTGGTTCGGGATTGAGAATTACATCACAAGAACCGCAACCTTTTCAGGGGTCGGAGCCCCATGCGAAAGCGTTAGGGATGTCCAAAATTGATAAGAACAAAAAAATAAGACCTAGGGCAACATGTTTCATCTAAACCAACTCCACCCGCAAACTCTTCCCCACCGCATTCGCTGCTTTCTGCATCGTAGCCAAAGTTACATTACCGCTCTTGGGATCAAGCAAACGATCAAGCTGCGCGCGGCTGGTTTTCATGGCTTCGGCCATTTTCATTTTCGTCATCCGTTTCTTCTTCATTTCTTTTTCGAAAAGCCAAACAAGCCGTTCTTTCGCGACAATTGCGTTCAACTCGTCAAATGTGTCTTCTTCAACAAGAAGTTCGTTCAACGTCATGCGTTTTGTTACATTAGCTTTCACGATTGCATCTCCTTCATGCGCTTGCGCGCCAGTTCTAATTCCAGTTGAGGCGTAGTTTGCGCTTTTTTGATGAAGGCGTGCACCACGCAAATTTCAGAATCATGCGTAAAAAACATAACGCGTGATATTCGACTATTTGAAAGTGTACACCTAACTTCCCACAAGCCTTTTCCAAGTGATTTGCATATTGGCATTCCAACTGGCCAATTTTCCTACACACGCAATAGATCCAACCCTACGCGTTTTCGATCTTCCTTGTTCAGGTCACGAAACCACTTTACAACAGGGTCATTGCCCATAGCGGATTTGTAGAAAGTGACTGATAGCATGCGGCACTCTTGTTCAATGCCGTCAATGTACCATAAATAATACACACCGTCAAACAAAACAACGTTGCACCCAACGCGTCCATGATTTACATCGCTTCAAGGTCGTGGCATTCCTCAATCCACTTCACTGCATAAATGAAAGACCCCACAATGACCATCACCGGAAAAAACAGCTCAACCTTCAGCGAGGCCACAGTGGCTGTTCATGCGGGGGAATTTATTGATCCGGCCACGCGGGCATCTTCTCCTAACCTTGTCATGTCAGCCACATTTGCGCCCACTGAGGTGCCCGGCTTTTCGGCGCTTGATGACAAGGACTACAAAGGTTTTATCTATGGACGCGAATCCAGCCCCACGGTGCGCCAGCTGGAGAATAAACTTGCGGCTTTGGAAGGTGCGGAATTTGCTTTGGCATTTGGATCAGGCGTGGCCGCTGGCCATGCACTGATTGCGGGCCGCTTGAGTGCGGGTGATCATTTGTTGATGCCGGATTCTAACTATGTCGGCATTGCCGAACTTGCACGTTACACCTTGCCGCGTTTTGGCATCGAAACTTCTTTTGTGGATACATCGAACCCTGAGGCTTTCGCCGCTGCCATCAAACCGAACACGCGCATGGTGTGGCTGGAAACTCCTGCCAACCCCACAATGGAAATTTGTGATATCGCAATCTTGGCCAAAATTGCTCACGATAAGGGCGTGCGCGATGTTGTGGTTGATTCAACCTACGCCACACCGATTGCCACCAAACCTTTGAGCCTCGGCGCTGATTTTGTAGTGCATTCGCTCACCAAATATATTGGCGGCCATGGTGATGCCATGGGTGGCGTGGTGATCGGCCGTAAGGCGGAACTGAGCGCGCTCAATCTGGAATCAACCGTGCATTTCGGTGGCATTCTTTCACCCTTCAATGCGTGGCTTATTCTGCGCGGTGCCGCAACCTTGCCCATCCGCATGAAGGCGCATCAAGAGGCGGCTATGAAATTGGCCACGCATTTGGAAGGCCACCAGGCGATCAAGCGCGTGTTTTATCCGGGCCTTGCCTCGCACCCTCAGCACGCGCTTGCCAAAAGCCAGATGAAAAATTTCTCCGGCATGTTGACCTTTCAAACCCACGAGAATGGTATGGAGCTGGCCAAGCGCATGGTGAAGCAGTTGGAACTCATCCATTATGCCGTATCGCTCGGCCACCATCGCAGTCTGATCTGCTGGATCGGCACCGACGATATTGAGCAATCAACCTACAAACACGGCCCTGAAGCCGCAGCGAGGTTCCGTCAATACACTGGAGACGGCATATTCCGCTTCTCGGTTGGAATTGAGGATGGCGATGATCTTTGGAGTGATTTGGTGAAGTGTTTTTAGAACATAAAAAAGGCCCCATCTCTGAGACCTTTTCTGTTTTGATTAGTGAGCAGCTGGTGTGCTCAGTGCTGCCGCGTTCGCCTTCACCCATGCCTCAAAGCTCTGTGGCTCGGTACCTGTTAGCTTCTTGTAGTCATCTGGCGTGCCAGACAAATCACCCTTTGCTATAGCGCTATCAAACGATGCGAATACACGTGCCATGCCTTCGGGCAGGCCAGCGCCAATCATGCCTTGAATGAGGCCTTCGACGGGAACATGAACCACGTTGAGTGGTTTGCCAGTAGCAGCGCTGACCAGTTTGGCTACTTCGTCAACTGTGTAGCCCTTTGTACCTGATAATGTGTAGACGGCCTTTTCAGTTTTATCAGACGCCAGAACTGCGGCCGCAGCGCGGGCTAAATCATCACGAACGATATAAGATGTTTTGCCTTGGGCCGCAGCGCTATACTGGGTGCCGGAAGCCAATGCTTGCGGGATTGAGAAAAATAGATTTTCGGCATACCAATTGTTGCGCAAAACCGTCCAACCTGAAAGCTTAGACGCAGCAAGTGCCTTTTCTGTTCCAGCATGATCCGGCGTGAACAACACGGCATTTTTTTCGCCGTTTGGAATTGACGTGTAAATTACATGGCCCACACCTGCACTCTCGGCTGCCTTAACTGCATTCAAATGCTGCTTCACACGTTGGCCAGGTTCCATAGCACTGGTGCTGATGAGCAGCAGGCGGGTGGCCCCGGCGAAAGCCTTGGTGAGGTGGTCTGCATCATCAAAATTGGCATCGCGCACATGCACACCTTTAGCGGCCAATGCCGAAAGCTTGGCAACGTCGCGTGTGGTAGCGATAATTTTGTTGGCCGGAACTTTATAAGTGGTGAGAAGGTGGTTGATAACAGCTTGGCCCAAATGGCCTGATGCGCCGGTGACGAGATACATGATAATTCCTTTATTGATTAAGTCTCAATTTGAGAGTAGGTCTCATTTATGATATTTTAGAAAACCCACAAGAGGGCATTTGCAGCGCCCTTAGTTACCTCGAAGGAACCACCCCATGATTTCGCCCCATCGCCTCTATCGCCAAGATCCTGAACTGACAGGAGCATGCCCCGTGCGCGATGTGCTGGATCGCATTGGTGACAAGTGGA
>JANPGD010000002.1:0-5665 GCA_031423845.1 Hyphomicrobiales bacterium | reverse complement strand
TGTAATTAAACTCGATGAACGAAAACTCACTCTCACGTTCAAGGCGTTGCTTAACGGAGTCCATCGCCAACATGCGGTTCACACTGAAATGCTTGCCCACATCGCGCAACATGTCGAGGTAGTTGAGTGTGGTTAGCCACTCGGCATTGTCGACCATCATGGCATCAGTATTGTTTGAGCCAAATTTCAAAAACTTATCGAACACTTGCTGAATGCCGCGCTTATTATCTTCAATATCCGCGAGTGATAAAATCTTGCGGCTCTCATCACGCCCTGAAGGATCGCCAACACGGGTGGTTCCGCCACCCATCAAAACGATTGGCTTGTTGCCACTGGCTTGCAGCCAATGCAGCAGCATAATTTGCACAAGCGAGCCCACATGCAGCGAGGGAGCAGTGCAATCAAAGCCGATATAGGCAACCAATTTTTTGGCGGCAGCCAGTGCATCCAAACCCTCGTTGTCGGAGCATTGATGAATGAAGCCGCGGGTGGCCAAAGTGTTAAGGAATTCTGATTTGAAATGAGTCATGATAGAGGCCTCTTAACACAGGTGTGATTCATGTCAAAAACCTTCACCTCTCTGGGGCTCATGTCCGGCACGTCGCTGGATGGCATTGACGTTGCTTTGATCAAAACGGATG
Organism: Hyphomicrobiales bacterium; assembly: GCA_031423845.1. Taxonomy (GTDB): domain Bacteria; phylum Pseudomonadota; class Alphaproteobacteria; order Rhizobiales; family Aestuariivirgaceae; genus Aestuariivirga. The sequence continues at coordinate 5,024 of JANPGD010000002.1, read as the reverse complement.
GCGAGAATTTAGTGGAGCGCGGGCCAAGCGCAACGTTTCAATATGATGAGAAACAGCAGTCACTCCTAAAACAAGCCCTCGCTGATGCAGGTTCAATTACCATTAGAACCCAGCGCCCGGGCTACATGAGCGCAGTCGAGAAGTCTCTTACGGAATGGCATGTCAATGCAGTTCAGAACTTTCTTCACAAATGCGCGCTAAGTCCATCAAATATTGATAGTATTGGGTTTCATGGACAGACAGTTATTCATCGCCCAGAACAGCATTTAACAGTACAATTGGGGGATGGTGTTTCCCTTGCCAAAGCCCTCGGCGTCCCTGTGGTCTACGATATGCGCGCTGCCGATGTGGCCGCAGGCGGGCAGGGCGCACCATTGGTCCCCATCTATCACCGCGCCCTCGCTAAAAGCGCACCGGTTGCTTTCGTCAATATCGGTGGTGTAGCCAATGTGACTTATGTGGGTGCGAGTGGCGAGCTGTTAGCTTTTGATACGGGGTCGGGCAATGCGCTGATGAATGATTGGGTGCACAAGCACACTGGCGCCAGCCATGATGAGGGCGGGAAAATTGCTCTACGTGGCCAAATTTCACCAACCCATTTGCAATCTTCTTTAGAGCATAATTTCTTTAGTCAGCGCCCGCCAAAATCATTAGATCGCAATAGTTTCGCAGCCCTGAATTTCAATGATTTCAGTCTCGAAGATGGGGCAGCAACGTTAACCGCCTTCACAGTGCACTCAATCGCCAAAGCCGCCGACTGGTTTCCAACCCCTGTGAACCGCTGGATCATCTGCGGTGGTGGCCGCCACAATGCAGCGATTATGCAGGGTCTTAAATCCATATTACAAAATGTGGAAAGCGCCGAACAAGCAGGCTTCAACGGCGATAGCATGGAGGCTGAAGCTTGGGCCTATCTTGCTGTCCGGAGTCAACTTGGATTGCCGATTTCATTTCCCGGCACAACGGGTGTAACATCACCCCAAACAGGCGGCGTGTTGGTAGGCCAGCAGGAGAATTGAATGACGAAGCGGATTGTATTTACGGGCGGTACGGGCAAAGCCGGACGTTATGCTGTTCAGCATCTGGCGTCCAAAGGTTATGAAATTCTCAATGTCGATTTAAAGCCGCTTAATCAGGCCGGTGTGAACACATTGATAGCGGACCTCACAGACAGTGGCCAAGTGTTCAATGCACTAACGACCCATTTCGGTTTTGATGGTTTCAATGAAGGCCGGCCACCAAAAGCCCCAGATGCCGTTGTGCATTTCGCAGCCATACCGCGCGTTTTAATTGAGCCGGATAACAAAACCTTCTCTGCAAATGTGGTGAGCACCTATAATGTGATCGAAGCCGCTTTAAAACTAGGCGTGCGTAAAATCGTCATCGCTTCGAGCGAAACGACTTATGGCGTGTGTTTTGCTGAAGGCGATAAAGACTTCAAAAGTTTCCCGCTCGATGAAGATTATGAAATTGATCCGATGGATAGCTATGGGCTTTCGAAACTGATCAATGAGCAAACGGCACGGGCTTTTGCCGCCCGTTACAAAGCCGATATTTACGCTCTGCGCATTGGCAATGTGATTGAGCCAAACGAGTATGATCGCTTCCCGGCTTATATCTCTCACCCAGAGACACGTAAGCGCAATGCGTGGAGCTATATCGATGCGCGCGATTTAGGGGAAATTGTTCATCTGTGTTTACAAAAAGACGGATTGGGATTTCAAGTGTTCAACGCCGTCAATGACACCATTACAGCTGATATGCCTACGGCGCAGTTTCTGGCCAAGCATTGCCCTAACACGCCAGTCACCCGCGAACTCGATGAATTTGAAGGACCGATTTCAAATCGTAAAATTCGTCAGGTGCTGGGATTCAAAGAACAACACAACTGGCGCAAATACGTTTAGGGAAATCAAACTTCTTGCGTCAAGCGCTTGTCCAAGTAGTCTGCACAGATCTTTGTCAAATCCACAATACGATCTTGGAAAAAGTGGTTTGCATCGGTGATCACGCGGTGTTCGATGGTGATACCTTTTTGCGTCTTCAATTTTGAAACCAAAGTGTGCACCGCTTCTGGTGCCGTCACATTGTCTTGGCCGCCATTGATGAACAATCCCGAAGCTGGGCAGGGGGCGAGGAATGAGAAATCATAATGCTTGGCCAAAGGTGCGATCGAAATAAATCCACCAATTTCTGGGCGGCGCATGAGCAGCTGCATGGAAATCCAAGCGCCGAAAGAGACACCAGCAATCCAGCACGTCTTCGACTCGCGATTTAAAGCCTGCAGCCAATCCAATGCCGAAGCTGCGTCAGCCAATTCGCCTGCGCCATTATCAAACAAGCCTTGGCTGCGTCCAACGCCGCGAAAGTTAAAGCGCAACACTGCAAATCCACGGCTTTGAAAAAGCTGATAAAGCGAATGCACAATCGGGTTATTCATGGTGCCACCAAAAGTGGGGTGCGGATGCAGCAAAATGGCAATTGGCGCACCTGCGGCTTTGGCAGGGTGATAACGCGCTTCAATGCGGCCTGCGGGTCCGTTAAATATCACTTCTGGCATAATGCATCCCAATTTTGTTGCTGCAAGAATCTTACCCGCCAGTGATGCGAGTAATTGACTCCGTTAGTCGGATTTAGTAGTTTCTTTTTTAGAATGGTTCCAATCAAGGATTACATTCAGCTTTGCGGCCTTTAGCACAATGCAGGGGACAAAAAGCAAGCTTTTCGTTAATGGTATAGGCAAAAGCCCATGAAAATGAGCACTAAGGGACGTTACGCCGTTATGGCGATGATCGATATTGGCGAGCACGCTCGCGGAAAGCCCGTGTCTTTGGCTGAAATTGCGGATCGTCAAGACATTAGTCAGGAATATCTGGAGCAATTGTTTGGAAAATTGCGCCGCGCTAACTTGGTGACAAGTTCACGCGGTCCCGGCGGGGGCTATATGTTGTCGCGTGATGCGGCCGAAATCAATATTTCGGAAGTGATTCTCGCGGCTGACGAAACTTTGAACGCCACCCGCTGTGGCGGTGACGCTGTGCCCGGCTGCGTAAAGGGCGAGCGCTGCAATGCTCATGATTTGTGGTCGTCGCTCGGCCGCCAGATGATGAATTTTCTGGATGCGATCACGCTTGAAGATGTGGTGCAAAACCGAAACCTCGCTTTGGCGGCATCAATTCGCCAAGCAAAAGACCGACACGTGAAAGTTTTGGCATGAGAACCTATCTCGACCATAACGCCACCAGCCCGCTACGCCCTGAGGTGAAGCAGGCGATGCTGGATGCTATGGATATTTTCGGGAACGCATCATCAGTGCATAGCGAAGGCCGCAAGGCCCACAAGCTGATGGATGATGCGCGGGAGGCACTGGCCTTCAATCTCGGCTGCTTGCTGCAAATGATCACCTTCACCGGAGGTGGAACTGAAGCCAATAATATGGCGTTGCGCGGTGTGGATGTGGACCGGATTTTGATTTCTGCAATAGAACATCCCAGTGTGAGCTCTGCTGCAAAGGCTGGTGGCAAACTCGTTGAGATTATCCCCGTCGATCGTTTTGGACGCGTTGATCTGAGCGCCCTTGAGCACATGTTGAGTGGACCCAAAGCGCTGGTCTCCGTTATGGTCGCCAATAATGAAACGGGTGTTGTGCAACCGATCAATGACATTGTGGCATTGGCCAGCAAGGCAGGCGCGCTCACGCATGTTGATGCGGTGCAAGCCTTTGGCAAGCGTCAAGTGAATTTTGGTTTGATGGGCGTTGATATGATGACGGTTGGGGCTCATAAAGTGGGTGGCCCCACAGGCATTGGAGCACTCATTATCCGTGATGGATTGGTGGTCGAGCCTTTCATGCAAGGTGGCGGCCAAGAATTGCGCCGCCGTGCGGGCACGGAAAACTTGATCGCTATTGCGGGCTTTGCCGCCGCCGCCAAAGCGGCCCGTCTCGATACTATCGAATTGAATAACACCCTCGAAACCGCACTCGAAGGCGCAGTAATTTTCAGTGACGGTGTTGAACGCCTTTGCAATACAACATGTTTTGCTATGGAAGGCATGAAGGCCGAATCCGCATTAATGAACTTCGATCTCGAAGGCATTGCGGTCTCATCGGGCTCCGCTTGCTCATCAGGCAAGGTTGCCCGCAGTCATGTTTTAGAAGCCATGGGTGTCGCACCTGAAATCTCCGCCGCTGCCATTCGCGTATCACTAGGGTGGAACACGACAGCAAAGGACATTCAACATTTCATCGCCGTGTGGCGCAAACTCAACCAACGCTCCAAAGCGAAAGCTGCTTAATTTATGGCCGACCAAGATACCATTGATCTCGTTAAAACGATTGAAGTCGATAAATATAAATACGGCTTTGAAACCGATATCGAGTCCGACTATGCGCCCAAGGGCCTGAACGAAGACATCGTGCGCTTCATTTCAGCAAAGAAAAATGAGCCCGCTTGGATGCTGGAATGGCGCTTGGAAGCCTATCGTGTTTGGCTTGAGATGGTGGAACCCACATGGGCTAAAGTGCATTATCCAAAAATTGATTTTCAGGATTTGTATTATTACGCGGCGCCAAAATCCATGGCAGCTCCCACGAGCCTTGACGAGATTGATCCCAAGCTTTTGGAAACCTATGCCAAATTAGGCATTCCGCTCAAAGAACAAGAAATTCTCGCTGGTGTGAGAAAGCAAGGCGAGCCCAGCCGCTTGGATGATGAAGGCAATGAAATCATCGCAGGCCGCGTGGCCATTGATGCGGTGTTTGACTCTGTGTCGGTTGTTACCACCTTCAAAGCCGAACTCGCCAAAGCAGGCGTGATTTTCTGTTCAATTTCTGAAGCGCTGCGCGAACACCCTGAATTGGTGAAGCAATATTTAGGCTCGGTGGTTCCGCAGAATGATAATTTCTATGCAGGCCTCAACAGTGCTGTGTTCTCCGATGGGTCATTCGTTTATGTGCCGCCCGGCGTGCGTTGCCCCATGGAGCTTTCAACCTATTTCCGCATGAATGCCAAAAACACCGGCCA
>JANPGD010000001.1:0-2159 GCA_031423845.1 Hyphomicrobiales bacterium | reverse complement strand
TCTGCGGCAAAATTATTAGACCTTCTCGCTGTCTCTGGTGGTGCGCGTGGTTTTGAAAGTTTGGGTAACCGTTTGGTTTCAGGCACAGTCCTGCCCGCTCCAACTGCCATTTTTCCCCGTTATGTAGAGGAGGGGGAAGTCCCGGTTAAAGCCTGATGCACAAGATCGTCGATAGCCACTGCCATCTTGATTACGAGGGTCTTGCTGAAAATCTGCCTACAATTTTGCAGCGCAGTGCAGATGCTGGCGTTGGGTTGATGCTCTCCATCAGCAGCCGCGTAGCCCAATTTCCGAACTTGCTCAAAATAGCAGAAACCTACGACAATGTGTTCTGCACCGTGGGCACTCATCCGCATAACGCGCATGAAGAACCAGATGTTACGGTGGCAGATCTCGTAAAGCTAACCAACCATCCCAAAGTGGTGGGGCTGGGTGAAGCAGGGCTGGATTATCATTATGATCTTTCGCCCCGTGAAGCCCAAATGAAGGGCTTTCGCACGCACATTGCCGCCGCTCGCGAAACTGGATTGCCGTTAGTCATTCACACCCGCGAAGCTGAAGATGACACCGCCCGTGTGCTAGAGGAGGAAATGGCCAAAGGCCCATTCAAAGCGGTGCTCCATTGCTTCACAGCCAAGGATTGGCTGGCCCAAAAGGGTGTTGAATTGGGCCTTTATGTATCCTTCTCCGGCATTCTCACTTACAAATCAGCTCAGAATTTGCGCGATACCGCAAAGTCACTTCCAGTGGACAGAATATTAGTGGAAACAGACGCTCCATTTCTGGCGCCTGTGCCTCACCGTGGTAAAGATAATGAACCCTCATTCGTGGTAAAAACCTTAGAGCAACTGGCGGCTGTGCGCGAGCTTGAAGCATCCGACATGGCTAAATTCACCTCTGATAATTTCTTCCGCCTGTTCAATAAAGTGCCGCGTCCGGCGGCATTCGATTGACAACCAAGATCACCATATTGGGCTGCGGATCGTCTGCCGGTGTGCCGCGCATTGGTGGCGACTGGGGCCAGTGTGACCCGGCAAACTCAAAAAATCGCCGCCGTCGCTGTTCACTTTTGGTGGAGAAAATTGAACCTGCTGGCAGTACCCGTGTGTTGATCGACACCTCACCCGACATGCGCGAGCAGATGCTCAGTGCAGAAGTCCCAGCTCTTGATGGCGTGTGGTACACCCATGAACACGCCGACCACACCCACGGAATAGATGAACTGCGCGCCTACTTTCTTCTCCAACGCAAACGCATTCCGGTCTGGGCCGACAATGCGACGGCTGCGATGCTAAAACACCGTTTCACTTATTGTTTCGAAACCGCATTGGGCAGCGATTATCCACCCATTGTGGCACTCAACCACATCACCAGTTGCCAGATCATTGCGACCATTGGAGTAGGGGGCACACTCAGCGCCATGCCCTTCGATTTGCAACACGGCAACATTAATGCGTTAGGATTTCGCATCGGCAATGTGGCTTATACGCCGGATGTAAATGACATTCCAAATTCCAGCCTGCCCCATCTCGAAAACCTTGATGTGTGGATTGTTGATGCGCTGCGCTACAAGCCACACCCTAGCCATTTTTCATTGGCAGAAACGCTTGCGTGGATTGAGCGCATGAAACCAAAACGCGCCATCCTCACCAATATGCATATCGATTTGGATTACGACACTTTGATCAAAGAATTACCGCAGCACGTGACACCTGCTTATGACGGACTTACGCTAGAATTTTAACGGGGACGACCATGTTTAAAAAATTGATTCCATCACTGGCGGCAATTTCACTGGGTTTGGGTAGCGCTCACGCTTTGGCTGAAGTGGTTTGCGCTCCGGAAAAATTAGCCAAGAGCGTCGACACTTTTGCCAATGAGCCTTATGGGGCAGCAGCTTGGCGCATGTTGCATGGATTGGGCGCACCGGAAGTCGATCCATCATCGGTGGATTACGTCAATTGGCAATCTGTCGATAATTGGAAAAAACGCGTGGCTGAGTTGGCTCCAGATTTACCGGGCGTGCAAGACGCAGGCTATGACTGCCGCATGTCCTATCCTTTACAAGTGTTGAATGACCGGGCGCTGAATGTTGGTCCAGCCTCACCTTATCTGAAGCAATGGATCATAGCGCAAGGTGCGGTGATTGCAGCCTGCAG